>JBKECB010000032.1:0-31649 GCA_047974165.1 Lactovum sp.
CGCTCTCTAACGCCTCCCTTTGAAATTAAAGATGGGATAGACACAAACTATGATACTCGGATGAAATACCGTTATTTAGATCTTCGACGCCCAGAAATGACAAGAAATATTAGGCTTCGTCATCAAGTAACAACGGCGGTTCGTTCATTTTTTAATGAAAATGAATTTATAGAGATTGAAACACCATTTTTAGGAAAATCAACACCTGAAGGAGCGAGAGATTATCTGGTAGCTAGTCGTAGACAGGCAGGGGAGTTTTATGCTCTACCACAAAGTCCTCAGATAAATAAGCAGCTACTTATGAATGCAGGATTTGACCGTTATTATCAGATTGTCAAATGCTTCCGTGATGAGGACTTGCGTGGAGATCGCCAGCCAGAGTTTACTCAGATTGATGTAGAGACAGCTTTTATTGGTGAAGAGGAAATCCAAACGCTTGCTGAGGGAATGCTTAAGCGAGTGATGAAAGAAAGTAAGGGAATTGATATTGTTACACCGTTTCCAAGGATGGATTATCAGGAGGCGATGGCACGCTATGGTTCTGATAAACCAGATACTCGCTTTGAAATGGAGCTGATAGACCTTTCAGATCTAGCAAAGTCAATGGACTTTCCAATGTTTAATGCAATTTTAGAGTTAGATGGACAGGTTAAAGCTATCAATGTAAAAGGGGCAGCAGATAAATACTCTCGTGCTGATTTGGATAAGTTGGCAAAGCATTCCGAACAATATGGAGCAAAAAATCTTCCTTGGTTAAAAGTAACTGCAGACTCTATCACTGGAAGTTTAGCAAAAGCCTTTGATGAGTCATCAAGAGCTCAGCTGTTAGAGAAAATGCAAGCTCAGTCTGGAGATTTGATTTTATTTTCTGTTGCAAGTAAGCAAGTTGCTGCTGCAACTTTAGGGGCAATGCGAAACCGCTTTGCTAAGGAAATGAACTTAATCGATGAAAGTAAATTTAACTTTCTTTGGATTGTAAACTTTCCAATGTTTGAATGGAGTGAAGAAGAAGGACGTTATATGTCTAGTCACCATCCATTTACCCTTCCTTTTGAAGAAGATATGGAAAAAATAGAGTCTAAAGATTTGGAAACTGTCCGTGCTCATGCTTATGATATTGTATTAAATGGTTATGAAATTGGAGGTGGCTCCCTACGTATTCATGATCCAAAGATGCAGGCAATGATGTTTGAAGCCTTAGGATTTAGCCAAGAACAAGCAATGAGTCAATTTGGCTTCTTGATTAATTCGATGGAGTATGGTTATCCACCTGAAGGAGGACTTGCCTTTGGTTTAGATAGGATTATCATGCTCCTTGCTGGAACAGATAATATCCGTGATGTGATTGCATTCCCTAAAAATGCGAAGGCAATTGATCCGATGAGTCAAGCACCAAGCCAAGTAAGTAAAAATCAATTAGAAGAACTTTCTCTTTTAGTTGCAGCGTCAAAAGAAGATTAGTAGTTATTAATTTTACTTAGATGAATAAAATAGAGCAGTCTAGAAATTAGACTGTTTTTTTTAATAAAAATTAGGATAATTATATGCCTTTAGAATATGTTATACTTAATTTAGTCATAACAAAGGAGTATAAAGGAGTATTGAGTGGAAGATAAATTTTTAGACCTTTTAAATAATATTTATACAGATAGATATGTAACTGCTAAAGATTTAGCAAGCTTGCTTAAGGTAAGTGAAAAGACTGTAAGAAATCGAATTTCAGATTTAAATGATTTATTAAAAAACTATGATAGTGAGATTATTTCACGTCATGGAAAAGGCTATAAGCTCAAAAAGAATGATTTCAATAAATATGAAAAAATTTTTTTAGAAAATGAAAAAGATAGTTATCAACTTCCAACAACCCCAGTAGAGCGTATTTCCTATATCCTTGTTTACTTATTGGAAAAAGAAAAATATGTAAAAATAGAAGATATTTGTGATTTCTTATATGTCTCAAGAAATACAGTTATTAATGACATGAAAACGGTCAAGTATATCCTTAAAAGTAATTATTTAATTTTAGATCGAAAGCCTAATTATGGGATTAAGGTCATTGGCGAAGAAGTTAATAAAAGGATTTGTTTGGCTAATAATGTTATAAAATATAATCAGAGCCTTAAAAAAAGTCCTAAACAAATTAAGGAAATGAGTGTGATTGCTCAGGTGATTATCTCTGTTTTTGAGAAGCATCAGATTAAGATATCTGAAACTTCCTTGGATAGATTAGTGATTCATATTTATATTAATAGTATGCGTTTTAAGAAGGATCACTTTATTGGACATATTAGAAATGATGAAATTATAAATCAAGAAATTTTTAGTATTGTAAAAGAGTTAACAGAAGACTTAGAAATACCTTTAAATATAAAGTATAATGAAGATGAAATTTATTATTTAGCCATTCATCTTGCAAGTAAGATTTCATCAGATAATCGCTTGTTAAAAAATTCAAACTTTACAATCTCAGAAATAATATCTGATTTAATAGATCAGATGTTGGAACATATTTATACAGTATTTGATATTGATTTTAGAGATAACTTTAATTTAAAGATTAATCTCAGCCAACATATGGTTCCTTTAGATATTCGAATGAATTACTCTATTCCTTTAAAAAATGAGATGTTAGAGGTAATAAAAACTGAGTTTAGCTATGCTTATACAATTGCGACAGAAGCTTGTGTTATTTTGAATCAATACTATGGTCATCAGCTTATTGAAGATGAGGTTGCATTTTTTGCTTTAATTTTTGCTCTAGCCTTAGAAAAAAGAGAAAAGGAAATTCAAAAGAAAAATATTGTCTTGATCTATATTTCAGGGAAAGCAAGTGTAGAGTTATTTAAATATAAGTATCGAAAAGCATTTGGACGCTATATTGAAAATATTTATGAATGTACAGTTGCTGATCTTACAAACTTTGATTTTAAGAAAAAAAATATTGATTATGTATTTACTACAATTTCAATTAATATGGAGCTTACTGTTCCTGTTTTTGAAATTGATCTTTTTCCTAATGGAGATGAGATTATGCATTACCGTGAGATGTTTGAGAGAGGAAATCTTGAATTTTTAAAGAACTATTATAAAAAAGAACTTTTCTTTTCTAATTTAGAGTTAGAAAGTAAAGAAGAGATTATAAAATATATGTCGCAAGAAGCTCAAAAGTACTTTAAACTCCCAGAAGATTTTACAAACTCAATCTTTAAAAGAGAAGAGTTGGGATTTACAGATTTCACAGATAAAATTGCAATGCCACATACTCATCAAGCTATTGAAGCTGAAGATAATTTTGTGAGTGTCTTTATTTCTTCAAGACCAGTATTCTGGGGGAAATATGAGGTACAAGTTATCTTTATGATTGTGATGACGGAAGAAAAAGATGATAATATTGATCGCTTTTATGAACTGACAACAGAGTTTTTATTTAATAAAGAAAAAGTAGAAAGTTTGATTGAAGAGCCCAACTACGAACATTTGATTAAATTATTGTTAACCTAAAAAATTACCACTTTAAAGTGGTAATTTTTTGTCTTGAGTTTTATTTTAAAAGATTTATACTAAGATTATAAAATAATGAAAGGGCTATCAATGAATAAGGATGAAGAAATTTTAATGCAACTTATCATAAAAGGTGGAAATGGTCGTAGCAGTGCAATGAAAGCCATTTTTGCTGCAAGGGCAGGAGATTTTGAAAAATCAGAACTTTTTATGAAGGAGTGTGAATTAGATTTAACAGAGGCACATAATTTTCAAACCAAGTTAATCCAGTCTGAAGCAGCAGGTGAGTCGATAAATATTTCACTTTTAACCATTCATGCACAAGACCATTTGATGAATGCATTAACGGTTAAAGACTTAGCAAAAGAAATTATTGCTTTACATAAAAAATAGGAGAGAAAATGATAAAAATAACATTAGTTTGTGCTGCTGGAATGTCAACAAGTATGTTGGTATCACGTATGAAAGAAGTTGCAAAAAGTAAGGAAGGAGAATTTGAAATTAAGGCACTTTCAGAAGGAACATTTAGACAAAAAAATGAGATACCAGATATTTTATTGTTAGGCCCACAAATTAGTTATGAGTTTGAGAACTTAAAAGGAGATTTTGAGCCTCGTGGTGTAAAAGTTGCCTTGATTGATATGATTGACTACGGGACGATGAATGGCGAAAAAGTGCTGTCAGATGCATTAGATTTATTAAAATAAAAATTTAAAAAAGGAGAAAATAATGAATAAAATACAAGAATTTGCCGCAAAGATAAATCCTAAAATCGGTAAATTAAATAGTATGGCAGGTATTAAAGCCTTAATGGCAGGGATGATGGCAACATTTCCAGCTATGATGGCAGGCTCTATTGCAACTATCTTAAATAGTAGTATTACATGGAAACCTTATCAATCGTTTTTAGAAATGACACATCTAAAAGCAGCCTTTGATTTGGTAACCTTATGTACAACTAATTTAATGGCACTATATATGGTCTTTGGTATTGCTTATGCTTATGCAAAAAATAAGGAGGAAGATGGTTTACTGTCGGGTATTATCGCCTTAGTTTCATTTCTGATTTTAACACCATTTAACAGTGTGGCTGATGAGTATGGGCGTATTGCTTACTCACTTCCTACGACTTGGTTAGGTGGTAGTGGGATGATTGCTGCCATGTTTGTTGGTTTTCTTTCAGCCATTATCTTTGTCTTTATTAAAAAGAAAAAGTGGACAATTAAACTTCCAGATTCAGTACCTCCTGTTATTTCCTCAAGTTTTGAAGCTATTATTCCGGGTGTTGTAGGTATCTTTTTCTTTGCGATTATTGCTGAAATCTTTACCTTGACACCTTTTGGTTCTTTCCACCAAGCGATGACTACTCTTATTCAGACACCTCTTCAAGGATTTGGAACAAACATTATCACGATTTTATTTATTGTTATCTTAACTCAAAGTTTATGGTTATTGGGTATTCATGGTCCAATGTTGATTATTCCAGTTGTAGGATCTGTATGGACAATTTCAGATATTACGAACTTGACAGCAGCACAAGCAGGTCAACCCTTGACAGAAATGTTTGGAATGTCTTCTTATATGGTTTATACTTTTGCAGGTGGTGGTGTAGGTCTTGCCCTGGCGATGTTATTTGCCAAAAGCCAGCGTTATAAATCTCTTGGTAAGCTTTCCATTATCCCAAGTATTTTTGGAATTACAGAACCTCTTATTTTTGGAACACCAATTGTTCTGAACTTTAAACTGGCGATTCCACATATTTTTGTTCCAACCTTGTCACTTTTAGCAGGCTATGTGTTGACAGTTATTGGTGTTTTGCCACCATTGATGGGTGTGTCTTTACCAACAGGAACTCCAATTATCTTGATGGGACTTATGCAAGGAGGATGGAAAGTCGCATTATTCCAAGCTCTACTTATAGTATTCTGGTTCTTTGCTTATCTTCCATTTTTTAAGAGTTTAGATAATGATTCTTACCAATCAGAGCAAGAGGAACAAAAAGAACTAGTAAAAGAAGATTAGTATGATAAGTGGATTATTGAAAATGACTTGCTTTTAATAAAATAGAAATAAAGGAGAAAAAATGACAGAAGTATTTCCAGAGAACTTTTTATGGGGTGGAGCTTTAGCTGCAAATCAATGTGAAGGTGCCTATTTATCAGATGGTAAAGGGATGAGTACTGTAGATGTCCTTCCTTATGCGGATGTTCGTGAGCGTTTATTTAATATTAAACCTGAACTACAAGAAAAGTATTTTTATCCCAGTCATGAGGCGATTAATTTTTATGATAATTATAAAGAAGATATTGCATTGATGGCTGAAATGGGACTGAAATGTTTACGTACAAGTATTGCCTGGAGCAGGATTTTTCCTAAGGGTGATGATGAGAGTCCAAATGAAAAAGGATTAGAATTTTATGACCGTTTATTTGATGAACTTTTAAAGTATAATATTGAACCAATTATTACACTGTCGCACTATGAAATGCCCCTTCATTTATTAAAGGAATATGGTGGTTGGAAAAATCGTAAGTTAATTGGATTTTTTGAAAAGTATGCTGAAACAGTCTTTAAACGCTATAAAGATAAAGTAAAGTATTGGATGACCTTTAATGAGATTAATGTGATTAAAATTATGCCTTATTTAGGTGGAGGTATGATTTTAAATCCTAAAGATAAAAACTATCTTCAGGATATTTATCAAGGTGCACATCATCAGTTTGTAGCAAGTGCAAAAGCAGTTAAGCTTTGCCACGAGATAATACCAGGATCAAAGATTGGAATGATGCTAGCTGGAATGTTGTCTTATCCAAAAAGCTGTCTGCCAAATGATGTTTTAGAAAATTTAAAGCATCAGCAAAGTAACCTCTTTTTCTGTGACGTGATGATACGTGGTAAGTATCCAAGATATATAGAACGTTTCTTTGAAGAAAATAAGATTCATTTAGATATTCAAGAGTCTGATTTAGACATTATTGCATCGGGGAAAGTGGATTATTTGGCTTTTAGTTATTATATGTCTAATGTAATTTCAAGTCAAAGAGATGAGTCTATGATTGGTAATTTTTCAATAGGTGAGCCTAATCCTAACTTAGAAGCAAGTGACTGGGGCTGGCAGATTGATGAAGTAGGCCTTAGAGTTTATATGAATCAACTTTATGATCGTTATCAAATTCCATTGATGATTGTTGAAAATGGACTAGGAGCAGTAGATGAGTTTGTGGATGGAAAAGTTCACGATGATTATCGTATTGATTATACACGTCGTCACCTTAAAGAAATATCTGAGGCAATTAAGGATGGGGTAGAACTTTTGGCTTATACTTCTTGGGGAATTATTGATTTGGTGAGTTGTTCAACAGGTGAGATGAAAAAACGCTATGGTTTTATCTATGTGGACAGAGATAATGATGGGAAGGGCGATTCTAAACGCTATAAGAAAGATTCATTTGCCTGGTACCAACAAGTGATAAAAACAAATGGAAGGGAACTTTAAATGTCAGAAGAGTTATTTTTACTTGGTACAGCAACAGCTGCACATCAAGTAGAGGGAAATAATATTCATAGTGATTGTTGGGAATTAGAAAATATGAAAGACTCTATTTATAAAGAACCTTCTCTTTCAGCAGTCGATCACTACCATCGCTACAAGGAAGATTTAGACTTATTAAAGGCAGCAGGCTTTAATAGTTATCGTTTTGGGATAGAGTGGGCACGTATTGAGCCAGTACCAGATCAGTTTGATGAAAAAGAGCTAAAGCACTATGAGGAAGTCTTGAAGTACTGCCAGAAGTTAGAAATAACGCCTATCGTCACTTTACACCACTTTTCCTCTCCAGCTTGGTTAATAAGAGATATAGGCTGGGAAAATGAAGAAGTTATCGAACGATTTGCAAATTATACCAAATATATTGTGGAACAACTTGGTAAGTATATGGAGTACATTTGTACAATAAATGAAGCTAATATGGGTCTTCAAATTGCTAAGAAAATTGCAGAGATGAGGAAGGGACAAAATGGAGAAGTTCAAGTCGGTCTAAATAATCATCGTCTGTTAAAACAGACTGAGTTGATGAAGAATTCATTTCTTGCTCCAAGGACAGTAGAGGGAGATGCTATCATCATGCGTTGTCATGTGAAAGCGCGTGATCTGATAAAAGAAATAAATCCTAACTTAAAAGTAGGGGTGACGCTTTCTTTACATGATTTACAAGCTATTGAAAATGGTGAAGAAAATCGACAGAAAGAAGCAGAAGAAGAATTTCTCCATTATATTCCCTCAATAAAAGATGATGATTTTTTGGGCCTTCAAAACTATACTCGTCGTATTTTGGATGAAAATGGTCGAGTTAGTCTGAGTGAAACAGCTAGAAAGACAGAATCAGGCTATGAATTTTACCCTGAAGGTCTGGAAAATGTAATTCGCTTTGTTTATAATAAGTTAAATATTCCAATTATTGTAACTGAAAATGGAGTATCGACTCATCATGATGAAGAGAGGGTTGAATTTATCGAAAAAGCTTTAATAGGAGTAAAAAACTGTGTTGATGATGGCTTGCCTGTGTTAGGCTATCTACACTGGTCACTCCTCGATAATTTTGAATGGCAGTTGGGCTATGCGATGACTTTTGGACTGATTGAAGTAGACCGACAAACATTTGAAAGAAAAGCTAAAGGCAGTCTGAAATTTTTAGCTGACTTAGGTCAAAAATTATTTATGGAAAAATAATAAAAAAGGTGTAGTATATCTGCACCTATTTTAAAATAAAGGAGACATATGTATCAAATTGCATTTATAGACTTAGATGGAACATTATTAGATAAAGAACAAAAAATCTCAAAAAGAAATATTTTAGCTATTCATCAAGCCTTCAATAAAGGAAAGAAAATATATATTAACTCTGGACGGTCACCTGAAGATGTTAGGCAACTACTAAAAAAGTACCAACTTTCAGTCCCATTTATTGCATCAAATGGAGCTTGGATAGAAGATGAGACTGGATTTACTTCTTCTTTTTTAGGAGAAGAAAATTGCCTAAAAATTAAAGAAATAGCTCAAAAATTAAATTTAAGTATTGTTTGGAATACGTCTGAAAAAAATTATTTTGATTTAAATGGGCTTAGTTTAAATAAAGAGAAACAAAAAAAATTAGAGATAATTTTAGAAAAGGGAAAAGCAGAAGTTTTAGAGCTAGCTAAAAGTAAAAAGTCTTTAATTTTAAATGCTTCATTAATTAATTTGTCAGGAAAAGAAAACTCTTCTTTTGTTAAAGAACTCAATCAAATTGAAGAGGTGGAGGCTCTGTCAACATCAACAGTAACAATTGACTGTAACTTGAAAGGAATAAATAAAGGAACAGCCATCTCTCTTCTTTTAAAAAGATTGAATATAAGTAAGGAAAACGCTTTAGCAATTGGTGACCATGAAAATGATCTGGCTATGTTTGATAATGTCTCCTTTAAAATAGCCATGGGAAATGCTCTGGACATTTTAAAAGAAAAAGCAGATGAAATTACTCAAACAAATGATGAAGATGCTGTTGCATTAAGTTTAGAAAAATATTTATAAATTTTTCTTCTTGACATTAAAGAAATGAAAACGTATAATTGGTGTATACCGATAATATAAGGAGAATTTTTTAATGAAAATAATTAAAGTTAAAAATCAAGAAGAAGCAGCTAACGTTGCCTTTGATATTTTTCAAAGGGCTTTAGAAAAAGGTGCAAAAGTACTTGGATTGGCAACAGGCTCAACGCCAATTCAGTTTTATAAAAAAATTACAGAGTCAAACTTAAACTTATCAGATCTTATTAGTATCAATCTTGATGAGTATGTTGGCCTTGATGGAGGCTCAGAGCAGTCTTACCGTTATTTTATGCAAAGTCATCTTTTTAATATTAAACCTTTGAGGGCAACGTTTTTACCTAATGGAAAGGCAACAGATTTAGAAGCATATACAAAAGAGTATGATCAAATTATTGAGCAATATCCTATTGACTGGCAGATTTTAGGTCTTGGACAAAATGGGCATATTGGTTTTAATGAGCCTGGAACAAGCTTTGAAACAAAAACTCACTTGGTAGATCTAACACCTTCTACAATTACAGCTAATGCACGTTTTTTTGAAAAATCTGAGGATGTACCAAGTCAAGCGATTTCGATGGGGATTGCAAGTATTATGCAATCAAAAGAGATTCTACTCATGGCATTTGGAGAATCTAAAGCTTTGGCAGTAAAGGGAATGATTGAAGGAGAAATTACAGAAGAATTACCTGCAAGTATTTTACAAAAGCATCCGAATGTTACGATTATTTTAGATGATGCCGCTGCAAGTTTGTTGAGTTAATAAAAAAATCTTATTTAGTTTTAAATAAGATTTTTAATTTTATTAGAAGATGTAAAAGTATGTTAAAATAGTAGTCTATGTTAGGAATTATGTATGCACTTGTCCCAATGATTTGTTGGGGATTGATTGGCTTTGTCGCCAATTTTATTGGTGGTTCTGCGAAACAGCAGACTTTAGGTATGACTTTAGGAGCTTTTATTTTTGCTTTTGTAGTCTTTCTCATTCGTCGACCAGAGTTAAGCTGGCAGATTATTTTATTAGGTATTGTAGGAGGATTGATTTGGTCTGTTGGACAATCTGGTCAGTTTTATTCAATGAAATACTTAGGAGTTGCGATGGCTAGTCCACTTTCAGGTGGTTTTCAGCTTGTACTTGCAGCTCTTTTGGGAGTATTTGTATTTGGAGAATGGATACGTCCTATCCAATATATTGTTGGATTTTTAGCCCTTGCAGTATTGATTATTGCCTTTTACTTTTCAGCAAAAAAAGATCCTGAAAATACTGTAGAGTTTGAAGGTTTAAATTTATCAAAAGGTTTTATTGCTTTAATTTATTCAACGATAGGATATGTTACTTATGTTACTTTGTTTAATAACTTGGCTCAACTCTTTTGGGGAATCGAAGTTGATACCTTGACGATTATTTTACCGATGTCATTTGGAATGATTGCTGGAGCTTTGATTTTGGCAGGAGGAAAAGTCCCAATGACAAAAGAAGTTGGAAAAAATATGCTTTTAGGTCTACAATGGGGGCTAGGAAATGTCTTTCTTTTACTTGCCGCAAATGAAGCTGGAATTACGATTGCCTTAACCTTCTCTCAGCTAGGTGTTCTTCTATCAACAATTGGAAGTATTTTATTTCTTGGAGAGAAAAAGACTAAAAAGGAGTTAACTTATCTTACACTTGGAGGCTTACTTTTTGCTTTAGGAGCTATTTTACTAGCTGTTGTAAAGATTAAATTATAAAAAATAGCAAACTTTAATGTTTGTTATTTTTTAAAAATCAATGAAATGACTTGCTAATTTAAATTCCTTTTTTAGATTTTCTTGCCGAAAGTTAAGCCATTCTGGGCTTTTTTTTATAGCATTATATTGTTTTCTAATTTGTTGAGAATGAGAGATTTTAAGTTCAGGAAAGGCTAAGAAAAAATCTTGTAAAATCTGCCATTCATAAGTATAGCCTAGAGGCTTTGCATGATATAAAATACCATCGATGAGTTGAGGAGAATAACGTTGGTGAATATGTCCAAAGATAACTTCTTTTATCTGAGGATATCGAATGAAAAGTTCATGAAATCTCTGAGAGCCTAAAAAAGCATTAAATCTTGAAAATTTTTCATATCGTGTTTTAATAATAAATGAAGAATGAGGGACAAAATGTAGGATTAAAAGAATTTCTTTTTTCTCATTTTTTAAAATATCTTCTAAACGCCATAAAATCTGATCTGTAATTTCTTTGTCTGTTAATGTTCGATGAATTTTTCTATCGAAGTAAAAATTATTTTTAAAATGAAGTATTTTTGAATGATTTTGTTCATAAAAGCTATAATCATACCAACCATGACATGCAATTATTCTTTTTTGACCTAAGTCTTTGATAAAAAAATCTTTATCATTTATCTCATCTTCTGTTAAATTTAACATGTCATGATTTCCTAAATTATAACTGACTTTATACTTTTCTGAAAGAGTCTGAAAAAAAGGAGCAGTTAAATTTTGAAAATCATTACTAATATCACCTGCAAAATGTAAGTCTGTCACTTTTTCTTCCTCTAAAAAATGATTAAATAATTGATAATCTAAATCAGAAAAATGATTAGAATCAAGATGAAAGTCACTTATAATCGCTAATCTTTGATTTTTTTGTTTATTAAAGTCCTTTTTCATGATAAAATTATAGCATGAATCTAAAAGAAGAAATAAGAAAATTAGCAAAAGATTTGAATATCCAAAAGATTGGCTTTACAAAAGCTGATGATTTTGAGTATCTTCGTCGCTCGTTAATTGAACAAAAGGAAAACGGACATATAAGTGGATTTGAACATAAAAATTTAGATGAGCGATTAGATCCTAAACTTTCTTTAGAAAATGCAAGGACAATTATATCGATTGCGATCGCTTACCCTTCTAAAAGTAAAAAAGCTCCCAAAACAGACTTTCGTCGTGGTTCTTTTGCACGTGCTAGCTGGGGAGAGGATTATCATTTTCTCTTAAGACGAAAGATGAAAGCTCTTGCTGAAGGTATTGAAGAGTTAGCAGGAAAGTTTGATTATAAAGCGATGGTAGATACAGGAGCACTTATTGATGTTGCAGTTGCTGCTCGTGCAGGTATTGGATTTATAGGAAAGAATGGTTTACTTATTAGTAAAGAGTATGGTTCTTGGCTCTATCTTGGTGAGTTGATTACAAATCTTGAGATTGAAGAAGATGAGGCAGTTGATTATGGATGTGGTGATTGTACACGTTGTGTTGACTTTTGTCCGACAAATGCCTTGTTAGGTGACGGACGATTAAATGCCCAACGTTGTTTAAGCTTTCAGACACAAAATAAAGGGATGTTAGCCGAAGAATATCGTGAAAAGATGAAGACAGTTATTTATGGATGTGACATTTGTCAGTTAGTTTGCCCTTATAATAAAGGAATTGATAATCATTTTCATCCAGAACTTGAGGCAGAACCTGAGCTTGTTTATCCAGAATTAATTCCCCTTCAAGAGCTAACAAATCGAGAATTTAAAGAAAAATTTGGACATATGGCAGGAAGCTGGCGAGGAAAAAATCCTATTCAACGTAATGCAATTTATGCATTGGCCAATGCCAATGACAAAACAGCAATTCCAAAACTTCGAGAAATTATAGAAAATGATCCTAGAGATTACATGGTAGATGCTGCTGAATGGGCTTTAAATAAGCTTGAAAGGAAGAAATAATTCTTTCAGTATCATAAACACCTATAAATATGCTAAAATAAGCATATGGAATTTTCAGAAATACGTAAAATCTTAGAAGAGCAAGAAAAAAAGATTCTTGAAATTGCAAAATCTTTAGACTTAGAAAGATTAGAAGAAGATATTGCACTTTTAGATAATGATATGCTTGATCCTAATTTTTGGAACAATCAATCAGAAGCTCAAAAAACGATTGATAAATCTAATGCTTTAAAAGCACAATTTAATGGTTATAAAGAAATGGCAAACCTCTCTGAGGAAAATGGGGCACTTCTTGAAATGTTACAAGAAGAAGCAGATGAAGAATTAAAAACTGAACTTGAAGAGTCAACTTTAGAGCTCTCAAAGAAAATCTCATCTTTTGAGTTAGATATTTTACTCAACCAACCATATGATCATATGAATGCAATTTTAGAAATTCATCCAGGCTCAGGTGGTACTGAAGCACAGGATTGGGGTTCAATGCTGATGCGAATGTATACACGCTGGGGAGAAGCTCATAACTTTAAAGTGAGTATCTTAGACTATCAAGATGGTGATGTGGCTGGACTTAAGTCTGTAACGATAAAATTTACAGGGCATAATGCTTTTGGCTATCTAAAGGCTGAAAAAGGTGTGCATCGTTTGGTTAGAATTTCACCATTTGATTCTTCAAATAGAAGGCATACGAGTTTTACCTCAATCGACGTTATGCCTGAGCTTGATGATTCTATCACGATAGAAATTAGTAAGTCTGATATAAAGCGTGACACCTTCCATGCAGGAGGAGCAGGAGGTCAAAATGTAAATAAGGTTTCCACAGGAATCCGATTAACTCATATTCCAACTGGAATTGTCGTTCAGTCAACCATTGATAGAACCCAGTATGGAAATGAAGATATTGCTTATAATATGTTACGTTCAAAGCTTTATCAACTCGAGCTTGAAAAACAGCAGGCTGAAGTTGATGCTTTGCGTGGTGAACAGTCGGAAATTAGTTGGGGCTCACAAATACGTTCTTATGTCTTTATGCCTTATCAGTTAGTAAAAGATACCCGAACAGGCTATGAAAATGGTCAGATTGATAAAGTAATGGATGGAGAAATCGATGGTTTTATCGATGCATATCTTCGTTGGCTAACTTTATAAACAAAAAACTCCTTTTGTAAAAAAGGGGAAGAGATACTTTTATTAGTATGTTATAATAATGTGATAGTCTTAGATTGGAGATTTATATATGGCAATTGTTGAACTCAACAATGTGACAAAAAGATATTCGAATGGAACAACTGCTTTACGTGGTATTTCAGCAACACTTACTGCAGGGGAGTTTGTTTACTTAGTTGGCCCTTCTGGTGCTGGTAAGTCAACATTCATGAAAATTTTATACCGAGAGTTAAGACCCGATAAAGGAAATGCAAAAATTTCAGGTTTTGATCTCTTAAGGATGAAAAAAAGACAAGTCCCTTTACTTCGCCGTTCTGTTGGCGTTGTTTTTCAGGATTATAAACTTTTACCTAAAAAAACAGTTTATGAAAATATTGCCTATGCGATGGAAGTTGTTGGAAAAAGACCTTATGAAATTCGTAAGCGTGTTATGGAAGTTTTAGATCTTGTCGGTCTAAAGCATAAAGTTCGTTCCTTCCCAGATGAATTATCTGGTGGAGAACAACAACGTATAGCAATTGCACGTTCAATCGCTAATTCACCCAAGCTACTTATTGCTGATGAGCCGACAGGTAACTTAGATCCTGAAAATTCTTGGGAAATTATGAATTTATTAGAAAAAATCAATCTCCAAGGAACAACAATTTTAATGGCAACTCATAATTCACAAATTGTGAACACCTTAAAACATCGAGTAATTGCAATTGAAAATGGGCAGATTGTCCGTGACCAAGAAGAAGGAGAGTACGGATACGATGATTAGAGTATTTTTTAGACATGTATGGGATTCGCTTAAGAATCTAAAGAGAAATGGATGGATGACAATCGCTGCTGTTTCTTCTGTAATGATTACTCTCGTTTTGGTAGGACTTTTTCTCTCACTTATATTAAATACAACCAAGCTTGCTAAAGATTTAGAAAGTAATGTTCGTGTGGTCACTTATATGAAGTTAGATGTGCATGACCAGCAGCAGCAAATTACAAATCCTGATGATGCAAATTCACAGATTGCAAACCCTAACTATAAAAAAGTTTATAATGAAATTTCAAAAATTGAACATGTTTCTAGTATTGAGTTTTCTAGTAAGGAGCAACAACTTGAAAACTTGACTAAAAGTTTAGGAGAGGTTTGGAATCTTTATAAAGGTGATGCGAATCCACTTTATGATGCTTATATAATTCGTGTGGATGAGCCTGGAAATGTGGATACAGTTACGAAGAAAGTTAAAGAACTTTCATCTGTTTATGATGCAAATAATGGTGGAACAAATACTAAACAGATTTTTGCATTTTCTAAAGTTATTCGAACTTGGGGAACAGTATTTGCTGGGCTATTAATTTTTATTGCGGTATTCTTAATTTCCAATACCATTCGTATTACAATTATTTCTCGTTCACGTGAGATTCAAATCATGCGACTTGTTGGAGCAAAGAATGGATATATTCGTTGGCCTTTCTTCTTAGAAGGAGCTTGGGTTGGTTTGATTGGAGCAATTTTACCTGTAGTAGGAATTTTCTTTGTTTATCGAATTGCTTATGAAGGCTTTCAGCCGTCTCTTACTGGAAATGAGCTTTATTTGTATACACCCGCAAAATTTATTCCTATGATGGCTATTATTTTAGCTACATTAGGAGTTATCATCGGATCGGTGGGAGCAACTATTTCAATGCGACGTTATCTTAAGGCTTAAAGAAAATAAAAGGATGAAATTAATTTTTCATCTTTTATTTTTTAATTATCAAAGTCAAAATTTCTTTCTCACTATTTTTTTATATACGAAATGATATATAATACTTTTAAAAAGTATTTAATAAATAATTATAAAAATTCTTTTAACATAGAAAGCAGTCTAAAAATATGAGCCAAATTAAAAAACTTTCAATTATTATTCCCTTTTATGGATAAAACCTAGAAGAACTACACCCCCCATTAGGATCGATTTCGTGACAGCATGGAGTTGACTTTTCTGATTTTGATATTCATCTTGTGAATGATGACGGTGAATCATGGGATTGATCATAGTAAGAGTAAGTGGTTTATGTTCGTTGATGCAGATGATGAGTTAAATGGTCAAAATGCCTTAGCTTATTTTTATAAGGCTGAAAACTTTGACTCTGAAGCACAAATGTTGATGTCAGACTTTGTTATAGAAAGTAAGGACAAACAGGGACAGAGCTCATCCATACTCACTACAGTTATCTCTCGGATTACAGCAAAGGTACTGTTTGGGCAAAATGGTTTCGACGTGATTTTGTTAATAGCATTTCTCTCAAATTTTCTAATAAACTTAGGCGCTTGAAGATATTTATTTTACTGATATTGTAGACTTAATGGGAGATAAAATTATCGGATTTGATGGCGCACAAACTTACCTCTACCATTATCGAGAAAGTTCTATGACTCATAGCAAAGGAGGAGTGAGAGACTTTGATTCTACAAGTTGTGTGATAAAAGAAAGATTAGAATTAGAATATCTTCTAAAGTATGCACCTGAAAAATTTGAGGGACGCATGAATGTTTCACTTGTAGGTTTATGTTTTTATCAGTAACTTTACCCCACTCTTTCTGAGGAAGCTTTTAGCAGTGAGTTAGCTAAGTATGCAGAAAAATTCTTAGCTCTTTATAAAATTAAATTTACAAGTTAAACCAACTGGTAAAAGTAAAAAGTCAGACAAATGGAAGTTTGTTCTTCGGACTTGAAACTTCTGGATTTAAGTCTTTTCTGGATTTAGTAAAAGAAAAGAGAAGGTGATAAGTATATGAAAAACAGTATCTGGTAGATACTGTTTTTATTTTGATTGTTAATCTTATATTTCTATCGAGTAAAGTTAGTTTTTAAGAAATTTCTTTTTTTTGATGTGAAAGATTAAGTCCAAAAGGAACTAAATTTTCTTCTCTTTTTCGTATACGAGAGATGTTAAGTCGGTGCCGAATAAGAATAATAATAGAAAGGCCTGAAACAATCAAGATAAAAAGAAAATCATAATCTGATAAAATAAAGTGAAAACTAGGAAAGATTAAAAGAGTTATAAGCGCAATAAAGGCAGTGACCATACTTGAGAGACTAATCATTGAAAATAGAAAGAGTATTAATATAAAAATAGCAGCTAAAAATAGAAAGAAGTAAGGCTGATAGGCTAAAATAACTCCAGCTGAAGTAGCCACGGCTTTTCCACCTTTGAAATGGTCAAAGATAGAAATGGTATGTCCTAAAACAGCAGCTAGTCCAAAAAAGAGAGGCGAGATTGTATCAATATGGAAAAGGAATGGAAGAAGAACAGCGAGGCTTCCTTTGAAAACATCAAAAAATAAAACAACAATCCCAGCTCGAAAGCCGAGTACTCTAAAAGTATTTGTTGTCCCAGTATTTCCAGAGCCATAATCGTGTAAGTTTTTATGAAAAAAAATCTTACCAATCCAAAGACCAGAAGGAATAGAACCTAATAAGTAAGTACTAATAAAAATAGCAATAATAAAAATATTCATATAAGAAATTATATCATAATAAAAGTAAGGAGAATATATCTTAAGAGTCTTTTAATTAAAATGTGATTAATTGTATCTTAAAATTTGTTATAATAGATAAAATGACACGATATGCAGTAGTTGATCTAGAGGCGACAGACTCGTCATCAAAGTTAGATCAAAAGAAAAAAATTATTCAAATTGGGATTATAATTCTTGAAAATGGGAAAATTATAGATCAGTTTTCTTCAGAAGTTAATCCTCATGAAAGTTTAACAAAGAAGATTGTAACTTTAACTGGATTGACAGATGAGAAACTTAATTTAGCACCAGATTTTCCAGAGATTATTCCAGAAATTTTGAAGTACTTAAAAGGGACGACTTTTGTTGCTCATAATGTTAAATTTGATTGGAACTTATTATCTTCAAGTTTAGCTGAGTATGGATATTCTTTAAATAATCCTAGAATAGATACTGTTGAATTATCAAAGATATTTTTCCCTAGACTTGAAAAGTATAAACTAGAATTTTTAAAAGAAGAATTGAATCTTGAAAATTCACCTTCACATACAGCTCTCTCAGATGCAAGGCAGACTGCATTTTTGCTCCTGAAAATCCAAGAAAAAATCTTGACTCTCCCTAAAAAAGTACTCGAAGAAATTCAAAAACATGCGAGTTCTCTAAGCTATGAAACTAAAAGTTTTATTGAAGAGCTCAAAGATTTATCTGAAGAAAAAGAAGAAGAATTTAACTTTTTAACTTCCATTGCTTTAAAGAGAAGAGAAAGTCCTCATTTTGAAAGAAAAATAGGGCAAGATTTTTCTAAAAATATTAAAAAATTAGGATTTGAGCCAAGGAAAGTCCAAAAAGAAATTGCTGAAATTATATCAAAAGATATAAAAAATAAGCAAGCAAGTTTCATAGAAGCTACGACAGGTTCAGGAAAAACTTTGGCTTATCTTTTAAGTTTACTGTCTGAAGGGGAAAATATAATCCTCTCCACGTCAACAAAAATTTTACAAGAGCAACTTATTCAAGATCTTTCTTTAAAATTTCAGAAAGAGTTCATGATTACTTTTTCAAAGTTAATGGGAGTAAGAAACTATATTTCTTTAACAAAATTCCAAGCTTGGCTTCAAGAGGAAATTGAAGGACAAAATACTGAAATTTTTAAAATGAAATTACTTGTTTGGCTTGCTGAAACAGAAACAGGAGAACTTTCAGAGCTTTCAAAAAATGCAACGACAGTTGAGATGTTTGAAAAAGTTACATCACAAGGTCGAGAAGGAGGTTTTGATTTTATAAATCGTCAAGTGGCTCAAGCTTTACAGTCAGATGTAATTGTGATAAATCACGCTTATTTATTAGAATTGCTAAAAAAAGATTCAGAACTTTTAGAAAATCGAGTTCTTGTTATTGATGAAAGCCAGCAGCTTTTACCTCTTTTAGAAAAATCAAATCAAAAAGAATTGGATGTTTTAGAAACAATCTTAGAGGTGGATGTTGGAAAAAAACGTCGGACTTTAGATCAGTTACTCTCTTTACTTGCTCAAAAGGAATTAAAAAGAGAAAAGATTCTTCAGATAGCCGCAGATTTAAAATTAGAAAATTTCCTAGATTTTATGTCTGATTCACAAAAGATTTATTGGATGGAAGAGAATACTTTAAAGTCAAGTTTGAAAGATTTTTATCAGCTAAAAAGATTTTTACCCCCAAATTTAAAAACAATTTTTATTTCAGCATCTCTTGGACTATCAAAAGAGTTTGTCTTACTCCCTCGACTGCTTGGCTTTAAGAAAGAAGAATATCAACTTTATCAATTAGCTGTAAAGCAGGTTAAGAATCAAGAATTGATTAGTATAGAAGATGGACTTTCAGTAAAAAATAGCTCTGTTCAAGATTATAGTGACTTTATTGTAGAAAACCTTAAGCAACTTGTAACTTTAAAATATCCGATAATTGTTTTGTTTAGTTCGCATGATTTGCTCAACTGGACAGCTGAAAAGCTACAGAAAGAGAAATTATCGATTGGAATACAGCAGACTAATCAGCATGAGATACTCAAACATCAGTTTGATGAAGGACGCTATCAACTTTTACTTGTGACGGCTGCTTTTTGGGAGGGAGTTGATTTTGAAAAACAGGAAAAGATAATTCTTGTCATTCCAAGATTGCCTTTTTCAAGACCAGATGATATTTTAACGAGAAAGTTTTCAAGTCAGTTTAAAAATCCTTTTTATGATTTTAATTTACCGATGGCAACAATGAAGTTATTACAAGCTGTTGGTCGAGTTAATCGTCGAAAAAATCAACGCTCTGTCGTCCTTGTTTTAGATCATCGATTATCTGGGAAATCTTATGCAAAACGAATACGTCGAAGATTAAGAGATTATCTTCCAGTTAAAAAAATAAAATTAGAAGAAGTAAAAGAAGAAATTAAAAATTTTCTAGAGAAAAAAAACTCTTAATTTGAAGGTTTTAAAGAAAAGAGTCTAATTTTCTATGGTATAATGATACAAATATTAGATTTATTTTATAGGAGATAGAAATGGAAAGTACAAATTATACAGCTTCTGAATTTCGAGAAAAGATTAATTTAGATTTAAAAATAAAGATGAGTGATTCGATTATTTTAATGTGTGCGATTGTGATTGCTGCTGTGGGCTTAAATATGAACTCTGTTGCAGTTATTATAGGAGCTATGTTAATTTCACCATTGATGACACCTATTTTAGGGATTGGTTATGGTCTGTCTGTTTTAGATTTTCAAATCGTAAAGGAAGCTTTAAATTTATTATTAGTAGAAGTGAGTGTAAGTATCGCTGTAGCGACAATTTATTTTTGGCTTTCTCCTATTTCTTATCCAAGTACTGAGATTATTGCACGAACAGCTCCTACGATGTGGGATGTTCTGATAGCTTTTTCAGGGGGAGTTGCTGGAATTATTGGTGCAAGAAAAAAAGGAAGTAATAATATTGTGCCTGGTGTCGCAATTGCGACAGCTTTAATGCCACCTGTTTGTACGATTGGTTATTCAATTGCGACAACAAATCTCAATTATTTTATTGGTTCCTCTTATTTATTCATTATTAACTGTTCCTTTATCATGATTGCAACTTTTATTGGTGTTCGCTTTATGAAATTCCCACTTCGATCAAAAATTCGTGATAAAAAATATAAAAAAGTAAATACATTTTTAATTCTCTGTTCATTGTTAATTATTATCCCCAGTATTTTTACTGCCTCTAGCTTGGTACGAGAAAGTTTTGAAAAAACAGCAGTTACTCATTTGGTCGAGGAAGAATTTTCTGACTATATTGTTTTGAATCAAAGTTATAATAAAGAGAAAAAAACTTTGGTTTTAACAGTGTCTGGAGAGAAAATTTCATCTGAAAAGATTGAAAAAATTCAAAATGAAATGTCTGATTATGGTTTGGATGATGTCATGCTAGATATCGATCAAGTCCCAGATATGTCAGAACTTTCAGGAAGTGAATTTACACAGTATTTGGATCAGTATATAAAAAATAAACTGGAAGAGGAAAACACAAAGAAGATTACTATTATGCCAAGAGTAGAAGAGGAGTGATTTCTCTTCCTTCTTTTAGGAATTTTTTTGAATAAAACAGAGCTTAAATCTCATAATAAGGAAAAAGAAAGGAGACTGAGTGAAATTTAAAAGTGTATTTGTTTTTTATTGTCTTTCAATGGGCATTTTAATTGGTATTTTTTCTGCCTTATTTCTTTCTTTGGTTAATTTTTTAATTCATAGTGTTTGGCATACCATTCCGTCTTATTTAAATCTTCCTTTTTATCCTTTACTTGTTGGTCTGCTGGGTGGTCTCTTAATCGGTCTTTTCCAGACTAAAGTTGGAGATTATCCAAAAACAATGCATGATACTTTAGCAGAATTTAAAGATAATAATAAAGTGACTTATACGAATTATCAAATTATAAAAAATTTTTTTTCAGCATTGATTGTTTTAGCTTTTGGTGCAAGTTTAGGGCCAGAAGCAGCTTTGGCAAGTTTACTTGGCTCTATGATTAGCTGGCTAGGTGATCGTATGAAGTGGACTTTAGCAAGAAAAGAAGAACTTGTAAATTTAGGGACTGCAGCTATCTTATCTATTATATTTCGTGCGCCATTTGCAGGACTGAGTGAACCTTTAGAAGAACAGTATGAGCAAAAAAGTTTCCGTTTTAATTGGAAGAAGCTTCTTCTTTATGGTTTGACTACAGCTTCAGGTATTTTAAGTTTTTCTTTAACAAGTCAGTTATTTCCAAAAGAAGCTGTCTTTACCTTACGATTTCCAAAAGTTGAATGGACAAGAGAGGTGTTTCTTTTGATTATTCCAGCCTTGGTTTTAGGTTTTTTATTCGGTCATCTTTTTTTAATAATAGAGACAGTAACAAAAGAAATTGCTAAAAAAATAGAAAAACCTTTAATTTTAACTCTGATAGCTGGTTTATTTATTGGTATTTTTGCAATGCTCTCTCCTTATTTTCTCTACTCTGGTGAGCATGAAATTCTATCATTTTCTAAAGAAGCGAGTCAGATGGGAACGCTTAGTTTACTCTCAATTGCAATAGGAAAAGCTTTATTAACTAATATTTGCTTTTCATTTAAATGGCGGGGTGGAAAGATTTTTCCAGCAATTTTCTCAAGCGCCAGTGCTGGCTTTGTTTTAGCAAATTTATTTCCCTATACTCCAGCTCTTACGATTGGAGTTGTCGTGGCAGCAAGTGTGACAACTATTATGAAGCAACCATTGGTTGTCGCTGCACTCTTACTCTTTCTATTTCCGATTCAATTTTTCCCCTTTATTTTATTTACTTGTCTTTTAATTTCAAGTCTTTCTAGTTACTTAACTAAAGATAAGAGTATGGTATAATATTTAAGTATGAAAAAACGACGTCAATTTTCAAAATTAGACCAGCTAATGATGGGAAGCTTAGTTATTGTATTAGCAGGATTTTTTTCTTATTATCTTTTTGTTTTTACGGCAGTTAGCCCGTTAACAAAAACACGCGATCAGGTAATTCAGATTGTAAAAGAAAAAACAAGTATGGTAAAAGTTGAAACTTTTAATATTGTAACAACAGACAAGACTTACTATAGTTTGATTGGGAAAAATTCTGCAGATGAAGATTTAGCTATTGTAATTCCTAAAGAGCCTGGAGAAATTTATGAGGTAAAGTTATCTGAAGGAGTCGATGTATCGTCTCTCCCACAGGAAAATGCAACAACCATAGACTTTGCTATATTTAAAGGGAAGTTAGTTTGGGAAGTTAATACAAAAGAAGAGTTTAAAATTTATGATTTTAAAACAGGCGAAGAAGTTTAAAAAATAAAAATTAGAAAGATTAAAGTTATAAAAATGGAAGATTTAGTTTCAATAATTAATGTTAAAGATTACGTTGGTCAAACAATTAAAATTGGTGCTTGGTTAGCAGATAAATCTGGAAAAGGAAAGTTACAGTTTTTACAACTTCGTGATGGAACAGCTTTTTTCCAAGCAGTTGTCTTTAAGCCTAATATGATTGAAAAGTTTGGTGAAGACTTAGGAGCTGAGAAGTTTGATATGATCAAGCGCCTTTCACAAGAAAGTTCAGTTATTGTGACAGGACTTGTTAAAGAAGACGCAAGAAGTAAGTTTGGCTATGAGTTAGACCTTATTGATTTAGAGTTAATTGGAGAATCTTCAGACTTTCCAATTAGTCCTAAAGAACATGGGACAGAATTTTTGATGGACAATCGTCATCTTTGGCTACGTTCTAAGCGTCAATTTGCAATCATGCAAGTGCGTAATGCCATTATCTACGCCAGTTATGACTTCTTTGCAAAAAATGGGTTTATCAAGTTTGATTCTCCAATTTTAATGGGAAATGCTGCTGAAAATACAACAGAACTCTTTGAAACAGACTATTTTGGTGAGTCAGCATTTTTGTCACAGTCAGGTCAGCTTTATCTTGAAGCAGGGGCAATGGCTTTAGGACGTGTCTTTGACTTTGGTCCAGTTTTTCGTGCTGAAAAGTCTAAAACACGTCGTCATTTGACAGAGTTTTGGATGATGGATGCTGAATATCCATTTGTAACACACGAGCAGTCTTTAGATATTCAAGAAGCTTATGTTAAAGCACTTTTGCAAGGAGTGTTAGATAATTGCCAGTATGCTTTAGATATTTTAGAACGTGATAAAGAAGCTTTACAAAAGTATATTGATCAACCCTTTGTACGTGTTTCTTATGATGAGGCGATTGATTTACTGCAAGCTCATATTGATGATGAGGATGCAGACTATGAGCCAATTAAACATGGTGATGACTTCGGAAGTCCACATGAGACTTGGATTTCTAAATATTACGGACTTCCAACTTTTGTGATTAACTATCCTGCTAGTTTTAAAGCTTTTTATATGAAACCTGTAGAAGGAAATCCTGAGCGTGTTCTTTGTGCTGATTTACTTGCACCAGAGGGTTATGGTGAAATTATTGGTGGCTCAGCCCGTGAAACAGACTATGATAAACTTCTTGAAAAAATCAAGGAATGGAATTTAAATGTTGCAGACTATGAATGGTATCTAGAGTTACGTAAGTATGGTTCTGTTCCACATGCAGGCTTTGGTTTAGGACTAGAGCGTATGGTTACTTTTGCTGCTGGTACAGAGCATATTCGTGAAGCGATTCCTTTCCCCCGTATGCTTAATCGCATTAAACCTTAAAAAATATCGCTCAAAAGAGCGATATTTTTTATGTTTCCTTTAATAATTGATAAAGTAATAATTGATAAAGATCTCTACATTGACTTCTTATTTCTTTTCCAACAGTTGTATCTTTGATATATTTCCGTTTTGGCTTTGTATCAAGCACACTTTTGACAACAGTATCTTTGCTAAAGTTATGCCTTAAGTAATCAAAGGACTTAAAAGGCTGATGCCTGACAATTTGTAAACCGTAAGAGTTATTTAACAAACTATAACCTGCAATACCTGTTGTTTTTTGATAAGCTTTTGATAAGCCACCATCAATGACGAGAAGTTTTTTATTTGCCTTGATAGGACTTTCACCTTTTTTTACTTTCACCGGTGTATGTCCATTTATAATCTTGCCTTTCTTTTTATTCATCCCAAACTCTTCCAAGATTTTATCGCAGATTTTTTCTTTTTCTCTTAGCTGATAATAAGGATTTGATTTTTCAATGTAGCTTGACTTATCTTTTATAAAATATCTCTCAAAAGTTGTCATATTTTCTCGACCATATAAAGGTGAAAGAGAGCCGGACCAACAATACCACATCAAATCAGTACTGAAATCATCTTTTTTATCATTGTTCTTTATTCCTTTGCGTATATGATGTTCAAAGAAGTCGAAGAGTTTCTTTCCTTTGTAACTTTTTCCTTGTATATTTAAATTCTTAAAATCAGCATTTGAAGTCATTGGGATACAGCCATGAAAGAGAAAACTATCATTATAGCTAAGATACATGGATCCTTTTTCTAATAAAAACTGAATATGGCCTTGTAATTTTTCAGAATTTTTAAAAGAGTGAAATATTGTATCTATGACATAACGTTCACGTTCATTTAAAAGACTTGGATTTTTAGGATTAATTTCTTGAAAGCAGGAATTTGTAAGAGAATAAGTTTTTTCACCTATTTTTATAGTCTTTTTGTCATAATCAATATGATGAAGTAAACACCGCTCGTCCATATTAAAGTCTGGCCTTCGAGAAATAATTTCAGATTCAAGTTTAAATTGAATAATTGCCAAAGCCTGATGAACTTTTTCTAGTAAATTCTTATCTTCATATCTAAAGTCCTCATTTTTATCTAAAATACTAAAAGCTTCATTTTCTGTATAAATTTCATCTGCGTAGATAAATAAAGGACGAAGATTAAGAGAATAGGAGGCTTCTAGATTGTAAAGGTAATTATAACGTGTGGCAATCCTTAAAAGGCTAGCTAAACAGGCGAGATTTCCAGCATAGGCTCCCATCCATAAAATATCATGATTTCCCCACTGAACATCACTCGAATGGTGACTAATCAGTAAATCCAGCACTTTATCTGCATCTTTTCCTCGGTCAAAAATATCACCAACAATATGGACATGGTCAATTACAAATCTTTGAATACAGCTGGATAAAGAAATGATAAAAGGTTGGATTAAATCTAGAGAAATTAAAGTGTCTGTTATTTTTTGATAATAAGCTTTTATATTTCTAAAAGTAAGGCTTGTATAAAGTAACTCTTCTAGTATGTAAGCATACTCTTCAGGTAAAGCTTTTCTTACCTTTGAACGAGAATATTTAGAAGAGGTAAATCGTGCAACTTCTAATAAATCCATAAGGCTTTTAACATAATAAGACCGTAACTTTGTTTTTGCTAACTCTCTCATTTTAATATCTAGTATTTTTTCAGGATAGGCAATAAGAAGACAGAGTTTCTCCTTTTCTTCCTCACTTTTATTTTTCTCAAATAAAGAATAGACTTTTTCTTTAATATTACCAGAACCCGTACGGAGAATATGATCAAAGGATAAATACTCACCATGAATATCACTAATGAAAAGCTCTGTCCCTTTAGGTAGGGTTAAGATAGCCTCTAAATTAACTAATTCACTAAAAATTTCTTCTTTTGTTGTAAATTTTTCTTTTAATAAATTTTTATATTTTTGATCTGTCATACTAGTATTTTACCATATAGAAATACTTGAAAGCCTGAATAAGAAAACACTTCCTTTTTTTGGTAAAATAAAGTTATGGAATTAAATGACTACCAAAAAGAAATTTCACGTTTTGATTTGTTTCAAAGAGAAGAAGAAATGATAGAGCTGAACTTTGCATTTTTAGATAAAGTCTTGGGATTATCTGGTGAATCAGGGGAAGTTGCAGATAAGATAAAGAAAATTATCCGAGATAAAGAAGGAAAAATATCTGATAAGGATAGAAAAGAATTATCTAAGGAATTAGGGGATGTTTTCTGGTATTTGACAACAGTTGCAGATTACTTAGGTCTTCATTTGGAGGAAATTGCAAAAGAAAATATCCAAAAGTTAGAAAAACGACAGCTAGAAGGAAAAATTTCAGGCTCAGGAGATAACAGATGAAAGTTGTTATTGCTGCAGGATTTTTAAAAGAGATAAGTATCTGCCAGCCTTATGACTACTTAGTGGCTGTAGATTATGCAGCTTTTTTGGCGTTAAATCAAGGGCTTAGAGTGGACTTGGCTATTGGTGATTTTGATTCGGTAAGCAAGGAGCAATGGCAGAAAATAAAAGAATCTGGAATAGAAATTGAACGATTAAAAGCTGAAAAAGATGAAACTGATTTAGAACTTGCCTTATCTCGTGCTCTTGAAAGATATCCTCAAGCTGAGATTAAGATTATCGGCTCTTTAGGAGGACGATTGGATCATGAGTTGACAAATATCTATCTTCCACTAACAGACAAATTTTTAGAGTATGCAGAGCAGATTTGTCAAGAAAATAAGCAAAATTTAATTTACTATCTTAAAGCTGGAAATCATCATCTAAAAAGGATTCCAGATAAGAAGTATATTGCCTTTATAAAAGTTAAGGCAGAAAATTTTTCTATAAAAAATGCAAAATATCCCTTGAGAGCTGAAGATAATTTTGCAGAAATTTATGCCAGTAATGAATTCATTAGTAAGAGTATGACCATTAGCTTTGACAGTGGATTTGTTATTGTTGTTTACTCATCAGATAAATAAAAAGGAGAAAATATGAAAATTGGAATTATTGGAGCAACTGGAGGGATTGCAGCAAAAGCTTACTTACCTGTATATGCAAGTTTACAATCAGAACATGACTTTATACTCTATTCAAGGAAGTTAGAAGAAGCCGAGAAAATAAGAAAGAAATATGGATTTCCCAAAGCTACTCATCTACTTGCTAATCTAGATAATGTTGATATGGTATTTATTCATGCTGCGACATCAGTACATTATAAACTGGCAAAATACTTTTTAGATAAAAAGATCCCTGTCGTTATGGATAAGCCAATCAGTGAAAATATCCAAGAAACACGAGAATTACTGGAACTTGCAAAGTCTAAAAAATTGATATTTTTAATAGCCTTTAACCGTCGCTTTGCTCCAGCAGTACAAGAACTTAAAGATTTAGCTAATAAAACTTTTGTTAAAGTGACAAAAAATGTTCTGGCAAATGACAAGCCAGTAAAATTTAATCTTTATGATATGTTTATACATCCTCTAGATACACTGATTTATTTATTAGATGATGAGATTATAAAGATAGACAGTCAATTAGTGACAGAAGATGACCGTCTCAAACGAGCTCTTGTTTTTGTTCAAACAAAGACAACTACAGGACTTGCTTCAATGAATTTGGAAGCTGGAGCTTTTCAAGAAGAATTTACTGTAGAGGCAAAGTCAGCTAGTAAACGGCTAACTGATTTGACAGAAAAAATAAAATTTGAAAACTTTGAAACTCAAAAAGGTCATACAAATGGTTGGCTATCAGCAACTTATTTGCGAGGATTTGATGATTTAATAAAAACAGCAATTGCTTCTGTTGAAGGAAAAGAAGTTGATTTAAGGCAAGAAAATATTTTACAATCTCATGAAATTATTGAAGAAATGCTTGTAAAGTTAGAAGGAGAAGTCATAAATGGCACTGATAAAAATTGAATATTACTCTGAAGTTTTAGGAATGAATCGTCATTTTAATCTTATCTATCCTGAAGCAAGTAAAGTAGAAAATTTTAAAAATGAAGATATCCCAGTCCTTTATCTTCTTCATGGAATGAGTGGAGATCATAATAGCTGGGTTGAGCGTTCGGGGATTGATCGCCTAGCTCGTCATAGCAATCTTGCCATTGTCATGCCTTCTACAGACTTGGGATGGTACAGCAAGACTCGCTATGGCCTTGATTATTTTAAGGCAACAGCTGAGGAGCTTCCTCAAGTTGTCCATACTTTTTTCCCTCAATTATCTAGAAAGAGAGAAAAAACATTTATTGCTGGTCTTTCGATGGGAGGTTATGGAGCAGTAAAGCTAGCTTTGGCAACAGATAAATTTAGCCATGCGGCGAGTTTATCAGGAGCTCTTGCCTTTGATAATTTAGAAGAGGGTTTTAAGGATAATCCTGATTATTGGCAGGGAATTTTTGGGAGTAAGAAAGAGTTTGAAAGTTCAGAAATTGATAATCTTGATAACTTAACTCAACTTTCAAAAAGTCGCCCTAAAATGTATATCTGGTGTGGTAAGCAGGATACTTTATTCCCAGCGAATGAGCGTATGAGTCAAAAGTTAAAAAAATTGAACTATGATTTGACCTATGAAACAACAGATGGTGATCATGAATGGTACTATTGGAGTCAAATGATTGACCGTGTTTTAGAATGGCTACCAATTAACTATAAACAAGAAGAGAGGAAAATATAATGTATCTTGCCTTTGATATTGGAGGGAGCTCTATAAAATATGGTTTAGTAACAGCTGAGGGAGAAATTTTAGAAAAATCAAAAATTCCTACAGAAAATAATGAAGAAAAATTTCTAAAAAATTTTTCTAGCCTTATTGAGGACTTTAAAAAAAGATATCCTCAAATAGAAGGGATTGGAATCTCAGCACCAGGCATTGTTAGTAAAGAAGGAGTAATGACAACCTTTGGAGCTTTAGATAAAATGCATGGTTTTCCTTTACAGGAGACAATTTCTAAACTCTCAGGTTTAGAAGTTTCTGTTATTAATGATGGAAATGCAGCAGCAATTTCAGAAAAATGGCTAGGCGCAGCAAAGAGTATGGATAATTATATTGTGATGGTTTTAGGAACTGGAGTTGGTGGAGGTATCGTGATTAACGGACAAGTCTATCAAGGTTCACATGGAATGGCTGCAGAACTTGGTTGGCCTTTATATCATGGGATTACAAAATCAGGAGATATTGAAAGACAGTCAGAAAATTTCCATTCAGCTATTTTAACTGGCCTATTAAGACGCTATCATAGTCAGCGTGATATTTTTGGAAAAGAAGAATTTTTAGATGATGCAGCTATTTTTCTAGAAAAAGTGCAAGAAAAAGATAAGCTTGCAGTAGCAGTTTTTAAAGACTATATTCAAGATTTGGCTCTAAATTTACTTAATTTATTCGCTATTTTTGATCCAGAAGCTATCTTAATTGCAGGTGGAATCTCAGAAAATAGATTTTTTATGGAAAGTTTAGAGGAAGCTTATCAAAAACTAGTTGAAAGTCATGGAACCTTAAGATTTGTTAATGATTTATCTTTATTGGGACATATTAAAAGTGCTCAACTGAAAAATGATGCAGGTTTATTGGGAGCTACGTATGTTATTCAACAAAAAATAAAAGGCTTATTTTAAAAATAAGATTAGTTATAAAGATTTAGAAATACGGCTTTATAATATAAAATAAAATAATAAAATTAAGAAAATGTGATATAATTATACAAAGCTTACAATTTAAGCTGATGTATTAAACAGAATAAGAAATTTTTAAAATGGGAAATGAAGGAAATTTAAATCAAATAAATGAACAGTCGTTAGAAGCCAGCCTTTTAGCAAGCGAAATTTCTTCAGAAAGTAGCCTTTTAGCAAGCGAAACTTCTTTAGAAAGTAGTCTTTTGGTAAGTGAAATTTCTTCAGAAAGTAGTCCCTTAGCAAATGAAGAGCTGTCTGAAAGTACGGTTACTCCAGTAGCTGTTCCTGCTTCAGAGAGTGCTGTTCCAACAACTAATGGTTCTATCGTGACAGTAAGTTCTGATGACAAACTAGAAGAAAAGAAAAAGAATATTTTCTGGTGGGGAGTTTTAGCTTTCTTTATTCCAATTGTTGGCCTAATTTTATTTATTCTTTGGTTAAAAAAATCAGAAACAAAGAAGAAAGGAAAAGCTTCCGGAATTGGTACTTTAGTAGGCGTTATTTTTTCAACTATTTTTTCAACTATTTTTTCAATTATTTTATTAAATCATCCAACAGGTATTGAAGGTTTACGTACTAAAAAGCAAAAGTTACAAGTCGTTGTAAATTCAATGAATGAAGAAAAATTTGTAGATAATTATGAAGACTATTTTTTTGAATCTAATTTTGAAAAAATAGAATTTTCTCTCAAAGATAAAAATAAAATAGAAATAGATGTCATTGAGACAGAAGAATTAGAAGACTATCAAGATCTAGAAAAAGAACTCTTATTGAGTATTTATGCATTAAAAGCTAAAGAAAATATTGATAGTTTATTAAAAAAGGTTAAAGATCAAGAAATTAAAGATTTAGACATAGAAATTAATATTCTTGATGAATCTTACTCATATGATCTAGAGGAATTTAAAGAAGTAACAAATGCAGATGATGCTTATAATTTTATAGAAGACTATCTTTATGGTTACATGAGTGATTATCTATATAATTATTCAGATTATTCGTATGAGGATGAAAGATATGCGAATATTTCAGATTATAGTAAAGTAAAAGATTATGTTATTATAAAAGAGGGAATGGTTATAGACAATCAAACAGATTTGGATTATCCTTTATACTATACTTAATATATGTTAGAAAGTGCGACTCTTTCAACTGCTGAAGAAAAGAAAACTTTAGTGATTAAAGCAGAACTAATGAGTATTGAAAGTGAAGATACAAAAGAAGAATATGAGGAATATGCTGATAAAGAATTTGACTTAGAGTATATCTATGATGATTTAGATCTTGAAACCCTCATAGAAAATGCTGAAGCAGATTTAGGTTCAGGAGTTACTATACAAGTCATAGTAACGATGGAAAATGGAATTGAAGTTTACAATGAAAAGGTAACAGATGAAAAGTTACAAACTTATTAATTGATATTTGTTGATTAAAAGCTATCAATTTATACAACTTAAAACAAAAAATATATAGGAGTGACTAATGTCTGATATACAAAAAAAATTAGAATCAGAAATTACAGATTCAAGAGAAAAAATAGAAAGTACTGTTTTAGTGAGTGATTTAACTCCAGTGAGTGATTCAGCTTCAGAGGTTTCAGCTCCAGTGAGTAATTCAGCTTCAGAGGTTTCAGCTCCAGTGAGTAATTCAGTTTCAGAAAGTACTGTCACAGTAGTAAATTCTGATGTTAAACTAGAAAAAAAGAAAAAGACTGTTTTCTGGTGGGGAGTTTTAGGATTCTTTCTCCCACTTGTTGGACTTATTCTTTTTATTATCTGGCGTAAAGATACTCAAACAAAAGGTAAAGGAAAAGCTTCTGG
>JBKECB010000044.1:0-1592 GCA_047974165.1 Lactovum sp.
ATGTTTGGTGAATTAAGTAAATATGAAAATGGAACCATGTACTCCATTAAAAATAAATCTACAAAAGAAACTGAATATTATGCATCTAAAGTAGAAGCAGAAACAGCTATGGCTTCCGGCAATTATTCAAAAGTCAAGGAGGAGAGTTTAACACCAAAGTATATTCTTACCGTACAAGACAAATTGAGAATAAAAGCAGAAACTCAATTAAAGGAAGCACAAACATTAGTTAGTTCAAATCAAAATGCACAAGCAGGTGACAAATTTTTGGAAGCCTCTTATCTAGTAAATGCATTAGGTGGCGACTCAGAGTTATTTAAATATAATGCTGCTTTAAGCTATCATAAAGGAGAAGCCTACCAAAAAGCATTTGATGTTTACAAAGAGTTAATAGAAGAAGGATATACAGGTGAAACTACTTCATGGTCTGCAGTAGAAAAAGCATCTGGAAAAGAAGTCAGTTTTAATACAAAAAAAGACGCTGATACTCAAGCTAAACTTGGTTTAGTGTCCAATATTAAAGAAGTAAAAACACCTTCTGTAAAACGTGATTTATACGCCTATACATTAATGGCATTAAACAGTCTTAAAAAACATGACTCTTTGGTAGAAAAAATTGCCAAAGAATTTCCCAATGACTCAGAAATCCAAACATTATCTGGTAACATATATCATCAAAGTGGAATGGAAAGTGAATTTATCAATAAACTGCTAGAAAGAACAAAAGCTGAACCTAATAATGCAAATAACTTTTACAATTTAGGTGTATTATATATGCAGCAAAACAAAGATACTGAGGCAATTCAATACTTTGAAAAAGCAATTCAAATAAAACCTGATTACAAAAATGCTTATACTAATCTAGCTTTACTAAAGATCAAACCAGAAGCGCAGTATGTAGAAATGATTAATGCTAACTTAGGGAAATCAGCTAAAGAAAAAGAAATCTATAAGGAATACACAAAAAAACGAAAAGAACTTTATGCAGAGGTTATCCCTTATTTAGAGAAATCATTCCAATTGGACAAAACTGATTATGAAGTAGCTAAATCTTTAAGACAAGCCTACCAAGCTGCTGAAATATTTGATAAAGAAGATGAAATGAGAGCCATTGAAAAATCATTGAAACCTTAATTTTATATTTTATTGAAAAATTAAACCCGTTATTCCGTAACGGGTTTTTTATTTTTATAAATTTAGCACTTTCAAATTAATGAATGTGAAACCTAATTACTCCAATTCTCAATTACTCGAATTTTACAAAAAATTACTATTACCTCGAATCATCGAAGAACGTATGCTCATTGGACTACGACAGGGAAAAATCTCTAAGTGGTTTTCAGCTTGGGGACAAGAAGCTATTTCCGTTGGATGTACTTTGGCTTTACAGCCGGAAGAATACATTCTAACCATGCACCGAAACCTTGGCGTATTCACCTCCCGTAAAATTCCATTAAAAAGACTTTTTGCTCAGTTTCAAGGAAAATCTGAAGGATTCACAAAAGGGAGAGATCGCTCCTTTCACTTTGGAACCAATGAATACAAAATCACGGGAATGATTTCTCATCTTGGCTCTCAGATGGGAGTAGCTG
>JBKECB010000051.1:0-25060 GCA_047974165.1 Lactovum sp.
TTTATTTAACAAACCATACGGAGTCCTTACAAAATTTACTGATTCAGAAGGAAGGTCAAATCTCTCGGATTTTATTAATATTCCAAAGATTTATGCTGCGGGTCGATTGGATAAAGATTCAGAAGGATTGTTGTTGTTGACAGATGATGGACGTTTACAGCATCGATTGACAAATCCGAGGCAAAAATCATATAAAACTTATCTAGTACAAGTTGAAGGAATTCCCAATCAAGAGGCAATTATAAAATTAAGAAATGGAGTTCTTTTAAAAGATGGTTTAACCTTAGCAGCAAAAGTTAAGCTTATCTCAGAGCCAGATTGGCTTTGGGAAAGAGAAGTTCCTATAAGATTTAGAGCAAATATTCCAACAAGTTGGTTAGAAATTTCAATCAAAGAAGGTAAAAATCGACAAGTAAGACGAATGACAGCTGCAGTGGGTTTTCCGACACTGCGTTTGATTCGTAGTCAAATTGCAGATTATAAGCTAGATAATTTAAAGCCAGGTCATTATAAAATAATTAGTAAATAAAAGTTTATACTAATTTAGAAAGTCAGATAAATTTATCTGGCTTTTTATTTACTAGTATAAAAAAGAAATTTGTTATAATAATAAGATAAACTATCGCCAGTATTTCCCACTGGTCAGAAGGAGTAGATTTAAATGATTGATAATTCAAAAGTTCGAGTGGTTGTTGGAATGTCTGGAGGAGTTGATTCTAGCGTGACAGCACTTTTATTAAAAAAACAAGGTTACGATGTTGTAGGCCTTTTTATGAAAAATTGGGACGATACAGATGAAAATGGAGTCTGTACTGCAACAGAGGATTTTAAAGATGTGGCAGCAGTTGCTGATCAGATTGGGATTCCTTATTACTCAGTTAATTTTGAAAAAGAGTATTGGGATCGTGTGTTTGAGTATTTCTTAGCAGAATATCGTGCAGGTCGAACACCAAATCCAGATGTGATGTGTAATAAAGAGATAAAGTTTAAAGCTTTTCTTGATTACGCAATGAGCTTGGGTGCTGATTTTATTGCGACAGGCCACTATGCTCGTCTTAAGCGTGATGAGCAAGGTAAGACTTATTTATTACGTGGAAAGGATGATAATAAAGATCAGACTTATTTTTTAAGTCAGTTGTCAGAGTCGCAACTTAAAAAGGTTTTATTTCCATTAGGAGAACTTCAAAAATCTGAAGTTCGTCAAATTGCAGAAAAAGCAAGGCTTGCAACAGCAAAAAAGAAAGATTCGACAGGAGTTTGCTTTATTGGAGAAAAGAATTTTAAGAACTTTCTTTCTGAATATCTGCCAGCGAAGTCTGGTAAGATGAAAACTTTTGATGGACGAGAAATGGGAATGCATGCAGGCTTGATGTATTATACGATTGGTCAGCGAGGCGGTTTAGGTATTGGAGGTCAGGCGGGTGAAAAAGAAAGTGAGCCTTGGTTTGTTGTCGGAAAAGACTTATCGACAAATACTTTATATGTTGGACAGGGTTTTCATCATGAAGCTTTATATTCAGATAGTTTAGAGGGCTCAGGTCTTAATTTTACAAGAAAAATGCCTGAGAAGTTTGAACTTGATTGTACAGCTAAGTTTCGTTATCGACAAAAAGATGTCCCAGTCAAGGTAAAATTTGATGGTGATAAGGTTTTTGTAGAATTTAAAGAACCCGCTCGTGCAATTACTCCAGGTCAAGCAGTTGTTTTTTATGTCGAGGACGAGTGTCTGGCAGGTGCGACAATTGACCGTGCATTAAAAAATGGTAAAATAATGCAATATCAATAAAAATTAGAAAGATAAAAATGAAAAAATACTGGAAAATAATTCTTTTCTTTATTGTTGTAGTTCTTCTTGTAGCTGATTTTATGGCAGTATCAAACTTCTTTGAAGTTTCTCAAGTAAGAAATGATGATAAAGTTGGACAGGTTAAAAAAGATAGCCCTAACTATTCCTTAGTTGAAAAGTTTGATCAGCTTGAAAAAGTAGAGATGACAATGACACATGATAATCTAGAGCAAAAAGCATGGTATGTCCCTGCAGAAAAAAAGACAAATCAAACGGTGATTGTTGTTCATGGTTATCGCTCAGATAAGACGGCGATGCGTCAATATGGACAGCTTTTCCATGAGTTAGGTTATAATGTGTTGATGCCTGATAATCGAGCTGCTGGAGAATCTGAAGGTCAGCTTATTAGTTATGGATTTTGGGAAAAGTATGATCTTATTTCTTGGGCAAATCAACTTGTAGCTGATACTCCAACTGTTGATATTACATTATTTGGTTTGTCTATGGGTGCAGCTACTGTAATGATGGCCTCATCGGAAGAAAGTCTGCCTTCTAATGTTCAACGTGTGATTGAAGATTGTGGTTATAGTAATGTTTGGGATGAGACGGTTTATCAAGGAAAGCAAATGTATGATATCCCAACAGAACCTTTTCTTTATCAGGTTTCAGCGATGTCAAAAATACGTGATGGTTGGTTTTATCAAGAAGCTGACGTGATGAAAGCCCTTGCAAAAAATGAGCTTCCAATTTTATTAATCCATGGAGATAAGGATGACTATGTTCCAACTGCAATGCTGACTGAAAATTATAATGCTGTAAAAAAAGGAACGGCAAAAGAAAAGCTACTTGTAAAGGGAGCAGAACATGCTAAATCATTTGAAACAAATCCAGAACTTTATCGTCAGACGATCTCTGCCTTTCTAAAGAAGTATTAATAAAAAGCTTGAGAAATCTCGAGCTTTTTTAAAATTTATTTTTTAGCTAGGTATTTTTTAGCTAGGATAAGATCAGAGGGATAATCTAGCCATTTCCCTTTAACTTTTTGAAAAGCCTCAGTTCCTTTAGCAAGTAATACGAGAATATCACCTTTATTTGCTCGTTCAAAAGCTTTTTGAATAGCTTCTTGTCGATCCTCGATAATTTCATATTGAGCTTGAGGCATGTAACTTGCGATTTCTTCACAAATTTTCTGAACACTTTCAAACTGTGGATCTTCTGCAGTTAGGTAAGTATAATCAGCATATTTTCCGATAACATCTGCAAAGTCTTTTCTACGTTGATAGGCCTTTTCACCTGGTGCACCACCAATTGCAATAAGCTTATTTTCTGGAAAATCTTGTCTTAATGAATCAAAAAGTGCTGAGAAACTCATTAAATTATGGGCGTAATCGATAACAGCTGTAATCCCTTTATTTTCAATAATATTCATGCGACCTGGAATTTCAGTTTTGATAAGTCCTTCGCGAATAGACTTATTGTTAATGCCTAACATCTTTGCCATAGCAATTGCTGCAGTTGCATTTTCAATATTAAAAAGTCCGAGTGTAGAGATACGAAAGCTTTCATTGAAGTCTATTTTTTCAGAGCTGACGGTAAAACTTTGAAAAACTCCTTCTCTTTTAACATTATGATAATAAAAATTAACACTATCTTTATTTTTTTCAGAGCCATATAGGATAATTTCTTTTGTTAAATTAGATGACTTTGCAGTTTGTAAAATTCGTTCAAAATGGTCACTGTCTTTATTTATAAGGATATGTGAAGCATTTTTCATTAACTCTAACTTACATGAAATATAATCTTCAAAATTAGAATGCTCAGCAGGGCTAATGTGATCTTCAGCAATATTTAACCAAATGGCATATTTAAAGGCTATATTTAAGACACGTTTCATTTTATAGGCCTGAGAAGTCACCTCCATGGTAAAGTAAGGGAGCTTTGATGCACGAGCTTCGTCTAAAAAGTTCTGGAGGTCAAAAGCTTCAGGTGTTGTATTATGTGAAGCTTCATGACGTAAGCCTGTGATTGTTTCTTCTGTTCCCATTAATCCTGTTTCTTTTTGACAGGCATAGTCTAGGATGTTCTTTAAAAAATAAGCAACAGTTGTCTTACCTTTTGTTCCTGTAATTCCAATTAGATTAAGATCTTTGGCTGGATTTTCATAAAATATAGGGGCAATTAAAGAAATGGTAAGACGGACATCTGTCACGATAATTCTTGCATGACTAGAATTTTCTAAGAAATCTTTTTCAGCAAGGTAGCAAATTGCTCCTTTTTGTAGTGCTTCTTCAAGATAATTAAGTTTAAAGTGAATTCCTTTACAAAAAAATAAAGTATTTTCTTTAATATTAGAAGAATCATAAGAAATATGATCAAAGTCAGAAATATTTTCGATATTTTTAGTTTCAACTAAGAGTTGATGTTCAGTTAATAAATTTAGGACTTGTTTTAAAGAAATTTTATGTGTCATGTTTTTATTATACTATATCTTTTGAGAACTCTTATTTTTTAGTAGATAAAATATTAAAATTAAAAAGTAAATCTCATATGTTATAATAAAGGAATGGAAAATTTAAGATTTCAAGAGATTAATCTTGCACGTTATGAGGAGCTTGAAAAGCAATGTCAACAATTGAATTTTATGCAAAGTTCAGCAATGGCCCAGATTTTTCAAGCTAAATCATATGAACTTTACTATTTTGAAGCTCTAAAAGGTGAACAAGTTAAAATGATAGCCTTTATGACCTCAGTTTCTATTTTTGGAGGAAAAAAATTTGAGTTAAGATTTGCTCCAAGCTTTTTATCTGGAGACTTTGAAGATGAAATTTTCTTTAGCTTTTTAAAATTTTTGAAAAAATTTGTTAAGGATAAGTCAGCTTTGATTTTAAAAGTTGTTCCTAATTTGGATTGGAAATATTATTCAGATAATCAAGAGCTTTTGGCTGAAAAAAATCCAGATTTTAAATCTCAAATGCAAGCCTTGTCTTTTGAAAAAACAAGTCCAGAAATTGGATATGATGAAGGTGAACCGACTTGGCATTATGTTAAAGTCTTGTCTGAAATTAAAGACGAGAAAAGCTTGTTAAAGACTTATTCAACACTTGGCAAACGCTCAATTAAAAAAACAAAGCAATTTGAAATTTGTATCCGTAGGCTTACTTATGATGAGCTTTCTGACTTTAAAAAAGTAACAGAGCTGACAAGTAAACGCCGAGGGTATCGTGATCATGATTTATCTTATTACCAACACTTTTACCAAAAATTTGGAGAAAGTGTTGACTTTTTAGTAGCAGAGATTAATTTTGAAAATTATCAGAAAAGTTTAAAAGAGCAAATTATAAAGTTAAAAGAACAGATTGAAAAAAATCAATCTGTTAAAAAAGAAAAGCAACGAGAAACTTGGAAAAATCAACTATCTTCCAACGAAAAGCGTTTGCTAGAGCTTAGTCCTCTTTTAGAAAAATATAAGGGACAAGCAGTAGTTTTAGCTGCAGCTTTATTTGTAGAAACAAAAAGTGAAAAGATTTATTTATTTGGTGGCTCTTATGAGGAATTTAAAAACTTTTGTGGCCCTTATGCGATTCAATACTTTGCAATGACAGATGCAATAAAAAAGTCAATTCCTTTATATAATTTCTATGGGATTACAGGAAGCTTTGATGGAGGAGATGGTGTTCTTAAATTCAAACAAAACTTTAAAGGATATTCTGTCCAAAAGCAAGGAGCATTTACATATTATCCTCAAGTAATGAAGTATAAATTTATTCACGGGCTAAAGAAAATACTAAGGAGATATTAAATTAAATGAAATTTCAAATTCAAATTAATGCTCAACAGCATGATAATTTTATTAAAAAACATCCTTTAGGAAATTTATTACAGTCCTCTGATTGGGCAAAGGTAAAGGATAACTGGAAGTCAGAACTTATTAGTATCTTGGATGACAGAGATGAGATTCTAGCTTCAAGTCTAGTTTTGATTAAAACTCTACCTCTTGGTTATAGTATGTTGTATATCCCCAGAGGTCCTATTTTGGATTTTAAAGATGAAAAACTTTTAGACTTTTATCTGATAGAACTAAAAAAATGGGCAAAAACAAGAAAAGCTTTATTTATAAAGTTTGATCCTAACATTATTTATGAAACAGGAAAATTTAAGGCTGACATGAGTAAAAATTCTGAGGCGGAGCAATTAATTAACTTATTGAAAAGAAAAGGAATTAAGCATTCTGGCTTTACGATGGGCGTTTCTGATACAATTCAGCCTCGTGTCCAAGCAAATGAAGCTCTGACTGAAAAAATAGAGTCTATTTATCCCAAACATACCCGTCGATTGATGAAAGATGCTATGATGCGTGGTGTAAAAGTGTCACGGGTTGATGAGTCAGGATTAAAGGAATTCAGTCGTCTGATTGATCTGACTGAAAATAGGAAGTCAGTTTCTTTAAGAAATTTTGATTATTTTCAAAAATTAATGTCAATGTACAAAGAAGATGCTTATCTTCATTTGGCAACAGTAAATGTTGTAGAAAAACAAGAAGAACTAAAAAAAATACTTATTCAGATAGAAAAAGATCTGAGTGAAACATCTGAAGAGCAGAAGAAAAGATTGACACGTTTAACAGATCAAAAACGATCAACTGAAAAGTATATTAAAGAACTTGAGAGTTTTGACTCTGAAGCAGAAGATTGTGTGATTGCAGGGATACTCTCTATAAAGTTTGGAGAAACAGTAGAGATGCTCTATGCAGGAATGGATGAAAAATTTAAGAAATTTTATCCTCAGTATCTGCTTTATACTCTGACTTTTCAAGAGTCCTTTGAAGCTGGTGCTCATTGGGCAAATATGGGAGGAATTAAAGGAACTTTAGATGATGGTTTATCAAAATTCAAGAGTAATTTCAATCCAGATGTTCAATTTCTAGTTGGTGAGTTTACATTAGCAGTGCATCCTTTCTTATCTTCTGTGGGACTTTGGGCATATAATAAAAGAAAGTCATCACATTAAAAAAAGCCAGATGGCTTTTTTAATTTCAAATATGTAATTTATTTCGAATTTTTCTTCCTCTTTCACCCATTAACTTTTCTAAAAGTCCGGTCTTAGCGGCTAAAAATAAATAGCTATAAAGTCCTAAAGTACCAGCAAGGATAATAATAATTAAAGAAGAGATAAAGTTATCAGCAGGAATTACTTGCCGATATAGAAATTGTATGATAACAACAATAAAACTCATGACTAGAGTTAATAAACTGATACTGATACAGATGTGTAAAAGTTCTTTTATATCAAAGTGGCTTATTTCCTTGATTTTTCGAATAGTCAAGAAAATCCCAACTAGAAAGGCAATTGTTGTTGCTATGAGTGGGCCATAAACTTCAAAAAGAAGAATAGAAGGAACTTGAATGATTATTTTAATTAAAAGTGTGAGAGAAAAGTAGAGCATTGCTTTTTTATTTTCATGCATTGATTGTAAAAATAGCCAAGATAAAGCTAGAAGAGTTAAGATGAAGCTCTGTAGACTTGCATAAATAAAAAGTCGTTCTTGGAGTAAATTTGGACTGCTATAAAAAAGGGTATAGATAGGCTTTGCTAGTAAAGAAACTCCAACTACAGCAGGAAGCATAAAAGCAACAAAAAATTGAAAGTTATAACTGATAAGGTAAGATACCTCTTGCATTTTTTTCTTTGTAAAAGCAGTAGTAATTAAAGGAAGACCAACATCTCCAAGAGTTAGAGCAACAGCGATTAAAATCATTGTAATTTTATCTGTATTTGCAGAGAAGTAAGCAAAGAAATCGTTAAGTTCAACACGTGAAAAGTCTGTTGAAGCAAGCATGACATTTACAAAAGACATCTGATCAATCAACTTAAAAATCTGAATAGCTGACCCAGTAATTACAAAAGGAAGAGCTGTAATGACAGTTTGCTTTAAGAGAGGAAAAGCTCTAACAGTTTGTTTGCTTTCTTTTGGAGAGAGAAAGTTTTTTAGATCATTATTTTTTACTAAGTTAATAAATAAGACCAAACAACTGGCAAGCATTCCAATAAAAGCAGCAGTTGTTGACTGAGTGACAGCAGCCTGCCAGTTTTTATTACCAAGCTGCATGATAATATAAGTGGTAACAAGCATCCAAATGATACGAATAATCTGCTCATAAACCTGACTAATTGCAAAAGTTTTCATGTCATTTAAGCCTTGGAAATAACCGCGAATAACAGACATGGCAGGGAAAATAAGGATAGATAGAGATAAACTTCTCATAACAGGAATTAATGCCTTATCTCCACCAGATGCTATGGCAAGAGCAGGGGCAAAAAAGTAAAGAAAGGCAGACATGATAATTCCAAGTACCAACATGAAAAGAAACATCTGTCTGACTAAGCGATAAGTCATATTTTTATCATCTAAAGCATTATAGTGTGCAACTTCTTTTGCAATTGCAACAGGAATTCCTACAGTTGATAAAAGAAGGAAGAGAGCATAGATATTGTACCCCATTGAAAATAAAGTATTTGCTTGATTACTGTAAGGAGACATCCAAGCATACCATGGAATGATGTAAAGAGCACCTAGTAAACGAGAAATAATATTTGCCATACTCAGCCAAGCAGTGCCTGTAAGCATCTTTTCTTGTTGGAGCTGATTATCAGTATTTGAATTATTCATTTCTCTATTTTGCACTATCTTTGGTTAAAAATCAAGAGCTATCTATTTCTATTATTTTCACTTAATTAGGAAAAACTCCTGATTTATGATAAAATATTTTATTATTAAAGAAAAAGATAAAATAAATTTTAAGCATGAAACGGTCTTACTTCATGAAACTGTTGATGCACTAGATATAAAAAAAGATGGTATATATATTGATGCAACACTAGGTGGGGCAGGTCATAGTCAACTTTTACTGTCAAAGCTTGGAGAACATGGAAAACTTTATGCTTTTGATCAGGATATCACAGCAATCGAACATGCAAAAGAAAAGATAAAAGATTCACGTTTGATAGTCATTCATGATAATTTTTCTTCTATCAATCAGCATGGGCTTCCTTTAGTAGATGGGATTCTCTATGATTTAGGAGTATCAAGTCCGCAGTTTGATGTTGCTGAGAGAGGATTTTCCTATAAGTTAGAAGCTAAGTTAGATATGAGGATGGATAAATCATCCGAATTGACGGCTTATGAGATTGTTAATCATTATAGTTTTCATGAACTTTTAAGTATTTTTAAACGTTATGGACAAGATCCTTATGCGAAGCAGATTGCTCGAAAAATAGAAAAATATCGTGAAAATAAGAGTATTGAAACAACAACAGAGTTGGCTGAATTAATAAAAACAGCTTTACCACAAAAAGAGCTAAAGAAAAAGGGGCATCCTGCTAAAAAAATATTTCAGGCCTTACGTATTGAGGTTAATGATGAACTTGGAAGTTTGGAGCTTTCTTTAAATCGTGCAATCGAGATGTTAAAGCCTGCAGGAAGATTATCAATTATTAGTTTTCAACCTTTGGAGGATAAGATTGTCAAGCGTTTCTTTAAAGAGCACTCTGAAGTAAATGTTCCAAGAGGTTTGCCAATAATTCCAGATGAAATGAAAGCAAAATTAAAGATAATTGCAAGAAAGCCAATCCTTGCAAGTGAGCAAGAACTTGAAAAAAATAATCGCTCTCACAGTGCGAAGCTCAGAGTAGCTGAACGTATTAATTTTGAAATTAAAGGAGAAGATGATGGGAAAGAAGTCTAGAAATTCATTAGATATTGGAACGGCGATACAGCGTGAAAGTTTCCGTATTCGAACAAATACACTTTCTCCTTTATTACGTCAACGCTTTACTAAACTTACTTTAATTGAACGTGTTTTTTATATGACGGTTGCTTTTACTGTCTTGGTTTTGATGGTCTCTATCGTATTTATACGAATGAGAACACTTGAGATTACAAATTCAACCAATAATATGCGTATAGAGATGACGAATACTCAAACTCAAATCGAACAATACAATCAAAGCGTTAAAGACTTATCTTCTACAGGTAAGGTTGGAAATGCTGCAGCAAAGGCTGGCTTATCCAATAATGCAGAAAATATATTGAAGGCAACTAAATAATGTTTAAATTTTTAACTCGTCTTTTTTCTATAAAAAGAATGAAAAAGAAAGCTTTGTCAACTCATCTATCTACTTTTGAGAATAGGCGTATTGTTGCTCAAAGACTTTTTTATGCTACATTACTTATTTTTATCCTAATGATTTTACGTCTGACCTGGTTAATTACTGCCAATACAGTAAATGGTGTTGATCTTGCTCAGGCAGCAAAAAATAATTATACCTATACTTATACGATTTATCCTAAACGTGGAACAATTTATGATCGTTATGGTAATGAGATTGCTGTTGATTCATCAGTGTATACCTTGTATGTTACTTTAGATAAGAATTATGTGGATAATGATGGAAATAAATTATATGCTGAAAGTACAGATTTTCCAAATTTAATTCGATTTTTGAAAGATGAGTTAGATATTGCTGAAGATGTTTCAGCAGCTCAACTTAATCGTGAAGGAGCAGTCCAAGTTTATTTTGGGATTTTAGGGAGCAATATAGATTATGATGAAAAGGTAAGTCTTGAAGAAAAAGCTAAAAAACAGAATATCAAAGGAATTGCCTTCGATAGTACACTTGACCGTTCTTATCCAAATGGAGCTTTTGCCTCTCACTTTATAGGAACTGCATCATTAAATGTAGCCGGAGATTCGACTTCAGGTTTGGTAGGAAATAGTGGGGTAGAGTATGCTCTAGATTCATTGTTACGTGGAGAACCAAGTACGCAAACGCTCGAAAAAGATCAGTATGGACGCGCAATTCCTGGTTCAATTATTTCTGAAACTCCAGCAAAAAATGGATTGGATATCTACACGACTTTAGACAGTGATTTACAAGCTTCTTTGGAAACTGAGATGGATATTTTGTATAAGGCAACTGAAGCAGAACAGATGACAGCAGTTATTATGGAAGCAAAAACAGGTGATATCTTATCTGTAAGTCAACGTCCAAGTTTTAATCCAGAAGATGGCTTGGGAACAAATGAAGAGAATTTTACTTTTAATGATCTTCTTTATCAGCTTGCTTATGAACCAGGATCGACTTTAAAAACTTTTATGGTCGCAGCAGCAATGAATGAAGGAAAATGGTCACCTAGTACTTATTATGAGCGTTCTCTTTCCTTTTCAGATGGAACAACAATTCAAGATTGGGATCAAAATGAATATGAAGGTGGTTTGCGTGGTAATACAATGACTTATGCACAAGGTTTTGCCTGGTCAAGTAATACTGCAATGGGTAAAATTGAGCAAGCAATGGGTTATGATACTTGGAAAGACTATTTAGTGAGATTTGGATTTGGTCTCCCAACACGTATGGGGATTGGAAATGAAGATTTTGGTCGTCTTCCGAGTGATAATGATATTGTGTCACAGACGATGTCTTCTTTTGGTCAAGGAATTTCAGTTACTTCTGTTCAAATGTTAAAAGCTTGGACCTCATTTGCTAATGGTGGTGTAATGTTAGAACCTCATTTTATTAATAAAATTGTAAATAATGATAGTGTTCAAGTATTGCAGGCTGAACCAGAAATTATAGGAAAGCCTATTACTGCTTCAACAGCTGAAGATATTACAAAACTTATGGTAACAGTTAATACAGATGATACTTATGGAACAGCAAATGCAAATATTTTGAGAAATGCAACAGGAGATGGTCCTTTATTTCTTGTTAATGGAGAGCCTGCAGCAGTTAAGACAGGGACAGCACAGATTGCTGAAAATGGGAAGTATTTAGAAGGAGAGGCAGACACACTTAATTCAGTTGTTGTTCTTTATCCACCAGAAGATCCAGAGTTTATCGTTTACTTATATGCCAAAATTCCTCCAGGCTGGCGTTTGCAAGATGTAGGAGTGTCGGTAGAGAGGCTTTTGACTCAGGCAGAAAGTTTAAAGACAAAATTAAAAAATACACAATTGTCTCTACCTGAAGGGAAAGTTAAACTTAAGAGTTACTATAATAAAATAACTGGTCAAACTTTAGATGAATTACGTCGTCAGTTACTTCAGCCTGTTGCGATTGGAAATGGGGATAAAATTACTGACCAATCCATCAAGAAGAATGAAGAGGTTTCAGCAAATCAAAAGGTTTTATTACTAACAAACGGAGAACATACAATGCCTGATATGTATGGATGGACTAAAGAAGATGTAGAAACCGTCGCAAAGTGGTATAATGTTACAGTAAGCTTTGAAAATAAAGGTGAAAGTTCTGAAGAATCAGAAGCACGAGTAATTAAACAATCTGTCAAGCAATCTACGATTGTAAAAAAAGATAGTAAATGGACGATAACTTTAGGAGAAATATCATGATAACATGGGGAATAATTGCAGGAATTTTAAGTTTTATATTAACATTGATTGGTATTCCTCTTTTCATACATTTTTTGAAGCAAGCACAAGTTAGTGGCCAAGAAATGCAAGAGGAAGTTACACAGCATGTAAAAAAGACAGGAACTCCTACAATGGGTGGATTTATTTTTGTAACTGTTTCAGTTTTACTCTCCATTATCGTTGCTCTTTTCTCAAAGTTTAAGCATACCAATTTAAATGTAGTGATTCTAGTCTTTGTTCTTTATGCAGGAATTGGTTTCTTTGATGATTTCTTAAAAGTTTTTCGTCATAAAAATGAAGGATTAAAAGCCTGGCAAAAATTTTCTTTGCAAGTACTTATAGGAATCATCGCTTATTTTATCCTGGTGATGGGAATAGGATTTTCGTCTATTGCCACGATTAATTATATAAATTTATTTAGTATTCACTTAAAACTTAGTTTCTTATTTATTCCATTTTTAATTTTTTGGTTAGTAGGTTGGTCAAATGCTATAAATTTAACAGATGGAATTGATGGCTTAGCTGCTGGTTCTGTGAGTATTTCGCTTCTTACTTATGCAATCATCGCATATCTTCAAAAAGCTTCAGATATTTTTATGATTATTATTGTTGTATTAGGCTCACTTTTGGCCTTTCTAGTCTTTAATAAAAAACCCGCAATGATTTTTATGGGAGATATGGGCTCTTTAGCCTTAGGTGCCTTTCTAGCCTCAATATCAGTCGTTTTACATGTGGAGTGGACCTTACTTTTTATTGGTATTATCTATATCATAGAAACCTTGTCAAGTATGATACAGATTGTTTATTTTAGAGCAACAAATGGAAAACGTATTTTTCGTATGGCGCCCTTCCATCATCATTTAGAGTTGGGTGGCTTATCAGGCCGTGATGAGGGTTGGTCTGAGTGGAAGATTGATAAAGTTTTCTGGTTAATTACAGCAGTGGCGTCACTTTTAACTCTCATTCTTTACTTAATTTTAAAATAATGAAAATATTAAAAATAAACAAAGGTTTAAAAGGAAGCTTGACCGTTGCTTCTGATAAATCAATGACACATCGTGCAGTTATTTTATCTGCATTGGCTAAAGGAGAAAGTCATATCTATTCTCCTTTATTGAGTGAAGATGTGAGACGAACAATAACTGCCTTCCAAGCAATGTCTGTAAATATAAAAGAAAAAAAATCTGAGCTAATTATTGTTGGGTCAGATTTTCAGCTAAAAAAAGCAAGTAAAGCTTTAAATATGGGAAATTCTGGAACGAGTAGTCGTCTTCTTATGGGAGTCTTATCAGGGCAAAATTTTGAAAGTATGATGTACGGAGATAGTTCTTTATCACAAAGGCCAATGTCAAGAGTGGTGAAGCCTTTAAGAGAAATGGGGGCTAGAATAAGCTATAACGAGCATAGAGAAAGCTTACCTTTGACAATTCAAGGACAGAAGGGATTAACTTCAATTGATTATAAAATGCCTATAGCTTCTGCACAGGTAAAAACAGCTCTTCTTTTATCTGGCTTACAAGCTGAAGGAGAGACGAGACTAATAGAAAAAGAAGTTACACGTAACCATACTGAACAAATGCTTCCCTTGTTTTCTGCTGAGATTCAGGTTAATGATAAAGAAATTAAGCTTAAAGGAAGGCAAAATCTAAGAGGAGCAGAATGTTATATCCCAGCTGATATTTCATCTGCTGCTTTTTGGATAGTAGCTGCTCTGATTATTCCAGATTCTGAGATTTTATTAAAAAATGTCTGTATTAATCCCACACGTGCGGGTATTCTTGAAGTTGTTCATTTGATGGAGGGGAAGTGTGAGCTTTTAAATATAAAAGAAGCAGAAGAGATTGCGGATATTCATGTTTCTTATACAGAGAATTTAAAAGCAGTGGAAATTTCAGGAAATCTTATTCCTCGATTAATTGATGAAATTCCTATAATTTGCTTACTTGCAAGTCAAGCTGAAGGCGAAACTTTGATTAAAGACGCTCAAGAATTAAGGGTAAAAGAATCAGATCGTATTAAAAAAATGGTTGAAATGCTCTCAGATTTAGGAGTTTCTATTTCTGAAAAAGAAGATGGCATGATAATCAAAGGAAAGGCAAGATTAAGGTCTGGAAAAATTAACAGTCTTAATGATCATCGAATTGCAATGACAGCTGTTATTGCTGGTTTAATAGCAGAGGAAGGTATGGAAGTTATAAATACAGAAACAATAAAGAGTAGTTATCCAGACTTTTTTAAAGACTTGGAGACCTTATGCCAATAATTTTAATTGGCTTTATGGCAGCTGGAAAGAGTAGTTTAGCTCGCTTTCTTTCTGAAGAATTTATTGACAGTGATGTCTATATTGAAGAAACTTTTAAGATAAAAATTTCAGACTTTATAAAAAAAGAAGGTTTAGAAAAGTTCCGAAGTCTAGAAGAGAAGATTTTACCAGAATTAATTCAAAAATATCCTGTTATTGCAACAGGAGGTGGTTTAGTAGAGTCAGAAAAAAATCAAAGACTATTAAAAAATGAAAAGAATGTTATTTATTTAAAAGCAGATTTTGATATTCTTTTGAAGCGTATCAGGAAAGATAAAAAAAATAATCGACCATTAGCGATAAATGCAAATACGAAAGAGTTAGAGAAACTTTATTTAAAGCGTATCAAAATTTATGAAAAATTAGCTAAAAAAATAATTAATACAAATAAAAAAAGCTTAGAAGAATTAGTAGCTCTAATAAGAATGAGTTAATGTTAAAGTGTATAATACTTATTTTGAAAATAAATTCTGGAAGAATAAAAATATCTTTAAGAATTTTTTTCTTTATTAAAGTTACAAGTACTTAATTAGCTTTGCTAGAATATAATTTCTAAAATTTGATATAATAAAAGAATGAATTCATTATCAGACGGATTAAATAGTAAGCAAAAAGAAGCGGTGGAGACAACTGAAGGACCACTTTTGATTATGGCTGGAGCAGGTTCAGGTAAGACACGTGTTTTGACACACCGTATTGCTTATTTGATTGATGAAAAGATGATTAATCCTTGGAATATTTTGGCAATCACTTTTACAAATAAAGCTGCAAGAGAAATGCGTGAACGTGCAATTCAACTTTCTGCTGAATCACAAGATTCTTTAATTGCCACTTTTCATTCAATGTGCGTTCGTATTTTAAGACGAGATGCAGATAAGATTGGTTATCAGCGCTCATTTACAATTTTAGACCCAAGTGACCAGAGAACATTGATGAAGCGAATATTGAAAGACTTTAATCTTGACCCAAAGACATATCCTCCAAAGTCTATTTTATCAGCTATTTCAAATGCAAAAAATGATTTATTAGATGAAAAAGCTTATGAAAAGTCTGCTAATCCAAGAAATCCCAAAACTCTTTTATATGCTCGCTGTTATAAAGTTTATCAAGAAGAGTTACGAAAATCAGAAGCGATGGATTTTGATGATTTGATTATGCAAACTCTCAAACTTTTTGATAAAAATCCAGAAACTTTAGCATATTATCAAGGGAAATGGCAGTATATCCATGTTGATGAGTATCAAGATACAAATCAAGCTCAATATCAGTTAGTTCAACTCCTCTCTTCTCGATTTAAAAATATTTGTGTGGTTGGAGATGCGGATCAGTCTATTTATGGTTGGCGTGGTGCTGATATGGAGAATATTCTTAACTTCGAAAAAGACTACCCTGAGGCAAAGATTGTTTTATTAGAAGAAAATTATCGCTCAACTCAAACTATCTTAAAGGCTGCAAATGAGATTATCAAAAATAATGTTAACCGTCGTGAGAAGAATCTTTGGACTTCTAATGAGCAAGGAAGTAAAATTATTTACTATCGTGCGGATGATGAAAAAGATGAAGCAGAGTATGTTGTAAGCCAAATTGAAGTGCAATCTAAAAACTTAAATTATTCTGATTTTGCAGTTTTATATCGTACGAATGCTCAGTCACGTACAGTGGAGGAAGCTTTATTAAAATCAAATATTCCTTATACAATGGTAGGGGGAACAAAATTCTACTCTCGTAAAGAAATTAGAGATTTAATTGCTTACCTTAATATCCTTTCAAATAGTGCAGATAATATTAGCTTTGAGCGTATTGTTAATGAGCCTAAACGAGGAGTTGGCCCTGGAACTATAGATAAGTTACGCCAGTTTTCTCTCCAGCAAAATAAGTCATTATTAGATTCATTGATGGATCTACCCTTATCTAAAATTACTGGAAGAGCAGCAGCAGAACTTTATAATTTAGCTTTAAAGTTGGATATTTTAAAGCAGTCAATCGATAAACTCTCAATTACAGGAATACTTGAAGAACTTTTAAGCCAGACAGGTTATATGAGAGAGTTAAATAAACAAAATACATTAGAAAGTCAGACACGTATTGAAAATATTGAGGAATTTAAGTCAGTTACTCAAGCATTTGACCAAAAAGTTTTAGATAGTGAAAGTACGGAAACAGGTTTAGAGAGGCTTTCAAGATTTTTAAATGATCTTTCTCTTATTATGGATACAGATAGTGCTGAGGATAAGAAAGCAGCAGGAGTTACTTTAATGACTCTTCATGCAGCTAAAGGACTTGAATTTCCAGTTGTTTTTCTAGTAGGACTTGAAGAAGGGATTTTTCCTCTTGGGCGTGTCAATGATAATATTGAAGAACTTGAAGAAGAAAGACGCTTGGCTTATGTAGGAATTACACGTGCAGAGAAGCAACTTTATTTTATAAATACACAGGTACGTGTTCTTTATGGAAAATCTAGCTACAATCGGCCTAGTCGTTTTATTTCAGAAATAAGTTCAGATTTACTTAATTATCAAGGATTAGCTTCTTCTAAAAACACAAGTTATAATGTGATGTATTCTGGATCTTCTGAAAGATTTACAGGTAATCAATCGATGGATGAAGCCATTCATTTGAGAAAAGAAAAAATACATGCTCAGCAAGTATGGAAGAAGGAAATAAAGCAAACAGATATTAATTGGCAGATGGGAGATACTGCACGTCATAAAAAGTGGGGTGATGGTGTTGTATTAGGAGTAACTGGACCAGAAAACAATCGCCAATTAAAAATAAATTTCCCTGAAATAGGAATGAAAAATTTACTTGCGAATATTGCACCTATAGAAAAAGTAGAATGAAAGATACATAAATTAAAATATGTAAATATAACAACGTAATTTTAATTATGTAAAAACTATAAATGAAAGGATTCGAATGGTCTATATATTAATTATCTTAGTATTAATTATATTTTTTGTTATCTGGCTTTTTTGGCATGGACGAAATAAGCTGGTGAGACTTTCAGTAAATGTAGATGAAGCGTCATCTCAGATAAATACTCAACTTCAAAGACGCTATGACTTACTTCCAAATCTTGTAGAAACAGTCAAAGCTTATGCAAAGTATGAAAGTGAAACCTTTGAAAAAATAACAAAGGCAAGAAATAGTCTAGCTCAAGCTTTAAATGCAGCTGATCCTGAATTATTAAAAGAAGCAGATATTCAATTTCAACAGGCTCAGTTTTCTATTCAACTAGTGGCTGAGAAGTATCCTGATCTTAAAGCGAGTGAAAATTTTCTAAATTTACAAGAAGAGTTAACGACAACAGAAAATAAGATTGCTTATGCACGTCAAGCCTTTAATGATAGTGTAAGAGAGTATAATACAGAGATCCAGGTATTTCCAATTATTTTAATTGCAGAAAAGCTGGGATTTAAAGAACGTCAGATGTTTGAGCTAAGTTCAGAAGAGGCTAGAGAAGTTGTAGAGGTAGGGGTATAATGCAAACAAATTTTAGAAATGAAATTGTACGCTTAAAAAAGGGAATACGTATTGCCTGGATGATTAATTTTACGATTCTTTGCTTTGTTTTTATTGCAGGCCTAAGTTTAATTAATTTAAATACTTACAGTACAAACTCAGAACTGCTTGCGAGTATGATGACAAATGTAGCTATCTCAGTTTTTTTAGCAGTGATTGTAATGTTTTTTGTAAGTAAACAGGCAACAGCTATTTTACTTTCAGCACCTGCTGGAGATGCTGTTGAGCAGACGACGGGTCAACTTTACAATATTGTTGAAGAAATATCGATTGCTGCATCACTAAAGCATCCACCTCGTCTTTATCTTCTGCGTGGCTCAGGCGTACCTAATGCTTATGCTTGTGCTGATAATTCAGGAAATTCTCAAGTTGTTGTAACAGAAGAGTTATTAAATATACTAAAAAGTCGTGAAGAAATTGAAGGAGTAATTGCTCATGAAATAGGACACATCGTCCAAGGAGATAGTCAAGCAATGACAAAACTTGTTGCTTTAACTTCAATTACAGCTTTAATTGCGGGAACTGCATCACGTTTTATTTATTTTGGAGGAAGCAGAAATAGAAATAGTCGTGACAATAAATCAAATCCTTTAGCAATAATTATTGTTGTTGTGTCCATGATTTTCTTAACAGTTGCTCCTTTGCTCGCTAAAGTAGCTGAAGCTTATATGTCAAGAGAACGAGAATCACGTGCAGATGCGAGTGCAGTACAGTTTACTAGAAATCCAACAGGACTTGCGACAGCTTTATTACATTTAGAAGGTGGAGTGGTTAATTTACAGAAGAAAGACCAAGAAGTTTTTAATAAAACCCTTGGTCCGGTTGCATTTTTCAATCCTATGTCCTTAAAAATGGATTTGAGTACACACCCATCAACTGAAAAGCGTGTTCATGATTTGATTGCAATGGGTGCTCAGATTGATAATGATGGGGAAGAAAATGGAGAATAAAAAACGTTGTCAATGGTGTCAATCCTCTGAAAAAATGATGGAATATCATGATAATTACTGGGGAAGTCCAGTTCATGATGATCAAGAACTTTATGCTAAGCTAGTCTTGGATTTAAATCAGGCAGGTCTTTCCTGGAAGACAATTTTAAATAAAACAGAAAATTTTTATGAAGCTTATGACCAATTTGACATTAAAAAAGTAGCAAACTATACAGAAGAAGACAGAGAGAGACTTATTCAAAACTCTGGAATTATTCGTAATAAATTAAAAATAAATGCAGCGATTATTAATGCACAGAAGGTATTAGAAATTCAAAAAGAGTTTGGGACTTTTGATGCCTATCTCTGGAAATTTGTAGATGGAAAGAGTGTTCAACATCATATAAAAGATGAGACTAAAGTTCCAGCTTCTGACGACTTGTCAGATAAGATATCTAAAGATATGAAAAAAAGAGGCTTTAAATTTACAGGAACAACTGTTATTTATGCTTATTTACAAGCAGTAGGGATTATTAATGACCATGTAGAAAGTTGTTTTAGATATCAGGAATTAAGCTCTTAATAAAGGAGAGGATATGAGACCAACACTAGACCAGTATTTTATGGAGATTGCTTATCTTACCTCATCAAGAGGGACCTGTGATCGACGTTTAGTAGGTGCTTTGATTGTGAAAGATAAGCATATTATTGCAACAGGATATAATGGCTCTGTCTATGCTGATGTCCATTGTGATGAAGCAGGACATTTGATGGAAAATAATCACTGTATAAGAACAGTACATGCCGAGCAAAATGCATTAATACAATGTGCAAAGTATGGTGAGTCTACAGATCAGACAATTATTTACCTAACAGATTTTCCTTGCTTAATTTGTACAAAACTTATCATACAGTCAGGAGTAAAAGAAGTTATCTACGCTCGTGAATATGGTCAGACAGATTATTGTAAGAAACTCTTTAAGCATGCTAAGATTTCTTATCGTCAATATCAACTAGAAGAAAAACACTAAAAAATTAGTGTTTTTTATTTTAAGTTTGAGATTAGTTTCATTAAAGTTAATTGAAAGGAAATTTTCATAAACTTTATTTTATAGAAAGTGAGGCTTATGAAATTATCAAATATTTTTGAAAGAAAAGAAGTAAAGTATCGTTTAACTCATAAACAATACCAAGATATCCAAGAACTTTTAAAAGATAAAATGCAAGAAGATAAATATGGAGAACATAGTATTTTGTCTTTATATTATGATACAGATGACTATCAGATGATAAGAAAATCAATAGAAAAACCTGATTATAAAGAGAAGTTTCGAATTCGTTCTTATGGCTGTGCAGAGAAAAATAAAGAAATTTTTTTAGAAATAAAGAAGAAAATTAATGGTATTGTTTATAAACGACGTGAAAAATTTATCTTAAATGAGTTAAATTTTAAGTCTTTTCTCAAACTTGAAAATCAAACTCAGCGTGAGATAAACTACCTCTTTAGTAAATATCCACTTAAAGCAAAAGTATTAATTGCTTATGAAAGAGTTGCCATGTATGACAAAGAAACAAAAGAATTTAGAATTACCTTTGATAAAAATATACGATATCGAAAAGAAAATCTATCTATTAAAGACAGCTCAGGTGAGGCGATAGATCCTGAATTAGAGGTTTTAATGGAAGTAAAAGCTTTGGGTGCATATCCTATATGGTTTGTCTCGATTTTAAATCAATTTAAACTTCAAAAAAGTTCATTTTCAAAGTTTGCAACAAGTTATAAAAATCATCTTCAATTTGAAAAAGAAAATGATCAACTCTCAGCTTAAAAAAATAAATAATAGAAAGAAAAAATATGAATTTAACATCTTTTATCATTAATGCTTTGGTCTCGCTTACTTTAGGAATTTTGATTGCTCTCGTGCATAGTTATAAAAATAACTCAAGTCGAAATTTCCTTCTAACTCTTGCAAGTTTGCCTATTTTAGTACAGGTTGTCATTAGTTTAGTGAATGGGAATTTAGGAACTGGAGTTGCAGTGATGGGAGCTTTCTCAATCATTCGCTTTCGCTCAGTTGCTGGTGGAGCACGTGAGATTTTATCTGTTTTTTGGGCGATGTCGATTGGTTTAGCAACAGGAACCTCACAGCCTCTTTATGCTTGTTTGTTCTCAGTTATAACAGCAGTTTTTATTATTCTTCTTGAAATGATTCAGTTTAAAGGATTTTCAGGAAATTTAGCTAATCGTAGAATTAAGATAACAATTGCTGAAGATTTAGATATCCCTCATTTATTTGATGATATTTTTAAAAAATATAGTCATTTTTATGAGCTAGAAAATGTAAAAACAACACAAATGGGATCACTTTATGAACTTCGATATCATGTAAAAATGAAGGACTTAGAAGATGAAAAAGATCTCTTAGATGAGATTCGTATCAGAAATGGAAACTTACCTGTCTCTTCAGCTAAAGTTTCTCAGAATGCTGAGGTCCTTTGATGAAAAAAAGAATATGGATTTTAATCAGTCTTATTTCCCTTTTCTTTATGACCGCCTGCTCAAAAAAAGAAGAAACAATAAGCTCATCAAGTCAGACAACTACAAGCTCAGTAACAGAAGCAGCAGAGGTTAGTTCCTTTAACTCTGTTACAGAAGCACTCTCAAGTCGACCAACTAAAGAACTAATGGGAGATGAAGGAGATAAAGAAGCTGCGGATCAGTCTTATGACTTATCGGAAGGAACAGTCACGATTACAAAAGCAGGAATCTATTACTTTATAGGGACAAATGAGGATGCTCAAATTATTGTAGAAGCCCCAGAAGATGCAGAAGTTACTCTTATTTTAAATGGGGTAAATCTAACAAGTAAGTCTGGGCCAGTTATTTTAGGAATAACTGCTGAAAAAATAAAAATTAAATCTCCAGAAGGAGCTATTAATTTAGTTTCGGATAGTACAGATAATATTGATTCTTCTGCAATTGATGCGGATACAGACTTGACATTTAATGGAAAGGGGACCATTGTTGTGTCTGGATTGGCAAATCATGGAATTAAATCTTCAGATGACTTAAAGATAACAAATGGTCTTGTCTATACTTCAGCGATTAATGATGCTCTTATAGGGACAGACTCAGTTATCTTTGAAGCGGGTACTGCCGTTATTGAGGCAGGAGATAAGGGAGTAAAATCAGATCAGGATAATGGTGATACAGAAAAGTCACTTATTCAAGTAATTGCTGGCCTTGCCTATATACAAGCTTCAGGTGAAGGAATGTCTGCAGCAACGATTGATATTCAGGAAGGAGAGATTTCGATTGTTTCAGGAGATGATGCTGTAAATGCTTCAAGTCAGGTACTGTCCCCTGTTTACAAACAAACTGCTGGTACTCTGAGTTTTGTTTCGGGAGGAGATGGTATCGATTCAAATGGAACGATTAATATCACAGGAGGAACAATTATTGCAATTGAAAATTCAAGTGAAGATAATGAACCAATTGATTCAGAAAGTCTTCAAGAGTTTTCGGGAGTAACACTACTTGCTGCAGGGACAAATAATGCCTTTCCAGAAACAGAAAGTCAATCTTATGTCTTAATTGGTGCAGTAAATGAGGGAGAAACAATAACTATTGAAGGTATTGGAGAGTTTATTGCCCCAGCAAACCTTGATAATTTAATTCTCTCAACTCCTAAAATAGAGTCAGGAACAAGCTATAATATAACAGTTGCTTCAATAAATAGCACAGTAATTGCAGGTCAAGGGGCAAGTATGGGAATGGGAAATATGCAAACAGGAGGAATGGGAATGCCGGGCTTTTTTAATTAGTATGAGCAGATTTCTTGATTAAAAAAATATAAGTTGATAAAATAAATTACCCTAATATTAGGTTAAAAACTAGTAAAAAATGATAAAAATAGAAGGGATTATTTATAAAAAAGTCAAAAAACCTATTAAAACTGTATTTTTTTGTTAAAATAATAATGAGAAGAATATAGAGGAGTAGGACATGGAAAATAATAAAAGCGGTATTGATTTAAGATTGTTTAGAGTAGGTCTAAAAGCCTCGAATACAATTTTAGGGAATATTTATGACGATATAGAAAGTTACAAACTTAATCGTGAACATTTTATGCTTTTAGAGCTCCTTTATAGTAAAGGACCACACCCTGTACAGAGAATCAGTGAAATACTCGAAATTCCCAGTGGAAGTATTACCTATGTTGTTGATCGCCTAAGTAAAAAAGGACTTGTCAAAAGACGCTTAAATAAGATTGATAAACGTGTAAATGAAGTAATACTTACAAGTGAAGGGAAACAATTCTTTGATGAAATTTTTCCTAGTCATGTTGAAACAATCTCTAAGAATTTATCTATCTTGACAGATAATGAAAAACATCAGTTAACAGAATTATTAAAAAAAGTAGGTTTAGATGCATTAAAGTTTAAGAAAAAGAAAAAATAAAAGAGGTCTATTATGATAGAAAAGTTAAATATTGGTATTATTTTAGGAAGTACAAGAGAAGGACGAGTAAGTCCTCAAGTGGGAGAATGGGTAAAGAAAATTGCAGATAAACGTGGAGATGCAAATTATGAAATCATTGATATTTCAGAGTATAATCTACCATTCTTAGGAACGACTGATGGAAATGAACCAGGAATTGTATCATGGAATCAGAAACTAGCAAGTCTTGATGGATTTGTATTTATTGTTCAAGAATACAATCATAGTATTACGGCTGCTTTAAAAAATGCCTTAGATTTTGCAAAGGAAGCTTGGCATAATAAGTCTGCAGGTATTGTGAGTTATGGCTCAACGGGTGGAGCACGTGCCGCGGAGCATCTCCGTGGAATACTTGGAGAATTAAAAGTAGCTGATGTACGCACACATCCTACACTAAGTCTTTTTACAGACTTCGAAAATATGACAGACTTTAAAGCTAATGATTTACACTTAGTGAATGTAAATGATATGCTCGATCAAGTAAATAGTTGGGGACAAGCCTTAAAAACAATCAGATAAAATAGAGTAATTTTACAACTGTTTTTATAAATTTATATTCAAAAAATTTAATATTTAAATAAAAATAAAGATATCAAAACATGATGTCTTTATTTTTATTAAAGAAAAGAAGAGATAAAATTAGAAGAAAAATATAAGTATAACTTATTTTAAAGTTAGATATTACGAGTGTTACCTAGTAATTAATTCTTATAAGATAAATTGTTGATCAGTATTCGAATTTCTAGTCAGTAACTTAGCTTGGTATTAGTTGAGAGTACAAAAATTACAAGCTTATATTGAAAACTTACTGATAAAATATCTAAATGTAGTAAAATACAAATGTAGATGAATTAAACTAATAAGGTGATATTTATGAAACAGTCAAAATAAATGTACAAGTATAAAAGCTAGGTGATAGTCTTAAAAATTAAATTGGAGAACTTATCTTTCTTGAAATAGAAGTACTTTTGAAAGAGTAAAAGTTACTGAGGATAGATTAAGCAATAATATAATTTTAATGTTTAAAATTATAATGATTCTTAAAATTTTTCCTTAGGAAAATATACTGTATTCGCCTGAGTACTTTGCTATACAAGCCTGTATTATTAGTATATTTATTGTCAATTTGTTAAATAAAATTGTATAAACAGTAGTGTTTATTAAAGTATAAAAATAGTACAAGTTTATCTACTAATAATAATTAAAATATATGAGAAGTTAAGCAAAAATAAAGTTAAGCTTAAAACTAGTTTTTTAATTATTAATAAATTTATAAAAATTTTTGAGACTGGAGTTTTTAGAGTTTCTCTAAAAAAGAATGTTATTAGGAGTTCTTTGATTGACTAATAATTAATATTTATCTATTTTATAACAATTAAAAGCTGGTGAATTACATTGGCAAAATCAACTGAAAAATAGAAATAGGATTGTCTACAGTATTTAGAGGTTGGGAAATAAATGCATTTCATTATGATAATGATGGAGAGTTAATTAATAGTAGATATTCAAACTATACAATATCGAATAATAAACTTGTGAAAAAACACTTAATTATAGTAAAGAGAATGAATGTCCATTTTTATATTTTGAAGA
>JBKECB010000053.1:0-1989 GCA_047974165.1 Lactovum sp.
ATGCAGTCGATACAGTGGTAGAAGTCTTAGCTTTAAAAGAACCTATTCTTGAAAAAGTGTAAAAATTAGGAACATCCAAAATTCTACAGGAAAACGGCTAGCGGAGTTGAGGAAGCTCAAACGGTCCTGTGAAGCAATTTGGAGCGGATAATTTGAGTTTTGGAAGCGTAAGTGAAAGCAATACAGTTAACAAAATATTAAATGGTGCTATTGACACAACAACTGGGACAGGTAAAATTACAACAAATTATAATAAGCCGGGTGCTTATAAGCAAGTGGTGACGGACTTTAATTCGTTAAATTTACAAGATGTTATAGATTATGGCGATGGGAAATTTGGCGGTAGGTTACAGGATGGGACTCAAGTTATGGTTATGAAGTCAAGTAAAACAGGGCCCGCTACGTTACAAATTCAATATTTAAAGAAGAATATTACAAAAATAAGATATGAATAACGTTTGGGAGAATTAACATGCAAGAATTTATTACAAATGACAAATATCGGATAAAAGGAAATGTTTCCTTTGCGGGACTTAGTTATAGTTATTTAGATGAAGAACATGGTGAAGTGCTTGAATTTAAATTTCTGGAAAAGAGTAAAACTATTTATTTAAGGTTTTATTCCAGTATTGTGAGTTTCAGGCATAGAGAAGTTTTTGGGTCAAAAGATTATATAAATGTTGAAGGCGATACAAATTCGAACGATAAGTTATACGTTGTGCAGAATTCAGAGTACCTAGAAAACTTAAATGAAATAAGTGGTGGAAGTGTAAGTGACTGGTTTTCGCCACTAACACATTACGTTGTATTTGATTATGAATTGGAATACTATTTTGATATTGTTACAAATTCTGAACCAGAAATTGTTATAAAATACTCTTCAAAGAATTAAGGATATAGATTTTTCAGATTATGTAAACCGTAAGAGGAGTGGGAGGCCTATAAAAAAACTTTGAACTTTCTGATGCCCTAGAAGAGGATGAACTAGTACAGGCATTTTTTCTGACGATGATGTGTTGAACGCTGGAAGGATTTATAAAGATAATCCCACTGAAATTGTGCTAGGAAGAGATGCCTTTACAAGTGAGGCAGAGCTGGCTAACACAATCGCCCATGAATTAAACCATGCAAGAAGTTGGCTAAAAGGAGGTGACGCTCCAGAAAGTACAGCATATAGAGCAGGAGATGCATTAGGAGAATATATTGAAGGTAAAAGGTAAGGAAATGAGTATTTGGAATAATAATAATAATAAAATGTACGGTGTTTATGCCAAGTATATGAAAGGGGAAATAAAATCTTTTCCAACAGAATGTCCTATTTGCTGCCGACAAGAAGTACATATTTTCTTTTATAAATGGAACGTGGATGATAATAAATCAAGTGGCTGGATTTGGTGCAGTTTTTGCAAGAATTTTGAGCACGGTAGATTTTTGAATTTAAATAATGGGGAGAACTTAAGTGAAATTGATAGCCAAAAACTTGTTTATGAACCAGATTATTTAGAAAGAAATAAGAAAATTATTGATAAGTATAACAATTTGAAAATAGGGTAGCAAGATAAATTCATTGTAAAGTATAGCCTAATGTATTCATATAGAAGCAACAAGTCATGAACTTTTCATTTTAGTGTAAGTTTATGACTTTATTTGCATCTGTACTAATAGTTAAACGCCATCACAGAAGATGTGAGTAGTAATACAGCGAAAAAGAATATCAACCCAGATGGCACGATTAAGCTGGATTTGCAGACCTTCTCAAATATCTCTGGAACGGGAAAATATAAGGACGTAGGAGGACATCATACGACAGCTCAATCAGTTTTTAAGGGTAATGGAAACTACAATGGTCGAGAAGCATTTAGTGTAAGTATAGATAAGCTTGATGATATTAACACAAATTTATTGAACAGCAAATATTCTTCAGGCACAAAATTACACGTTGCAATCACTAAGAATTAGAGAACTTTTTATACCGAATTTGCAAATAAT
>JBKECB010000092.1:0-1914 GCA_047974165.1 Lactovum sp.
TCACCTGTGTCGGGTCTTCTTCGATATCTACATCGCGCGGTTCGCCTGATGGGGTCGGCTCGCAATAGTATTTCAGTAGCTCGGGATTATCGGGCACCTCGCCAATGGGCAGCGGATCCGCGATGCCGCCTTGCATGGCGGCGCTGATATCGCAGGCAAATTCGTCAGCGCCGCCAGAGGGCGGTACCGCGAAGGGGTCGATCTCGACCTTGAAGGACAGAGACTGGTCGTCGACCGCATAAAGCTGCAATATCTGACCGGCACCATTCCGGCTGCCAGCCACGATATAGCCGTCGCGGTCGCGGGTCAGCGTATGTCCATGGATGAGCTCGGGCTGCATGAACTGTCCACTGTCGGGGTTTTTGAAAAATACCCCAAACACCCCGTTGACCATGCCGACCCGCACGAATGTCACCAGATCAAGCCAGCCGTCCTGATCCATGTCGATCAGATCGGGCAGATAGCTGGCGGTCAGGACAGGCCCATTGGCAGTGTGCTCCAATGTGGAGTCCTGAAAATCAGTCTGAACCTGCCGCCATGTCACGGTGTGAAGCTGACCGCGCTCGACCCAACTGATCGTGCAGTCCGGGCCACTCAGATAGGCCGGCCCTCCCGCGGGTACGGACGTTGTGCAATCCTGCATGGCAAGGGCGGGTGCGGCGAGACTGGTGAAAAGCAAGGCTGCTAGAAGGCCCGCAGTCTGGCGAAACGAAAGCAGCATGATACCCCGGCGAACCAATTTGCGTCAGCTTAACCGTTTCGGCCCGGCTGACAAATCAAACCGTCGCATTCCGCAAGGGTCACTCGCCGTGTACGCGATTGCCGATAGACCAGTCGATGCAATGGGCAGGAGCTGAACGGCGGCGAGGCGAAGGGCAGGTTCGGGGTATGTTGCGCTGCGGCTTAGCGTAGCCCGCCAATGTCCGGTGAGGGCCGACCTTGCAGAGCCGGCGCTGCTCCGATTCCTATAGGATTCTGCCAGAACTATGAGGCTATCGCCGGCAGCGGGTCTTGGCTTGTCACGGCGAATACGTTGGGGCCCGCGAATTTCCTCGCGAGCCCACATCGGTTTCTGTGCCGCTCTGCCCTACGGGAAGAACGGGAACAGGATCGGCAGCAGGATCATGGCGACGACGGTCGAAACCACGATCAGCGGCAGGCCAGACTTTGTGTAATCCATGAACGTATACTTGCCCGGCCCCAACACCATGACATTGGCGGGCATCCCGATGGGCGTGGCGTAGGCCAGCGAGCCGCCGATCACCGTCGCCATCAGCACGGCGCGAGGATCGGCGCCGATCTGGGTCGAGATCGACAGGCTGATCGGCACCAGCAGCGCGGTCGTCGCGGTGTTGGACATGAAGTTTGTCATGACCACCGCCAACAGGAAGATGACCAGCAGGAACACGAACATCGGCGTCTCGGGTCCGGTCAGGCCAAGGACCGCTTCGGCAATGACCTGCCCCGCCCCGGTCTTTTCCATCGCGGTCGCCAGCGACAGGATACCGCCGAACAGAAAGATCGTCTTGGCGTCGATGGATGAATAGGCCTCGTCCTCGCTGATGACGCCCAAGAGGATCAGCGCGATGGCCCCGATGGCGCCGGTGATGTGCAGGCGGATACCGATCTGCGCTTCGAAGATCATGCCAAGGATGGTAAGGACCAGCACAATCAACGAAGCGTTCTTTTTCCACTGCGGAACTGACGCACCAACAGGATGCAGGCTGTCTGCGGCCATTTCCTCGGTCTTGTGATCGGGCAGCAGCCGGAAGCCGATGGTGGCGACGAACAGGATGCCGACCAGCAGGATCGGCAGGCCGACGAGGCCATATTCGAAGAAACCGAAGCTAAGCCCCTGTTCCTGCAGTGCCGCCTGGGCGATCATATTGCCCGGCGCGCCGATCAGGCTGAGAT
>JBKECB010000005.1:0-23234 GCA_047974165.1 Lactovum sp.
CTAAACTATTCCAAGTAGTATTTCTTATACAGTCTCTCTTCAGACTCTAAATTAGTTCTTTATCCTCTTAAGCTAATTTTAAAAAGAAAAAGCCCCAAGGGGCTTAATTTTACTTACGTGGTGCCTCTTTGATACGTGCTGCTTTACCTTGAAGGTTACGTAGATAATAAAGTTTCGCACGACGAACACGTCCATAACGAATAACTTCAATCTTCTCAACACGTGGTGTGTGAAGTGGGAAGATGCGCTCAACACCGATACCGCCTGAAATTTTACGGACAGTATATGTTTCAGAGATACCTGATCCTTGACGTGCAATAACTACACCCTCAAAAATCTGAATACGCTCACGAGTTCCCTCGACAACTTTAGCATGTACCTTAACGCTATCGCCAGGGCGGAAGTTAGGTAAGTCAGTACGCAGCTGTGCTGCATTAATAGAATCGATAAGATTCATCTTTTTCTCCTCTTGTTCATCTATAAGCTCTTACTTTCAGATTTTCTGCTGGCCCAGCGGATAAACAGTTTATTTGTGACAATGCACGTTTAGTATTATACCAAAAAAATAAGTATTTGACAATTTATTTACCCCTTAATTTTTATCTCCAAGTGGAATTTTATCTGATAAAAAATGACTTATTTTCTCTAACCATTTTGGCATTTCTACATAAGATTTATTTTTATTTAAAGCTTTAATCATTTGTAATTCTTCCTCTGTAAATTCAAGATCTGAAATTTCAAGATTTTCTTTAATATGGATAGGATTTGTAGACTTAGGAAATAAAATATGATTTTTTTGGTAATGCCAAGAAAGAATAATCTGTGGAACAGTTTTTTTGTATTTTTGTGCCAACTGTTTAAATACCAGCTCCTGCAATAATGATTTATCCCCATGTCCCAAAGGATACCAAACTTCCATATAAATTTTTTGAGATTCTAAAAACTTTTGCAACTCATCTTGCTGCATATATGGATGACATTCTACTTGATTTACTACGGGTTTAATTTTTGCAATATCTAAAATTTCTTGACAATCTTTTATATTAAAATTACTCAAGCCTATCGAATGAACTTTTCCATTTTCAACAGCTCCTTCAAGAACTTTCCAAGCAATTTGTGAATTTTTTGCTGGCTGATGTAAAAGTATAAGATCGATATAGTCTAGCTTCATTCTTTCTAGTGATTTATCAACAGCAATTTTCGCTTTATTTTCTTTATAATTTGATAGCCAAATCTTTGTTGTCACAAAAATATCTTCTCTCGGAATCCCTGACTCTCTAATCGCATCACCCACTGCTCGTTCATTTTTATAAATTTGTGCAGTATCAATATGGCGATAGCCTATTTTTAATGCTTCTAAAACAGCTCTTTTACAGTCCTCATACTTCCAAATCATATAAACCCCTATACCAATTTGTGGGATTATTTTCCCATTGTTCAGGGTTAAATAGCGGCATTCATTAGACATTATTTCTCCTTTATTAGATTCAGTTAATTTTATTTATAATATTAATTATTTTTTGAGGAAGCTAAAATGAAAGCTTGATATAATTCTTCGGCATGATTTGGTCGCGATTGAAGCTCAGGATGATACTGACAAGCTACAAAAAATTTCTTTTCTGGGAGTTCAATAATTTCAACTAAACGATTATCTGGAGACACGCCGGAAAAACTAAAACCTGCTGCTTCAAATTGCTCACGGTATTTATTATTAAATTCATAACGATGTCGATGACGGCGTTGTACAACCTCAGCCCCATCATAAGCTTCTTGTGCTTTTGACTCTTTTTTTAACTTCGCAGGATAAAGTCCTAATCTCAAAGTTCCTCCCAGCTCTTCAATCCCAATCTGATCACGCATGATATCAATTACAGGATAAGGAGTTTCAGGATTTAATTCAAAAGAATTTGCTCCCTCCATATGAAGGACATGCCGTGCAAACTCTACACAAGCCATCTGCATCCCTAAACAAACACCTAAGAAAGGAACATCTTGTTCACGGGCATATCGAATAGCAACAATTTTTCCTTCTGTTCCACGCTGGCCAAATCCTCCAGGAACAATTATCCCCTCAGCCTTTTTTAGTCGTTCAGCTACATTTTCATCTGTAAGTTCATTGGCATTAACCCAATCTACCTCTACATCAGCATCTAAAGGAAATCCTGCATGTTTTAACGCTTCAACAACAGAGATATAAGCATCAGGAACTTCGATGTATTTTCCAATCATAGCAATATGTATCTTCTTTTTTAGATTTTTTACCTTCTCTACCATTAAGGACCAAGATTTCATATCAGCTTCTGGAACTTCTAACTTTAAATGCTCACAAACTACCTGATCCATTTTTTGAGCTTGTAGATTTAGTGGGATTTCGTAAAGATGGTCCACATCTAAAGACTGAATAATGGCTTCTGGCTCTACATCACAAAACATTGCCAGTTTATTTCGCATTTCAGAAGTTATTGGAACCTCTGATCTTAAGACAATCATATTGGCTTGAATTCCAAACTCTCGTAAGGTCTTTGTTGCATTTTGTGCAATCTTTGTCTTCAACTCACCAGCAGCTTTTAAGTATAAAATTGGAACCGTATGAATATAAAAAACATTTTCAGCTCCCATATCAGATTTCATCTGGCGAATCGCCTCAATCATCGGCATTCCTTCCATATCTCCGACAGTTCCACCAATTTCTGTAATGATCACATCCGCATCGGTTGTTGTAACTGCTGCAGTAATTTTTTCCTTAATCATATTTGTCACATGAGGAACCATCTGTACTGTAGCTCCTAGATATTCACCCTTACGTTCTTTTCTAAGAATTTCATTATAAATTTTTCCAGAAGAAACACTAGAATATTGATTTAAATTAATATCAATAAATCTCTCATAATGTCCTAAATCCAAGTCTGTTTCAGCCCCATCATTTGTTACAAAAACTTCTCCATGCTGATAAGGACTCATTGTTCCAGGATCAATATTTAAATATGGATCAAATTTTTGAACTGCAATTTTAAGCCCACGATTTTTAAGTAATCTTCCTAAAGAGGCTGCAACAATTCCTTTTCCCATTGAAGACGTTCCGCCACCTGTTACAAAAATATATTTTGTCACTCTACTTCCTCCTAATAAAATAAGCTCCCCTAAATTAGAGGAGCTTGACGAACTTTAATTAAAGTGCCCGAAACTATTATATCAAATTTCTTAAGCCATAACAAATAAATCACTCTCTAGACTGAAAATTGTTCCATTAATTTGACCTCAGGGTATTTATCTACAAACCAACGCATGGCAAATTCATTTTCAAATAAAAATAAAGGATGGTCAAAACGGTCTTTTGCGAGTATATTTCGTGAACTGGACATCTTTTCATCTAAATCCTTTGGTGAAATCCAACGTACTGTTTTTGAGCCCATTGCCGTCATAATGATCTCAGCATTATATTCTCTTTCCATTCGGTCTTTAAAGACTTCAAACTGAAGTTGACCTACAGCTCCTAACATAATCTCACCCGTTGTGTAGCCTTTATAAAGTTGAATCGCACCTTCTTGAACAAGTTGTTCAATCCCTTTATAAAAAGACTTTTGCTTCATCACATTTTTAGCTGATACTTTCATAAAAAGCTCAGGTGTGAAAGTTGGGAGTGGTTCAAAATTTAACTTTATTTTTCCTGTAGCCAGTGTATCTCCTACCTGATAGGTTCCTGTATCATAGACACCAATAATATCTCCGGCTACTGCATTTTCTACATTTTCACGTGATTCTGCCATAAACTGAGTAACATTAGATAATTTCACTTGCTTCCCTATTCTTAAAAGATTAACTGCCATTCCACGTTGAAACTCTCCAGAAACAATACGCACAAATGCAATACGGTCACGGTGCTTCGGATCCATATTTGCCTGAATTTTAAAGACAAAACCAGAAAAATCCGAATTATAAGGGTCAACTTCTGTATCTTCAACTGTTTTATGAGCATGAGGTTCTGGAGCATATTTTAAGAAACTTTCAAGAAAAGTCTGTACACCAAAACTCGTTAAAGCTGAGCCAAAAAATACAGGAGTTAATTCTCCAGCTAATACAGCCTCTTCTTCAAAAGGATTTCCAGCATCTGTAATCAATTCTACGTCTTCTAAAGCCTGTTCGTAAAATGGATTTTTTGACAAAGGATGACTTGCAATCTCTGAAAAATTGATAAATCTTTCTTCTGACTGATAAAGCTCAATTCTTTCATTTTTTAAATCATATAAACCTTGAAAATTCTTTCCCATTCCAATTGGCCAATTCATCGCTGAGGATTGAATACCTAAAATTTCTTCTAACTCTGATAGTAAATCTAAAGGCTCACGTCCATCACGATCAAGCTTATTTATAAAAGTAAAGATAGGAATTTTACGATGTTTTACCACTTGAAAAAGTTTTTTCGTTTGTGCTTCGATACCTTTAGCCGAGTCAATCACCATCACAACTGCATCTACTGCCATTAAAGTACGATAAGTATCCTCAGAAAAGTCCTCATGTCCTGGAGTATCTAAGATATTCACCCGTTTATCTTCATAATCAAACTGCATTACTGAGCTAGTTACTGAGATTCCACGCTCTTTTTCAATATCCATCCAGTCAGACTTAGCAAAATTCCCTGTTTTACGTGCTTTAACTGTACCAGCTTCACGAATTGCACCACCAAACTTTAATAATTGTTCTGTAATTGTTGTCTTTCCAGCATCCGGGTGACTAATAATCGCAAAAGTACGACGTCTTTTAATTTCTTCTTGTAAATTCATAAGCCTTATTATAACAAATTTATTAAATAGAAAACAAATATAAACTATATTATCTTTTATAAAAAAAATTGACAGTGAACTGTCAATCTTTTTAATTTATTTATTTAGCTCTAATTTATATTTCTCAGCTTCTGCTTCTGTTGAGAATACAAAATGTCCAGGTAAAATTTCACGCATTTCACGTTCTTGACCATCTTGCTCATCTGTTGGATCATAAATAATCGGCTTTCTCGCACGCTCAGATAATGGATCTGGAGCTGGGATTGAAGAAAGCAATGACTTTGTATAAGGATGAATTGGGTGATTATAAACATCATCAGAAGGTCCAATTTCTAAAATCTTACCCCAATGCATAACACCAATACGATCAGAAATATACTTAACCATCGACAAGTCATGAGCAATAAAGAGATAAGTTAACTTTTCTTTATCTTGGATATCTTTCATTAAATTAACAACTTGTGCTTGAATGGAGACATCTAGAGCTGAAATAGGCTCATCAGCAACGATAAATTTAGGTTCTACCGCTAAAGCACGAGCAATTCCAATACGTTGACGCTGACCACCAGAGAACTCATGTGGATAACGTGTCATATGATCATCATTTAAACCGACAAGTCTTAGTAGTTCTAAAACTCTTGCAGTACGTTCTTCATCTGTAGATACGAGATTATTTGCATCTAGACCTTCAGCAACGATATCTTTAACACGCATACGTCCATTTAGAGAAGCCTGGGGATCTTGGAAAATCATCTGTGCATTGGATTTAAACTCTGACAGCTCTTTTCCTTTAAGCTTTTGAACATCCTCACCTTCAAATAAAATTTGACCTGAATCAATGTCACGATCATAGATTTTTAAAATTGTACGGCCAATCGTTGTTTTTCCTGACCCTGACTCACCAACAAGACCAAATGTTTCTCCCTCATAAATATCAAAAGAAACATTATTAATTGCTTTGTTAGCATTTCTTTTCCCTTTATTGAAAATTAAATTTAAATTCTTTAACTCAACTAATTTCTTTGATTTATTTATCATCAATCTTTCCGCCTTTCTCTGCAATCTTTGTCCAGCGTGCCCAACGTGCTTTAATATTTTCAGACGGCTCTACTTTTGGTGCTCTTGAATCTAGTAACCAAGTTTTTGCAAAGTGTGACTCTGAAACTTCAAAGAAAGGTGGCTCTTCTTCAGAATCAATCGCTAAAGCATATTTATTACGTGCTGCAAAGGCATCACCTTCAGGTGGATTTAAAAGATCGGGGGGGGTTCCTGGAATAGAAACCAAACGTGAATCATCACTATCTACAGTAGGCATTGAATCTAAAAGTCCCCATGTATAAGGGTGTTGTGGATTATAAAAAATCTCTTCAACTGTCCCATATTCAATAATTTGTCCAGCATACATAACAGCAACTTTATCTGCAAATCCTGCAACTACTCCTAAATCATGCGTGATGAAAATAATTGATGAACTAATACGGTGTTGAAGTTCTTCCATCAAATTCATAATTTGAGCTTGAATTGTAACATCTAAGGCTGTTGTTGGTTCATCAGCAATCAGAATTTCAGGTTCAGCTGCAAGTGCAATTGCAATAACAGCACGCTGGCGCATTCCACCAGACCATTGATGGGGATAATCATTGATATGAAGCTCTGCTTCTGGAATCCCCACTTGCTTCATAAGCTCTAAAGCCTTATCTAAAGCTTCTTTCTTAGTCATCCCTTTATGCTTAATTAAAGGTTCAGCGATTTGTTTTCCTATTTTCATTGTAGGATCTAACGAAGTCATTGGATCTTGAAAAATCATCGAAATTTCATTTCCACGAACTCCCTGCCATTCTTTTTCAGTTTGTTCTAAAAGGTTTTTACCTTTAAAAAGAAGCTCTCCTTTATGAATATTGGCATTTTTAGCATTCAATCCCATTAAGGTTTTTGTTGTTACTGACTTTCCTGATCCTGATTCTCCAACAATCGCAAGTGTCTCACCTTTTTTTAGGTCAAAAGAAACATCACGAATTGCTTTTACTTCACCTGCATAGGTATGAAAATCAACATGCAGGTTTTTTACTTCTAATATAGTTTCTGTCATCTTTTAGTCCTCACTTGCTCTAGGGTCAAAGGCATCACGTAATCCATCACCCATAAAAATAAAGGCGAGTGATAATAAAGAAAGAATAACCGCAGGCAATACAAGTTGGAAATAATAAAATTGTAAACTTGGTAAGCCATCGTTAATCATTGTACCTAGAGATGCTGTTGGTGGTTTAACCCCTAAATTAATCGCAGATAATACTGCTTCAAACATAATCATACGTGGAATTAAGAAAGATACTGAAACAATAATAACTCCTGAAATATTAGGGATTAAGTGTTTTAAAGCAATCTTCCATGTTGGCTGTCCCAGTGTTTTTGCTGCAAGGACGAAGTCACGTTCTTTATATGTCAAGACTTGATTTCTAACTTGTCGTGCAATTCCCGTCCAAGAAAAGATACCAATCGAAATAATAATCGAAGAGATTCCTTGTCCTAAAAGAAGGGCAAGCATTGTGATAACAACAAGATCAGGTATTGAAGAAATAATTTCTATGATACGTTGCATCACTAAATCGACATAACCGCCAACCCAGCCAGATACAATACCATAAGTAACACCAATACTTAATCCGATAATTGTTGCTGCAAAGGCAATCGTCAACGAAATACGAAGTCCAATTGTTACACGTTTTGCAAGAGAACGTCCAAACTTATCTGTCCCAAAAATGTAGCTTGTTCCTTCAGGTACTTTTTGATCTTCATAGACATCAATTCCTGAATCTTGACCTGGAATTGTAAAGTTACCATTCCAAGCTGGAATATTTAAATTCCCCAATTTTGGTGGCAAATTTCCATAAACTTGCATCTTATCTGGATTATAACTATTTGCTTTTTCAGTTGGTAAAACCATGACTGAAATAAGTGAATAAAGTACGGTTAACATGATTGCAAACATAGAAATAACTGCAACTTTATTTTTCTTAAAACGACGCCAAGCATCTTGAGTAAAACTCAAGGCTGGTTTTGAAATAATTTCATTATCACTTGAGCCTTTTGCCCCTACAAGGGTGAAGCCTTTATTAATATTTTCCATTTTCTTCCCCCTTTAATTAAGACAAACGAACACGTGGATCAACTAATGCAATCACAATATCCATAATCAAGATAAATGTCATCAATAATGTGGCATATAAAATCGTCGTGGCCATGATAACTGGAAAATCTTTTGCTGGAATTGAGTCAACAAACTGTGAACCAATTCCAGGAATATTAAAGATTTTCTCTAGCAAGACTGATCCAACAATACTTCCAGCAAAGGCTGGACCCATTAAAGTTAAAAGTGGCATCAATGAATTACGTAGAGCATGTTTTCTAACAACTTCACCATCTGACAAACCTTTCGCACGTGCCAAAAGAATATAATCCATCCCCATAGATTCAATCATTTCTGAACGTATAAAACGTGTAAATGTCGCCATTGAACTAAATGAAAGGGCGAGTGTTGGCATAATAGAGGAAGAAAAACCTGTCCATCCTGCGATTGGTAGCCATTCTAATGTAAAGCCAAAGAATAAAAGTAAGAGTGTACCAATAACAAAACTTGGAACAGAAATTCCCAAGACAGTTAAAAATCCAATCAAACTATCAATCCATGTGTTCTTATTTAAAGCAGAAATAATTCCCAAAGGAATTCCTATAATTGTTCCTAGCAAAAGGGCTTGAAGACCAAACTGGGCTGAAACCGGTAAACGTTGTGCAATCATCGTAAGTACTGGCTGATTTTTATAAATAAAGGACTCACCAAAATTACCACTAAAAATATTTTTTAGATAAATAAAATACTGTTCCCAAAGTGGCTTATCTAAACCATAAGTACTTTCAAGAACTGCTAATTGTTCAGGTGAAAGCTTTGGATTAGAAAATGGTGTTCCTGGCATGAGTTGCATCATAAAGAATGTTAATGACACGATAATAAATAAAGTCAATATTAACAACCCAATACGTTTTAAAATGTATTTTAGCATAAAAGCTCCATCTCTTTTTTAAACTCTTAAATGATTTTGTATTTGAGCTCATTTTATAAATTTAGATAATATCCAAAGAAAAATTTATAAAATCAGTTCAGATATTTATTTAAAGTTTCTTCTTATTTTTAAAAAACAGAAAGCAGGGCGACGAAAGCGTCGCCCTTACTCTCTATCTTTTAATTTTATACTTATTCTTCGATATATGCATACTTGTAGTCTGAGTTTAGACCTGTTGCATTATAGCTTACGCCTTTCAAGTTAGGATTAACAAGTGTTGGACGTGAACGGAAGTAGATAGGATTGATACTTGACTCTTCAAAGAGTGCTACTTCAACTGCTTTGTAGTCTTCATAAAGTTTCTCTGGATCCATTGAATTTTCATTATGAGCTGACTCTAAAGCTTTATCTACAGCTTCATTTGATAAACCACCTTTATTTTGAGGGCTACCTGTCTTCATCAAATCAAGGAATGTTGAAGGGTCTGCATAGTCACCACCCCAAAGAGTATTAACAATATCAAAGTTACCATTTGATGAATCATTCAAACGTTGCTTAAATGGTACTGTCTTAAGCTCTAAAGTCAAACCTGGAAGGTCTTTTTCCCATGATTGTTTGAAGAATGTTGCTGCATCTTTTGCAAGATCTGAATCATCTGTCAAGAACTCAAGAGTTAATGAATCATAACCTAACTCTTTAAGACCTTTTTCCCAATACTCTTTAGCTTCTGCAGCATCATACTTGTAGTCTTGTGCAGCATATTCGGCAAAATCTTCACCGTCAGCAGTTACTGCAAGTCCAGCAGGTGATAAACCTGTTGCAGGTTTGTATGATGGTGTTAATTGATCAATATAAGCTTCACGATTAGTTGCAAGAATAATCGCTTTACGGATATTCTTATTTTGAAGTGCTTTTTGTGCTTCAGGTGAAGTTGCACCTTTATCTGACTGGTTGAATTCCATATAAGCTGTTGTTGCATCAGGAATATCTACACGATTTTCATCATCTTTATAGAGTTTATAAAGTGATGGATCAGCTACTGATGTACGATCTGTATCACCTTGTTTATAGAGATTGTAGGCTGTATTTACATCTTCAACTACTTGAAGTTTAATTTCATCTGACACTACAGACTCTGCATCCCAGTAATCATCATTCTTATAGATAGAAAGTGTTGTGTTTGATCCATTCCAATTATTTTCATCTGTAAACTTAAATGGTCCTGAATAAAGAGTTTTCTCTGAACTTGTTCCATATTGTTTACCATACTCTTCAACTACTGATTGCTCAAGTGGGAAGAAGATTGACATTGATACTAAGCTTTCAAAATATGGAGTTGGAGCTTCAAGTGATACTTTAAGTGTCAAATCATCCTCTGCTTCGATACCTAAAGATTTTACATCTTTATTTTCACCAGAATTAATAGCATCAGCATTTTTAATAGGTGCCATCAAGTAAGCATACTCTGAACCTGTTGCTGGATCAATCGCACGTTGCCATGAGTACACAAAGTCCTCAGATGTGATTGAATCTCCATTTGACCAAACAAGATCTTTACGAAGTGTGATTGTATATGACAATCCATCTTCTGAAGCTTCAATCTTTTCAGCTAAATCAGGCTGAGCTACACCTTCTGAATCTACACGAGTTAAACCTGAACTTGTATTACCTACAACAATACTTGAATAAGTATCTGTAATCAATGCGGGATCAAGTGATTGTACTGGAGCAGTAATATAGTCACTTACTGCACGTGCACTTTTAGTACTTGATTTATCTCCACCATCAGATGATGACGAACATCCTGCAAGTGCAACACCTACTGCTGCCAGAGTTACTGCACTCATTGATAATTTTTTCCAATTTTTCATAGAATAAACCTAAAACCTTTCTTTTTTTGAATATATAGACTTGTAATCAATCGGCTGAATTGTCAGACAACTATTACCTTTTACTATTATACTTAATTTTTTCTTAAAGTCAAGTATAAATTGTCAGAATTTTTATAAAATAACTATTTTTTTTAACTTATTCCTCTAAATAGACTAATTTAAAGTCAAAGTTTAAGCCAGTTGATTGGAATTCAAAGTTCTTAAGTTTAGGATTTAAAAGAACTGGAGTTGCTTGGAAATCAATTGGATTAATATATGAGCCTTCAAACATTGCAGATTCAATCGCTTTATAATCTTCATCTAAAGCTTCTGGGTCCAATACATCTGGTACAGAAGCTGCTTTTTTATAATTATCATCATACTCTTTAGATGAGAACTTACCATTATTATAAGAATTATCTGTTACAAATAAACTTAAGAAAGTTGTTGGTTCAGCGTAATCACCACCCCAACCTGATAATACAAGCTCAAAGTTTTGATTTTTAGCATCCTCGATACGTTGCTTAAATGGCACCAATTCTAATTCAAGTGTCAATCCTGGAAGATTCGTCTCCCAACTTTCTTGGAGATATTCTGCCGTTGCTTTTGAGATTGGTAAATCACTTGCCGCTTTTAATTTCAATGTCAGTTTATCTTGACCAAGTTCTTTTAATCCTTCTTCCCAAAGTTTTTTTGCTGCCTCAGCATCATAGCTATATCCTTGTGCAGCATACTCAGCAAAATCTTCACCTGAGGATGTCTTACTTAAACCTTTAGGACTTAAAGTTGTCGCTGGCGTTGAACCAGGTGCTGCAACACTAACGATAGCTTCACGATTAGTTGCTAAATTCAAAGCTTCACGAATTTTTTCATTTTGCAGTGCAGGTACTGATCCTGTTTGATTATATTCAATATAGTCTGTTCTTGCTTGTTTTAAGGTTGTATAAGCATCATCTGACTCATGTGCCTTTACTAAATCTGTTGTATTAAGGTAGGCAAGATCAAGTTTACCTTGCTTGAAAAGCTCTGCAGCTGCAGCTCCATCAGAAATTACTTGAAAATCAATACCTTCAGCTTTTACGCTATCTGCATCATGATAATCTTCATTTTTTACAACTGTAAATTCCTTATTGGAACCATTCCATGCATTTTCTTCCGCAAACTTATAAGGACCTGAATAAAGCATTTTATCTGCACTTGTTCCAAATTGCTTACCTTGCTCCTCTACAAACTCTTGCTCTTCTGGTAAGTAAACAGCCTGTGTTGTTAGGAATTCAAAATATGGTGTTGGCTGATTAAGTGTGACAACAAGTGTGTCATCCCCTTTAGCAACCACTCCTAATTTACTCAAATCTTTCTCTTCACCAGAATTAATTGCATCTGCATTTTCAATACAACTTAGTAAGTAAGCATATTCTGAAGCTGTTTCAGGATTTACTGCCCGCTGCCAAGAATAAACAAAGTCTTCAGCTGTAATATCTGCACCATTTGACCATTTCAAACCTTCCTTAATTTTAAAAGTATGAACCAATCCATCTTCTGAGACCTCAACCGACTCTGCAAGTCCCATCTGTGCTTTTCCTTCACTGTCTACACGAGTAAGACCTTCTTGAACATTACCGATAACGGTATTAGAATACTGATCTGTAACCAGAGAAGGGTCAAGAGTTACAACATCTGCTTGAATAGAAATTTTAGGATTTCTTGCCTTTGATTCATCTGACGATGACGAAGAAGACGAACAACCTGCCATTCCTAATAACGCCACAGCAATTACTGATACTGAAAGTGTTTTCCATTTTTTCATATTTCTTTCCTCCAAAATATACTTTTCTGAATTATCAGAAAATTTAATACATTTTGAATTATACCTTAAATTAAAAATATTGTCAACAATAAACTACATTTTTTTCAGAAAATTTTCAGTTTTATTTGAAACTCTCAGAGTATCACTATTTTGAAGGTCTTCTTCAGTTTATTTAAAAGTTACTTTTATTAATTATTCAAAAAACTCAGCTTAAAAAGCTGAGTTTTTATTTAAATCAAGTTTTTTCCATTACTTTCAATCACTTTTTTATACCAAGCAAATGACTTTTTCTTATAACGTTTTAATGTTCCTGAACCATCATCATGCTTATCAACATAAATAAAGCCATAACGTTTAGAGTACTCACCACTTGAGGCGCTTACCAGATCAATACAGCCCCAAGTAGTATAGCCAAATAAGTCGACACCATCTTCAATAGCTTCAGCCATTTGTTCTATATGGCTCCGTAAATAGTCGATACGATAACTGTCATTTATGCTAGTATCCTCTTCAACTTTATCATAAGCACCTAAACCATTTTCAACAATGATTAGTGGCAATTGATAACGATCATAGAGACGATTTAATGCAATACGAAGTCCTATTGGGTCTATTTCCCAGCCCCAATCAGAAGATTTTAAAAATGGATTTTTTACACCACCAATAAGATTCCCCTCAGATACTTCTCCATCTTTGAGAAGTTTTTCTGTTCGAGACATGTAGTAGCTAAAGGAAATAAAATCAACCGTCCCTTCTTTAAGAATCTCTAGATCTCCTTCTTCTATTTTTAGTTGAATATTATGCTCTTTAAAAAAGCGTTCTGCATAGGACGGGTAACTACCACGCACATGTACATCTCCACAGAAATAGTTAAAGATACGATCGGAATCAAGCGTGTACATAACATTTTCAGGATTTGAATCATAGGAATAAGTACTCGCATAAAGTAACATACATCCAAATTTTGCCTCTGGCATCATTTTACGTCCCATTTTTATCACTTTAGCACTGGCAACAAATTGATGATGTAAGCCTTGAAAACTATCTTGGAATTTTGTTTCTTCATTCTCCGGAGAAAATCCAAGCCCCATTAATGGCATATGAGTAGCTCCATTAATTTCATTAAAAGTCAACCAGTACTTCACCTTGTCTTTATAACGACTAAAAATAGCCTGAGAAAAGTTTTCAAAAAAGCTGATTAACTTCCGATTTCGCCAGCCACCATATTCCTTAGTCAAATATAAAGGTAATTCATAGTGAGAAATCGTAACTAAAGGTTCGATCTCATATTTTTTCAACTCATCAAAGACACGATCATAAAATGCCAGACCTTCTTCATTTGGCTCAAGTTCATCACCTTTAGGAAAAATACGACTCCAAGCAATACTCATACGAAATACTTTAAATCCCATTTCTGCAAATAAAGTAATATCTTCCTTGTAACGATGATAAAAATCAATTCCTTCATGGTTAGGATAAAAGTACTTCTCTTCATCAACTTTAAAATCAAATCCTGTAGAGGATAAAAGTTTAATTCTATTTTCTTTCCCACCAGGTAAAACATCTGCAAGATTAAGGCCTTTCCCGCCTTCTTGATAGGCTCCTTCAAATTGATTAGCTGCTGTTGCTCCTCCCCAGAGGAAATCTTTTGGAAATGTTACTGTCATCTTGAACTCCTTTTTTGTTCTGTAATTTTATAGTATAGTACGATAGAAGCGAGTAAAAAAGTCACTAAATTTGCATAAAAAAGTGCATTATCTTTAATGAGATAACCATGAACACCCCAAAGAAAAATCCCTGTCGTTTGCATCAGATACATGACCAAAGAAATACCCTGTGTATCTTTTGTCTTTATCGTTTTAATAACCTGCGGTAAGAATGAGAAAGTTGTTAAAATAGCCGCAATGGCTCCAATCATATCAAGTCCTCATCTATTGTATTGATACCTTCCCAAAGTATTTCAATCTGACGAATGGTTTCTTCATCTTTTACTGTTTTTTCAGCTCCATTAATAATCGCTTCATACAAGCCTTCATATACACGACTATAGTCACCAACTTCTGAAATGATCTTTTCTTCATGATAAATATCTTGTTCATCATAATAAGTCAATGTACCATAATGCTCAGGCTTATCTATCCCAAAATCAGCGTTATCCGGCATATAAAATAATTTTAAATGTTCTTCTTGGCGATCATCTGTAGCTTTTACAAACATTCCTTTTTTTCCATATACTGTAAATCTTGGCCGCTGCTTAATACGGAAGTAGCTTGATTTTACAGAAATTTTTGTCCCTCCATAATACAAGTCTAGATCAAAATAGTCATTCATTCGTCCTTTTCCTAAAATTTGTCGAACATCATAGTTTACTTTATCAGGCATCCCCCAATAAGAAATAACCTGATCAAGCGTGTGACAGCCGTGTCCATAAAGATAGCTCATAGATTTTGAGAATGTTGTCAAATATTTTGTTGGAATTTCAGGACGATAATAATCATAGCTCATCTCAACTTCTAAAATATCACCTAAAAGACCAGATTCAATAACTTTTTGAACTGTTAAAAAATCTGAATCGTAGCGACGATTTTGATAGCACTGTATAAGAAGTCCTTTTTCCTTTGCTAAAGCAAAAAGTTCACGCGCTTCTTCTGGTGTTTCAGTAAATGGTTTTTCAACCAGTACATTTTTCCCTTTTTCAAGAGCTTCTTTCGCCAAAGGATAGTGAGTATCATGAGGTGTACACAGCACGACAAGTTGAATATCTTCATCTGCCCAAATATCATTCAAATCTTTCACATACTCTACATCTGAGATAGTTTTCCAAATACTAGTTTCTTCTGGTGAAAAGATTTTCTTAATTCTTATTTTTCCTGTTTTTAGCGAAAAAGGAATGTGATAGCGATTGGCACTTTTTCCATTTCCAATGTAAGCGATTGTTAATTTTTCCATTTTTTCTCTTTTCTAAAATAATTTTAAATATTGACAAGCATATAAAATCCCATCATTCCAAACTTCCTTTGTCACAAAGTCAGCTTCTTTCTTTAAAAACGAAACTGCATTCCCCATAGCCACTGACAGTGCTACCTTCTGAAACATTTCTAAATCATTTTCCTCATCACCAAAAGCAAGAGTTTGCGTTTGTGATATCTTTAAATAATCTAAAAGAAATTGAATGCCACTCGCTTTTGATACCCCTTTTGAGATAACGTCATAAGTAAAAGCTGAAGATTTTATGATTTTTAAATCTTGAAGATAAGGTTTTATTTTCTCAAATTCTGGGGTTTCAAAAAGAAGCTGTAAGACTTTTTGAGGTGCCGGCGAATGTTCTGATAATAAATATGGTCTCACACCACGATTGACCATTTCTTGATGTTCTGAATCTACATAAATGCCCTGAGCACTATCATAAAAGATCCTTATTTTTTCTTGTTTAAACTGAGAATAAAGTTGATTAATCAGTTCTTGATTAATACAGTTTTGATAAATTCTCTCTTTACAAAAGTAAATCTCCTGACCATTTGAACAAATAGCGTACTCTATTTCTAACTCTTTTAAGAGTTCAGAAACCTGACCATACCAACGTCCTGTCGCAATTACAGGGATATGACCTAGATTTTTTAACTCTTGAATGGCTCGTTTCGTAGATAAAGGGATTCGTTCTTTTATTGATTGATCATAATCTCTATTATCCAAAAGTGTCCCATCAATATCAAAAAAAATAAGTTTAGTCGTCATGCTTAGCCAATAAGTTTGTTTGTTCAAACTCTTCATCGGTAAGATGATCAATTTCTAAAGATTCAATATAAAGTTTCAATTTATCAAAACTATCATAGTAAGCATACCTTCCTGATTGAAATTCTCCTTTTTGGATCATTTTCATACCTTTTTCAGTCATTTTTTCAACAAGATTATCAGTATGTTGTGCTGAAAATGCTAAATGATGAAAACCTTCCCCATTTTTTTCCAGACAATCTCTCCAAAAACTTGGTTCATCTCCTACCGGAGTTATTAACTCAACTTGAAGATTATCTAATGCAAAACTAATTTGTTTTATTCTTGCAGGACAAGCTTCTCCGTTATAAGTCGCTTGTGTCACTTCATAAGGATTATTTAGATGTGCTTCTGGTACTTCCATATCAAGTAATTCTCCCCATTCTTTTGCCACAGCATCAATATCTTTAACTAAAATACCTAACTGAATAATAAATTTTGTATTAAGTCTGCCTTTTTTTGCCATTTTATTTCTCGCTTTCTAAAATTTCTTCTAAAACTTCAATAATAATTTGATGATCTTCCCAATGCTCTAAACCAGATACCGCAATAGCTCCTTTAACTTGATGATTTTCTATAATTGGAAAAGCTCCCCCTGCTGTACAATAATTAGGATTTTCTCTCCAATCTCGATAGTTATCATCAAACATCGTGTAAAGCGAGCTATGCCCGCTATCAATTACAGTTTTAGTTTTTCGTTCTAACCATTTACTTTTAGATTTCCCATCCATTAAATAATAAAAAATTATTTCTTCTTTATAACTTATTTGAATACGAACAGCTTTTAAACCTTGCTTCTTTATTTTGTCTAAAATTTTATTTGCAATATCATAAGCAAGTGCATTAGAAAAATATTGAAATTGTAATTTTTTTTCTTGCTCAATTATCCTTTCTTTAGTTAAAAATATTTCTAAATCCTTTATCATATAACTTCCAATCTTTTTACTTTTATTTCTTCTTAACCCAATTTTATCCCTGCACTTTCAAGTGCTTTTTCTACGACTCCCATAACTTTTTGACTATGTTCTAACTGCTTATCAACAAATGACATATCTTTTTTAGCAATAACTTGAGCAAATTTTTTAAACTCTTCATACATCCTATGAGAATGTATTTTCTTATCATATTTTATTTCTTCTTGTTTATTCATAATAAGAGTAAAATAGTTAACAACATTTGTAGGGCCTTCTAAAATAATCGAACCTTTCGTCCCTTGAATTGTTGAACGAATAGGTGCAGTTGAATCTTTTGCACCAATACAAATCACTTTTGTATCTCCATAATTTAATACTAAAACCCCTGATGTATCAATTCCTTTTTCAACATTTGCCAAATAATTAACTTCATCTGGACTTCCTAGCAATCCTACAACAAAGTGAATGTTATAGATATTAATATCCATCAAAGCTCCACCAGCCATCTTAGGATTGAAGGCTGGGAGTACATTTCCTTCTTTAAAGGCATCATAACGTGAAGAATATTGAGAATAATTACAGTTAATGATTTTTATATCACCTAGATTTTTAATCTGCTCTTTAATCTCATGATAATTACTTAAATATTGATTGGTAATTGCCTCCAACAATACCAATTCTTTTTCTTTTGCTAATGATCGAAGGTCTTTCATTTCATCAAGTTTTGATGTAAATGGTTTCTCACAAATTACATGAAAATCCGACTCTAAAGCTTTCTTAGAAAAACTATAATGTAGGTGATTAGGAAGAGCAATATAAACTGTATCAATATCTGCTTCAGATAAGCATTTATCATAATCTGTAAATATATCTTCTATCTTATACTTTTCTTTAAGCTTTTTCATATTTTCTAAATCTGATTCAACTCCAGAAATAGCTTTTAACTCTATTTCTGGAATTTCTTTAATGAAGCTTAAGAAGTCATAAACAATCATTCCAGCTCCAATAATAGCTAATTTCATAATTTAATTCTTTTAATCCTTTCTAGTAAAACATTATAGTTATTATTTATTCAGTTACTAGTTCTTGACTTTGCTCTGCTTCGTATGCCATTTTATCAGCTACTTTAAAAAATGGGAAATAAATAACAAATGAAATGACTGTTCCTACAATTTGACAAAGGGCACCTTGCCAACCTGAAACTAAAAACCCAGAGATAATTGGTGGCGTTGTCCAAGGGATATTGACACCGTTGGGATAAGGTACAAGCCCAGTAGTCATTGCAACATAAGTCATGATACAAATTACAATAGGAGCTAGAACAAATGGAATAAACATAATAGGGTTTAAAACGATAGGAATACCAAATGTAATGGTTTCATTTATTGTAAAAATACCTGGTATGGCTGATAACTTTCCTACAGCTTTAAATTGTGAGGATTTAGCAAAAAGTAAAAGACAAATAAGTAAGCCCCAAGTTGCTCCTGAACCACCAATTTTTACAAAATTACTATAAAATTGATAATTAACAATATTTGGAAGTACTTCTCCTGCAGCAAAAGCAGTGGCATTTTCAGCTGTTTGTGATAGCCAGATTGGCTGCATTACTGAGCCTACAATATTAGCTCCATGAATACCAAACATCCACAGTAAACTTTCAATAAGCAACACAAGAATCATTGCTGGTAACGTTCCTCCTAACAAGGTTAAAGGAGATTGTAAACTTCCAAAAATGAAAGCTTGAACTGAACCAAAGGGTGTCATTTCAAAAAGAAGTCTTGTCACTAAGAAAATTAAAACAACTATAAAAATAGGAATTAATGAACTAAAGGATTTAGAAACATTAAGTGGGACTGTTTCTGGCATTTTTATTACCCAACCTTTAGTCTCTACAAAACGTACAATTTCAATCGCCAAAATAGCTGTTATCATTGCAACAAATAAACCTTCTGCTCCTAAATTACTTGCTGGAATACCATTTCCTGACTCATCAGCAAATGCTTTAAACGGTGTCAAAGTCAAAAAACCAGCTAATGCAGCGAATATCCCTGACATCCTATTCATTTTATAATGACCTGCTAAATCATCTGCCATCGCAACAATTACATATAATGACCTCAAACTCAGAGAAATATCATTAGGACTAGTAAAGACCGTAATCCAGTTTTCACCAAATATCCCTGCCATAAAAGTATCATATCCTGTGATTGGTAAGTAGGCAAATAATAAGAAAACAGATCCAATAATTAACAGTGGCATTGCTGCCATAAATCCATTTTTTACTGCTGAAAGATAACGATTTTGATCTAGTTTTATAGCGATTGGCGCCATCTTTGTTTCAAAAAATGTCATCAATTTATCCATCATAAACTCCTTTTGCTCTTTAAGCTTTTTATTTATCAATAAAAACGATATGTTATAATTATTTTTATTGATACTTTTATTTTAAAAGATTAGCCAATATAAAGAAAGGGCTTTCATTATTTTAGAATATGATGTTTTATTAAAATTAAAAAAAGGAGTTAACCTTAAACATTATGTTTAAGATCAAAGATTAAAAATTGGATAGGAGAAAAAATGAATTTACTTCAGGCACTTAGTGAAAAAAAGAATTTTACAGAAACTGAAAGAATAATTACAGACTATATCTTAGCACATAAAGAAAATATCCCTACGACTTATATACAAGATTTATCTAAACAAACATTTTGCTCACACTCGGCAGTTATACGCTTATGTAAAAAGCTTGGTTTTAATGGTTATCGTGACTTTAAAATAGCACTTATCAAAGAAATTGAATTTCTCTTACACCATTCTTCTAAAGTAGATGCTAATCTACCTTTTGAAGACGATGACAGTCCCGAGATACTCGCTAAAAAAATTGCTGATTTAAGTACTCGTACAATTAAAAATACATTCCGTATGTTAAATTATAAAAACCTTAATGGAGCTACAAAATTAATTGCAGAGGCAGATCGTATTTTTCTATTTGCTGTTGGTGATTCTCAGATACGTGCCAGGAGTTTTCAAAATAAGTTTAATAAAATCAATAAATATCTAATCATTGCAAATGAATATGGAGAAGAAGATTGGGCTATGGTTAATATTAAAGTAAGTGATGTTGTTATTTTTATTAGTTATAGCGGTATTACACCACAGGAAAAATTACTTCACTATTTTAAAAAAAATAAAATTCCTAGTATTTCTATTACTGGTAATCCACATTCTCAACTTGCTTTAAAATCAACTATTTCTCTTTTAGTTCCTCAAGAAGAATATGATTTTTTTAAAGTAGCTACTTTTGCTTCACAAGTATCCATTGAATACGTCTTAGATCTTTTATTTTCCTTACTTTATCAGAAAAGTTATACAAAATTTTTAGGAAAACTACATAAAAATCAGCAATTTTTATCTTCTAAAAAGATAGAAAAATAAGCTACTCCTCTTTTATAATTCCAATACTTGCTTGTCTATGGTCTGTGTATTTTGAGATATTGACTAAGTGCTGATAGTTTTCTTCATAATGGAGGGAAAAAACCGAAGCATACAAAATATTTAAGAGGTGATTGATTGAGCTCATAGCAGAAAAGTTGCCTATCTTAGAATAAAGTTTTTCACGAGTAGTGATATGAAGAACATAATCTGCTAATTTTGATAATGAATTATCACCAATACTTGTCAATAATAAAATAGGAACTTGCTTTTTCTTTAAAAATTTCATTAATTTCTCTATTGTTTCAGATTCACCACTGTAGCTGATAATCATCGCACAAGCATTTTCTCGAATAACTGCCGCATCAAAAAAGTGATCACCAGCAAGAACACTAGCCGAACTATATTGTCCAATCCGATTCATTCTTAAACAAAACTCTTGAGCAACAATCCCATTATGATGATGGGTAAAAATTTTTATTTCTGATGATTGATCAATGAGATGTGAAACTTTTTCTAAAATATCTTGCTCAATCATTGACAGGGTATCTTCAATTGTTTCAGTTGTTAATCGGCTCATTTTTCTTGCAATCGTCATTAAACTATCTTGACTATTAAAAGGGTGATTGGCATTAATATTGTGGAATCCTTCATCTATATATTTTATTTCTTTTAAGTAAGCTTCTTTTAGCTCATTCCAGCCTTTAAAATCTAATTTTTTAGCGACACGAATAAAAGTAGAGGGATAAGTAAAACATTCTTTTGCTGCTTCTCTCAGTGTTATTTTTTTTAGTTGTGATAAATGAGTCTCCAAATAATTAACAACGATTTGTTCTGTTGATGTAAATGACGTTTTTTTTATCTTTTCTTGAATTAACATTTTCTCATCCCTTCTCTTTGAAACAGTGTTTTTATTTTTTTACTTAAAAAAGTCAGTTTTATAGAACATTGTTTAAGAATACAAAAATCCTTACACAAAGGTCTTTTCATTTATTATAATTATATCATCATAAAATAAAAGGAGGCATTATTATGACAAAAAAAGCAGTAAAAATTGCAACAATTGGTGGTGGCAGTAGTTATACCCCTGAGCTAATGGAAGGCTTTATCAAACGATATGAAGAATTACCCATCCGTGAAATTTGGTTAGTCGATATTGAAGTGGGAAAAGAAAAGCTGGAGATTGTCGGAGCAATGGCTCAGCGCATGTGGGATGCTTCTCCTTACGATGTAAAGGTTCACTTAACACTTGATCGTGAAGAAGCTTTAAAAGATGCTGATTTTGTAACTACTCAATTTCGTGTTGGTCTTTTAGAAGCACGTGTCAAAGATGAGCGTATCCCTTCTTACTACGGGATGCTTGGTCAAGAAACTAATGGTGCTGGTGGGATGCTAAAAGCTTTCCGTACAATCCCTGTTATCTTAAGTATTGTTGAGGATATGAAACGTCTTTGTCCTGAAGCCTGGTTAATTAACTTCACAAATCCAGCTGGTATGGTAACAGAGGCAATTATTCGTTATGGAAAATGGGAAAAGGTTATGGGGCTTTGTAATGTACCTGTCGGAGCCATGATGGCTGAACCTGCAACTATAGATAAAACACTTGATCAACTCGTTTATAAGTTTGCTGGGCTCAACCACTTTCACTGGCATAAAGTTTATGACGAAGAAGGCAATGAAGTTACAATGGATTTAATCGATCAAATGTTTGAAGGAAAAGATTCAGGGCTACCTGCTAACATCCATGAAATGAATTTCTTTAAAGAGCAACTTGAAGAAATGAAAATGATTCCATGTGGCTACCACCGTTACTATTATCGACAAGAAGAAATGCTTGAACATTCTTTGGAGGAATATAAGACCATTGGCACACGCGCGCAACAAGTAAAGCAAACAGAAACAGAACTCTTTGAGTTATATAAAGATCCAAATCTTGATCATAAGCCTGAACAATTGGCAAAACGTGGGGGCGCTCATTATTCAGATGCTGCTTGTGAAACCATCGCTTCCATTTATGCTAATAAAAATACTCATATTGTAGTTTCTACTAAAAATAACGGAGCTGTACCAGACCTTCCCGCTGACTGTGTTGTTGAAGTCAGTGCTTATGTTGGAGCAGCTGGTGCTTTAGCTATTTCATACGGGTCACTTCCTACTGCTGAGCGTGGCTGGCTACGTCTGATGAAAGATATGGAACTTGCAACGATTGAAGCAGCTGTCACTGGAAATTATGGAAAAGCTTTACAAGCTTTCATTATCAATCCTATGGTTACATCTGGAGAAAAAGGAAAGCGTGTTCTTGATGAACTTCTCATCGCTCATAAAGACTACTTGCCACAATTTGCAGAAAAAATTGCTGAACTTGAAGCTCAAGGTATTACAGTAATGGATGAAGTTGTCAAAGACATGATTAAATAAAAATTAAAACTCTCTATAAAATTTAAACTCCTCCCCATTATTTGGACTAACAAATCCAACTAAAGAGTGTGTCCGATAAGGACAACAACTTGTCCATTTAATTGGCAGATAAAATTTTATCTGCCAATTTTTTATTTCCTCTAAAAATTCTTAACTTAAGCTGTTTCTTGTGTATCTAATTG
>JBKECB010000018.1:0-51961 GCA_047974165.1 Lactovum sp.
ATTCATCATGTAGAATTAATTCAGAATTTAGGGATTGGAGCAGCGATGCAGACGGGATACAAATATGCATTGGAAAATAATTATGATTTTGCTGTTCAGTTTGATGGAGATGGGCAACATGATTTAAAATCATTGAAGGATTTACTTCAGCCTTTATTAAAAAAAGAAGTTGATTTTACAGTTGGCTCTCGTTTTATAGATAAAAGTCAATCAGAATATCAGTCATCTTTAATGCGACGTTTAGGAATCTACCTTATTTCAAAAACAATTTATCTTTTTTCTGGTTTAAAAGTGAAGGATGCAACAAGTGGCTATCGTGCTTGTAATCATAAAGTTATTTCTTTGTTTGCTCAGCGTTATCCAATTAAATATCCTGAGCCTGAGAGCTATATCCAACTTGCACGTAAAAATTATAAGATAAAAGAAGTTGCAGTTAATATGTATGAACGTAAAACTGGAAATTCAAGTATTCGTTCTTGGAATTCAATACCCTATATGTTTTATGTGCTTATATCAATTATTATTTTATCATTTGAAAGAAAGGAGAAATAGATGCCAATTCAGTTAAGAGTACTTGGAATTTTTTTAGGTTTATTTTTTTTATTTTACATGATTTACTTGGTAAGAAAGAATAAGGCAGGAGTTCATCAGATTTCGAAATGGCTTATTTTAGGTTTTTTAATCCTTATAGGAGTTATTTTCTTTGATTGTTTTGAACCTTTGGTGAGTTTATTAGGCTTTAAAGTTTTTGCTAACTTCATTTTCTTTGCTTTAATTATGATCTTACTTTTCTTTATTTTTAGTCTACAACTTTCTGTTGTAAAAGCTGAAAAAGAAATTATTTTATTAATGCAAGAACTTTCGCTATTAAAAGCCCAAAAGAAAAGAAGATATTAAAAAGGGAAATGAATGAAGAAGGAAAAAGAGAAGAGAAATAAACACATTAAGAAAAAAGGAAAAATTAAGAAAGTAAAAAAAGAAAAAATACAAACAGAAGGATTAAGACGAAGAAGGCGCAAGAAGTCTATTTTTTCGTTATTAAAAAAGAAAGAAGTAACAGAAGAAAGTAGAAATTTTATAAGGCGAAAAAAGCTTAAGGAAAAAAGATCTTTTATTATTATTTTTAGTCTTCTAGTTCTTTTCTTTCTTTTTATTTTTGTAAGTATTTATAGTCGGAGTCTTGTATCTAGTGCTAAGGAGGCTGTTCTTGAAACGACTGGTCTGAAAAATCAGTCGAGTAAAAAATCTGATTCAAAAACAGTAAGTTCCTCGAGTAAGAAAAAAGAAGTCCTTCTTCCAGAAGAAGGACCGCAAATTGCTTTAGCTTCAAATTTTCCAGATCCTGCGATTATTTATGTTGATGAAACTTACTATATGTATGGGACGAATCTTGGTCCACTGCAGCAACTTCCAATGGCGACCTCAACAGGATTGACAGGATTCCAAGAAGTAGGACAAGCCTTGGCTTACCGGCCTATTTATGGAAATAATGCATCTACAACTTCGCCTTATGTAGCTTATATTGATGACCAGTATGTGATGTATCTAGGTGCAAGTGTTGGATCTAATTTACAGCGTCTGTATGTTATTGCAACGGCAACATCAGAAACACCAGAAGGTCCTTTTATCCCAACAGATAATGCTTTACTCGGTGCACCAGTTGGCTCGAATGATAATTTTTTTGATCCTGACTTTTTTATGGATAAAAAGGAGGGTAACTATCTACTCTACTCTACAGATGGTACTTTGGGAACAAATATTTGGATGCATGAGTTAAGTGAAGATGGCCTTAGTATTACAGAAGAGGGAGAGTCGATTTTAGTCATGGAATCTACAGATGTAGAAACGCCTGAAGGTGAAATTGTTCCGCGGGTAGAGAGTCCGACTCTTGTTAAGGCTGAAGATGGAACTTATGTACTTTTCTTTGCTGCAGGTGACGCAGAGCGTGATGATTGCTTTATTGGATATGCGACAAGTAAGGATATTGAAGGTCCTTATGAAAATCAAGGACCATTAATTACAACGGATACTTTTGAAAATCAGAGCTTTAAAGGTCCAGGAGAGGTAAGTTCTTTTATTGCTAACGATAAGAATTATTTAATTTTTAATGGCTGGGTGGGTGAGCATAATAGCTTTGAAGTTATCTGGGGTGGTCGTTATGCCTATATTATGGAATTGACCTGGAAGGATGGACATACACCTTACTTTAATAAAACGATGACACAAATACAAGAAACTGGAGCCTAACTTAAAAGAGAAGATAGTCTTCTCTTTTTTTAATTTTAGAGATATGTTATAATGAACAAGATGAAAGTAAATATTTGTCTTTCGACTTACAATGGCGAAGATTTTTTGTCGGAGCAGATTGAAAGTATTCAAGCTCAGTCTTTTCAAGACTGGAGACTGTTAATTCGTGATGATGCCTCAACAGATAAGACGAGAGAAATTATTCAAGACTTTGAAGCGTTAGATTCTAGGGTTTGTTGGATAAATAAAGGAGAAGATAAAAATATAGGATTTGTTGCCTCTTTTTTTGAGTTAGTTCATTATGAAGAAGCAGATTTTTATTTTTTTTCAGACCAGGATGATATTTGGGAAAGATGGAAACTTGAGCTGATGTTAGATGAAGCAAAGAAATATAAGTTTGAAATTCCAACTTTATTTTATACAAATTATAAGATTGTTGATAAAAACTTAAAGATTTTGTATGAAGGGATGTTAAGAAAGCCTCTGAAAGAGCTTAGAGATTTTTTAACTCTAAATTCAGTTAATGGTTGGACTATGATGATTAACCATCGCTTGCTAGAGTATTGGAAAAGTGTTGACTCTCTTGATTTTCATGATTGGTATCTGGCAGAGCTTGCTGCGACAATTGGTCAGGTTATTTATATTGATCATCTAACGGGTTACTATCGTCAGCATGATAAAAATAAAGTGGGAATCCATTCATCAAAGTTAAAAAACTTGTCGGTGGGTTTAATAGAAAGTTGGGATTTGATAGAAGCTTGTAGACAGCGTGCTTCAAAAATTCTTAAGATATCTGAATTAGAGGTATCAAAAGAAAAGCAAAAAATGCTAGAAGATTTTCTTATACTGGGAAACCAAAAATTTACAAGAAGAATCTTTCTTGTCTTAAAGTATAGATATATAAGAATGAATTGGTCGGCATCGATAAAACTTCATTTTTTATTGGTAACAAATTGGGGATATAAAAGTTGGAAAAAGAAAAAAAAGAAAAAGAAGTAATTGATATTTTATTTCCTTATTACGGAGATATAAAGTTGATGAAAGAGGCAGTAGCTTCTGTTTTAAAGCAGAGTTATACAAACTGGCGTTTGTTAGTTTTTGATGATGGAATGCCTGGAGATGAAGTAGAAGATTTTTTTAAAAATCTTATCAAAGAAGAAATAAAAAATACAGGGAAGACTCGTATCTTTTATCATAGAAATGTAGAGAATCTTGGAGCAAATAAAAATTTTAGACAAGCTCTTGACCAAGCTGAAAGTAATTATTATGTCATGATGGGAGCAGATGATTTGATGAAAGAAAATTTTCTTTCACATTTTATTGATATTTTATCTCAAAGTTCAGAAAGGATAGATATTTATCAGCCTAACATAGAGGTTATTGATGAAAAAGGAAAAGTTTATCTTCCAATGGTAGATCGTGTGAAATCTTGGCTGATGCCTAAAAAGTCTGGGATTTATAGAGGAGAAAATCTTGCAAAAACTTATATTCATGGTTGGCATTATTTTCCTTCGATGATTTGGCGGACAGCTTTAGCAAAGAAGGTTGGTTTTCATCCTGATTATGTGACACTTCAGGATGTTTATCAGGGCTTGGATATTTTACAAGATTCAGGAAGCTTATATTTAGATAGAGACTGTATTAGTTTTTCTTATCGAAGACACTCGCAGTCTGATTCATCTCTTAAGGCACTAAATGGTATTCGCTTTGAGCAAGAAAAAAAGTTTTATCAGCAAAAAGAAAAAGAATTTTTAGCTTTGGGTTGGAAGCATGCAGCCATATCAGCTCGTAGACATTATTGGTCAAGATTAAATGCTTTAAGTCTAATTCCAAAAGCTATTTTGTCGAAAGAAGGACAAGCTAAAAAACTCTTCAGACATTTTTTAAATTTAAATTAGTAATATGAAATTTGATCAGAAATTAGATAATTTTTTAAATCAAAAGCTAGAGATATCTTCTGAAGCTTTTGATTATAGATTTGGCTATGAAAACTTTGGCCCTTTTTTGTATGGCTTTACAAGCTGGTTAAAGTTAGAGCTAGAGAAAGAAAAAATTGAAAAAGTTTTCTTTTTAGCACGTGATGCAAAGATTTTAAAATCAGCTTTTGATTGTCTTTATCCTAAAAATAAAATAAGTCATTATCTTTATAGTTCACGTAGGAGTTGGCTTTTTCCAACTTTTGCTTACATGGAAAAAGTTGAAGATTGTGTTGAGCTTATCTTTCAAAATCGTCGAAGTTTGAGCTATATTTTAAAAAACTTAGGACTAGAAGATAAGCAAGTAATGCTGACAGAAAGGCAGCTTAACAAAAGTTTTGCAAGCTTGGAGGAGCTACTAGAAGATTTGGAAAGTTTAAACTTTTTGAAGAGCTTCTTTCCAGAAATTCAAAAGCGAGCAAAAAAAGAATTAAAGTATTTACTTGCCTACTTAAAACAAGAGGACTTATCTGGACGGATAGCCTTGGTAGATATTGGCTGGTACGGTCGAACACATGAAGCTTTGAAAGAAATTTTTAAACAAGAAAAATTAAATCTTAGCTCGATAGCTTTTTATACAGGCTTACGAATCACGGAGCAAGAAGACTCACGCTCTTATCTTTTTAAAAGTCAGAAAAAAGATTATTATTTTACAAAATTTAGAGGAGCGATACAGGCTTATGAGTCTCTTTTTATCGCAAATGAAGGGTCAACTCTCTTTTTTGAAAAAAAAGATGGAAAAATTCAAGCAGTTCAAGAAAAATGGACAGCTCAAGAAAATAAGATTTTCTTTCGAAATTTTGAAATTCAAAGAGGAGCATTAGATTTTCTAAGAGATTTCAGCCAGTCTGAGCTTTCGAGAGATTACAAGGAGAAAAAGGAAAACTTTTGGTTTCAAGGTTTAGAGAAAAGCTTAATCTCGAAAACAAGTCTAGAAATAGCTGAATCTCTCGGACGATTACGACTTGATCATGGAGCAGGTGAAATAAAATATTTGGCTCAAGCAAATTCATTATTTTTTTATCTTTGTCATCTTAAACAATTTAAGCAAGACCTTTCATCAATGGTCTGGCTTTCAGGATTTATGACGCAGCTTTTTAAAATAAAAGCACCTTACTACTTACTTTTGAGGTTTTTATCTAAATGACTAGAACTCTTTTAATTATGGCAACTTATAACGGTTGTCAATATCTTAAACAACAACTTGACTCTATCCGAAAGCAGGAGTATCCAGTAGATAGACTTATCTTTCGAGATGATGCCTCAACTGATGAGACAGTCTCTCTTTTGAAAACATATATTTCAGAATATAATCTTAGCCACTGGGAAGTGAGAGAGAATGAAAAAAATATTGGCTGGCGTCATAACTTTCATCAGCTTTTAATTGATGCTCAAGATTATTGTCCCGAATTTATCTTTTTTTCAGATCAAGATGATATTTGGGACTTGGATAAGAATAAAAAGCAACTTGAGATAATAGAAAATCATCCAGAAATAGACTTGCTCACAGCAGATATGAAAGTTTTAAAAATAAATAAAAAAGTTTCGGAAAATCATTATCATGAGTTTTTAGATAAGGAAAATAATTTATCGAAATTCCCAGAACGTTTAATTTATAAATCCTTTCGCCCAGGATGGACACTTGTTGTTCGCAACCAATTGGTTAAAGATACCCTTTCTTTCTGGCCTAAAGAGATAGAAATTAATCATGATGCTCTTTTAGAAGATTTATCCTCCCTACTAGGAAGAGGCTATAATCTTAACCGATCTGTTGGTCAGCACTTGCGACATGGTAAAAATGCAAGTGGAAAAGCAATTATTTCTCTAAGCTCTACACGGCAAGAGCATATCAAAGCCTTATATGATTATCAAGGATTTTTTGAAATAATCTATCAAGTATTAAAAAAAAGACATCGAGTACAAGCTCAGGAAGTAAAAGAAATTGCAGACTTTTACCAGCGACGTTATGAACTTGCACAAGTAGGAGAAAAAAATAAAATTTTAAAGGGGATTATCAAAGATTGGTCTTATTACGAGTCTTTTTCAGGTCGAATCAGAGATTTTCTCTTTACTTTTAAGAAATAAAAATGAAATTAATAAAAAATATGGCTTATAGTACAGTCTATCAACTATTGACTGTACTACTTCCTTTAGTGACGATCCCCTATGTTTCGAGAGTACTTGGTCCAGAAGGAATTGGAATTAATGCATATACAGCGGCTGCGGTCAGCTATTTTATGCTTTTTGCTAATCTAGGTATTCAAATGTATGGGAACCGAGAAATTGCTTATCAGCAGGCTAACAAACATGAAAAAAGTCGCTTATTTTATGAACTTATTATTTTAAAAGTATTGATGGGATTACTTTCTCTTTTAGCTTACTTTTTCTTTACTTTCTTTCAAAAAAATTGGCAATTTTTATACCTCCTTCAAAGTATTCAACTCTTAGCCGTTATGTTTGACATCTCTTGGTATTTTATGGGGACCGAAAACTTTAAGATTTTAACTATAAGAAATAGTCTAATTAAACTCTTGCTTATCCTTTTAATCTTTATTTTTGTGCGTCGGTCAGAGGATTTATGGCTTTATATTTTTCTCATGGCAATGACAACTTTTCTAGGAAACCTCAGCGTTTGGCCATTTTTAAGAAAAGAAATCAGTAAAGTAAGTTTTAGAGAGCTAAAGGTTCGTAGGCATTTAAAAGCTACTCTTTTATTATTTCTTCCCCAAATCATCATCCAAATCTATCTGTCAATCAATAAAACAATGCTGGGCTTAATGCAAGGAATGGAAGCTGCAGGATTTTTTACTCAGTCAGACTCGATTGTAAGAGTTGCCTACACCTTGACCAGTAGCTTTAGTGCAGCATTTTTACCTCGTCTTTCCTCCTTATTTTCAAAAGAAAAATCAGAAGAAGTTAAAAATCTTACTTTAAAATCTTTAGAATTAATGAATGCAACAAGTTTCTGGGCAATAGCCTTACTTATGGGAGTTTCATCTAGTTTTGCCAGCTATTTTTTTGGAAAAGAGTACCTTTCAGTTTCCAGTTTAATCTTTGTTGAATCTCTGGTTATTCTTTTTATTTCTTGGGGAAATGTTTTTGGCTCTCAGTATTTGCTTGCCTCACGAAAAATGTCTGTTTACTTTATGTCATCAGTCTTAGGAGTCGCAGTTAATTTAACAGTTAACTTTCTACTTATCCCCTCAATGGGAGCAATGGGAGCAGTGATTTCTACAGTTTTGACAGAACTTACCGTTTGTCTTTATCAAATTTCTTCTTTAAGAGCTATCTTTAAATTCTCTGAAGTTTTTGGAAATCTTTGGAAGTATTTACTGTCAGCTTTTCTTTGCTTTTTACTTGTTTATAGTCTCGATCTTTATTTATCAGCGGGTATTTTTAATTATCTTTTAGAGTGTCTTTTAGGGACAAGTTTCTACATTTTATTTTTATATCTTTTAAAAGCTCCCATTTTTCAGATTATTCAACCAATAATTTTACAAATAAAGAAATGACTTAAAATCTTGTGATATAATAAATTATTAAACTATGATAAAAATGATAAAAAAGCAATTGAAAATAGTTGGTCTTTGCCTTCTTTTACTTACTGTCTTTTTCTCAACAATAGTTCAGGCAAGTAAATCAGAGAAAATTAAGTTAACAATTGAATTAGAAAAAGATGGACTTGCTCTGGTTCATCGTCAGATAATGGGTGAAAATTTAACTATTGTCTATGAAAAAATAAAAAATGCTGACTTTTCAGAAGAAGAGCTAAATTCCTCACAATGGCAAGCGATGCGTCAAAATTATGCTATGGTTGGAAATTCAATTTCTTTGACTTCAGATTTAAAGATTGCTCCTGGAAATCCTTTATCAGAAAGTGAAAGTCAAGAGGCTTTAAAAATTTTATTTAGCGAATCTAAAGTAAGCCAGGATTTTTTAAACTTTCTTAATGATTCAAATATTGGAGTAACTGGTGGAAAAATAAGTAATTCTTCTCAATTCTTCTTTAAAGACTCTGAAAATATTGGAAAGTCGCTAACAGATGAGCAAGGAAAAGCTGAGGCTGAGTTATCGTCAGGTTATTATGCGATATTAGATGGAGGTAAAAATTGGCTTGCCTTTACTCATCTGACAAAGGAAAAAACTCTAAAGCTTGACCTTTCAAACTTGGAGAGTACCGGTTTATCTCTAGAAATTACAAATTTATCAAAAGATTATCAAAATAATGTTGGACAATATGTTGTTGAGTATGGTGAAGAAATTATCTACCAGCTTAAAGTAAGTAAAGAACTACTGACTTCAGAAACAACAGTTGCTCTCCATCCTAAAACTAATTTAGTAATAGACAGTATCTCTGTTCCTTTTGAGATAAGTTCACTTTTAGCCAATCCTCTTCGTGCCTCTAACTATGGACTAGCAGTTAATGAAAATACGCTTTCTGCTGTTGAAAGTCAAAAAGATTTAGAAGCTATACTTTACAATCGCTCGATTCAAACTTATAGTTTCTCTCTTCCTGAGAGCCAAGAAGATATTGTGATTGAAATCAAGGGACATTTAGAAGCTGAAGTTGAGATAAAAACGCTTGTAGAAGATTTATCTTCTGAAGAGCTTTCTCTAATAATGACTGAGAAGAGACAGGATTATTCGACAAGTTTTACGCTTCCAGTTAGTTTATCAAACATAAATACAACTGAAAGTTTTATCTCAAAAGATCGAGTGATGAGCTCAGGGATAAATTTTGTTTTGGCTGATTCTGAAAGCAATCAATTACTCTCTTCTTCAGTCTATCTCCTTGGAAAAAAGAAAGGAAATAAGTCTTATCTTTATAAGTCTGATGGGACTTGGGAGGAAGTAAATCAAGACCTAAAAAATATTGATAGTTCTGTTTATCAACGATTTGAAGGAAATTTCTCTTATAAATTAGGAGTTGAAGAAGGAGAGATACTTGAAACAGTAACAAATCGTAGTAACTATAATCAAGAAAATGAGACAAAAATTAATCAATCAATCTTTCAACTTCGAGGGTTAAATGTTGCAGATGATTACTTCCTTTATCAGATAGTGGCAGCAGAAGGTTATGACAAAAATGAAAGTTTGTACTCATTTGAAATTTATAGTAATCAAAAGTACTCGGGATCAGGCAGTCTTTTCTATGAAACAAGTATATCTAATGCTAGCTTTAAAAGTCAAGAGATTAATAGCCTTCTTTCAGATTATAACCCTGGAGTTCAAGACTATCATTTGATAGATGTTAATTCTGAGACTAAAGTAAAATCAAAAACTACTTTTATCCTTTTAGTGATAGTAGTAGTTATCCTAGTTTTAACTGCTCTTGCAGTCTTAATTATAAAAATAACATAAAATATGGAAGAAATAACATTAAGTAGAAAAAGTCGCCTTCGAGTTGAAAGTTTTGAAAAGTCTTATAGTAATGACAATAAACTAGGCTTGACAAATGAGCAAGTCTCTTCAAAGAGTATCCATAAGTTTTATTTGATTATAGCCCTCTGTCTTTCCTTTGTTTTAGCAATAGGGATGCCTATTTTTAGTGAACCTGATGGTCAAGTCCATTTTGAACGTTCAGCTGATATTGTGGGAATTTATACAGACTTGACACAGTATGGAGAAGTGAAGACAAAAGGAGGCTTAACTCAGCAGATTGAAGCTTATCAAAAAGGAGAATATTTTGATAAGTATTATTTGACAAAGATGCAATTTTTAGATGAGTCTACTCAGTCAATTAGTTTTCTAAGTTATAATTACTGGGGGCATCTGATTTCAGGAATTGGTGTATGGATTGGAAAATTAATCTACCCTTCTTTAGGGCTAATGATTACAATCTCACGTTTATTTTCAAGCTTTATTTATAGTTTGATAATTTATTTCCTTCTTCGCATTTTAAAAAGAGGTCGTTTATTTTTTGCAACATTAATGCTCTGTCCTGTGGTTATTAACCAATTTGCTTCTCTCTCCTATGATTCTCTCTCTTTTGTACTAGCAGTAGCAATTTTAACTTTAGCAGTAAATACTGTTGTAGATGAGCGACTTAGTTTATTTAAGATTTTTGCAATGCTATTTTTATCTGTATTTAATTACTTTGCAGCAAAGACAAATTTCGTTCTCCTTTCTTTGATATTTCCAGTTGTACTTGTTTACTTATGGATAAAGGGTAAACGGCTAAAGTCTACTGTAAAGTTAGTTTTTCTTGCTCTTTCTTTTTTCATTTTGTGTTTGATAGGTTGGATTTTACTCACACCTTATGGTGGAATTTTTAATTTTATCTCTCGACTTTGGATTACTTTTGTAAATAATCCAGCGACTTGGATAGAAAACCAAGTTCCTCATACTTTCCTGTCAACCTTTATTGCTCCTTATCCTCGTTATAATAATATGCCGATTTGGTTAGTAACTGTTTGGGGAGGTTTACTTACAGCAGTTTGTCTCTCAGAGGAAAAGTTTGTAGAAGGAAAGTTACTGGCTTATTCAGCCCTAATAATTTTTATTTTAAATTTATTAGCTGTTTATCAGTCTTTTTTATCCTTTAAAACTTCTTTATTGAATGGTTGGTCAAGTAGTCAATATATTTTAGGAGTTCAAGGACGCTATAGTACTGCATTTTATCTTTTAGCTATTTTTGTCAAAGCTCCTTTTGAGGCAAGATTAAACATAAAGAAAGAAAATATGTTATTTCTAATGGTTGCACTTGTTTCTATACTATCAAGTATGTTATTATTATTTAATACTGTTTATGGTGTTTTATTTATTGAAAGTTGGTTATGAAGTTTAAAAAAGGAAAATTTTTTCAATTTTTAATTATTATATTCCTACCTTTATTAGTTTTAGGAGGCCTCTTTTTTGCGCGTGATTATTTTTTTCCTGAAGAGATAGAGGAAGTTAAGATTTCACAAGACTTTGCTGACCCTTCATTATTACGCTATTCAGGAAAGTACTACGCTTATTCAACAAGGAGCTGGAAGTTAGAAGGTAAAGTGTCAACACCTTTGATGATTAGTGAGGATTTAAAAAAATACGACTATATTGCAGATGTGACACCAACTCTTCCTTCTTGGGTGCTAGCAGATAAGTTGACACAAGCTCCAGAGGTTTTCTACGATGGTGAGAGATTCATCATATTTTTGACAGCTTTTAGTCAAGACTTACAACATTATACTTTGGCAGTTGGAAGTTCTGAGAGTCCTCAAGGTCCCTTTGTGTTTGTAGACTATCCTCTAGTTTCAGATGAGTCTAAAAGTCATAATATTTTAGATGCCTCTTATTTTAAAGACTCTAAAACAGAACAAGATTATGTTATTTATGCAACAGATGAACAGCCTTATTCTAAAATATATATACAGGCTATAGATTTATCAAGTTTTCAGCGTGTAGGAGAACCAATCGAGCTTTTGGCAAATTTAGATATTCCAAATCCTGAAAATAATGGAGATTTTGATTGGATTACTAGAATTGAAGGACCACAGCTCATCCAAGCTGAGGATGGAAGTTATGTCCTCTTCTTTTCAGCAAATGATGCAGATAAAGAAAGTTATTTTACTGCTTATGCAAAAAGTGAAAGTTTATTAGGCTTTTACTATTATCAAGGTCCTTTAATGACAACAGCAACAACAGACGTTATTGGTCCAGGTGGGATGTCAAGGATTAGTAATGAAGGAGGGCAAATCCAAGTTGCTTTTCATGGTTGGGTTGGTGAGCCAGGATTTTATGCTGGAGCTGTGAGACAACTTTATACTGCAAATTTACTTTGGGAATCAGGATCTACTCCCAAGCTTGATAATATTAAAGTAGGAAGTATCAACTCTATAAAAGAAAAGAAAATCCCAAGTAAAAAAAGGATGGAATACAGCCAAATTATTATTGTCTGTGCGATTATTTGGCTCTTCTTTACTCTGCTTATCTTTTATAATTTATTTCGTTGGATGGAAAAAAATAATCTAAGTTTATTAAGTAAAGAACCTACTAAAGATTCAGAAGATAAAAAAGATAAAAGTATACGAAAATTAGAAAATACAAGCTTAAATATAGAAAAAGTAATGTCAGTAACTTCTGATAAAAAAGAAGTAGTAGACAATGCAAAAGTGATAAGAAAAGTAAAGCCTGTCAAACTTACAAATCTAAAAAAAGTAGAGATTCGTCCATTAAATAAAAAGATTTATAAAGCGAAGAAAGATAAAAAATGAAATATAATACTAAAAATTATGATTATTTAATTGTAGGAGCAGGTCCTTATGGCTCAATTTTTGCTCATGAAGTAGCTAAGCAAGGAAAACGTAGTTTAATTCTTGAAAAACGTAGTCATATTGCGGGAAATATGTATACACATAAAGAGCATGGAATAAATGTACATGACTATGGAGCACATATATTTCATACAGATAATAAAGAAGTTTGGGATTATATCAATCAATTTACAGAATTTAATACTTATATTAATCAAGTGCTAGCAAATTATAAAGGGGAATTATATAATCTTCCCTTTAACATGAATACTTTTTATCAGATTTGGGGAGTAAAAACACCTGAAGAGGCTGCGGCTAAGATTGAAGAACAAAGATTAGCTGCAGGGATTTATTCAAGCCCAGGTAATCTTGAAGAGCAGGCAATTTCCCTAATAGGAACAGATATTTATGAAAAGTTGATTAAAGGTTATACGGAAAAGCAATGGGGACGTAAAGCAACAGAATTACCAAGTTTTATTATCCGACGTTTACCTGTTCGTTATACTTTTGATAATAATTATTTCAATCATCGTTATCAAGGTATTCCAGTAGATGGTTATACAGCTATTTTTAATAAGATGCTAGATTCTGACTTGATTGATATTAAGCTTAATACTGATTTTTTAGATGATAAAGCAACTTGGCTTGAAGAATTTCCAAAGATTATTTATACAGGAATGATTGATGCTTTCTTTGATTATCAATATGGTGAGTTAGAGTATCGTTCGGTTCGCTTTGAAAGTCAGACTTATGAGTCAAATAATGTTCAAGGAAATGCGGTTATCAACTATACGGATGCTGAAACAGAGCAGACACGTGTGATGGAATGGCGTCATTTTGATCAAAAAGCAGATGAAGGAAAATCTATCCTGACAAAGGAGTATCCACAAAATTGGGATCGAACAAAAGAGGCTTATTATCCTATCAATGATGAAAAAAATTCAGTTCTCTTTAAAAAATATAAAAAAGAAGCAAATAAGTTAGAACAAGTTATCTTCGCGGGGCGTTTAGGAAATTATCAGTATTATGATATGGACCAGGTATTTAATGCTGCTTTGAAAGACATTGCACGTGAGTTTAAAAAAGAGTGATTTTATATCATTCTTTTTTAATAATGGTATTTTATCTTCTTAATGTACAAGAAAACTTTACTTTTTGTTTCTCTTTTAATTTTCTAACCTATCTTTACATTTCTTGTAATTCTTTCTTATCTATGCTATAATTCAATGATATGCCGATAAAAGAAAAATTCGCCATTATTTTAGTAACATTTATGCGTCAAGAATTGTTAGAAATTTTACTAAATTCTATCAAAGAGCAGACGGTACATCCTGAATTTTTAGTTGTTGTAGATAATGAAAATTCAAATGATACTTCTCTTTTGGTTACTTCTTTTAAAGAGCAACTTTCATCTTCACAGATTATCTATGTTCCGATGCTTGAAAATACAGGAGGAGCAGGTGGATTTTCTAAAGGAGTCGAGGTTGCATATGAGAAGGGAGCAGAGTGGATATGGATTATGGATGATGATGTCCGTATTTTTCCTGATGCAGTTGAAAGACTTATCCCTTGGCTTGAGAAGTCTCTAGAAAATGGGAACCGAGCCTTGCAAGTTTGTAGAAAAAATTACGATCATAGTGAGTTTTATTGGCAGTATGATTTTAAAAATCAATTAGGAATTCCAAATCCAATTGCACCGGCAGGTTTTTCTAAAGGTGAAAGTTATAAAAAAATTAATACCATTTGTTTTGAAGGTGGTTTAATCCATCGAAGTTTAGTAGAAGAGATAGGCATTCCGGATTATCGTTTCTTTATTTACTGGGATGATACGATATATGGTTATTTAGCAAGTAAAGTTACTCAACTCATATTAATTAATGAAACAGTTATGGAACGAACACGTGAACTTAAAAATATGAAAATTGGAAAAATCAGAAAGTTAAACTCAACATCTGATATGGCACGTTTTTATATTATGAGAAATAGAGGATATATGGCTCAGTATCTTAAAATACATGGTGATTACCAACCGATTATTTTTGCAATTGGAACTTTTTTAACCTTGATAAAAGAAGTGATTCGTCTGAAATTTTCAGATAACTTTAGCTTAAGTTTAAAAGAATTATTTAGAGGGATGTCTGAAGCCAAGAAGTTAAGAGAGGATAAAGACTGGCAGCCAATGCCAAAATTAAAAAAATGAGAGAAAAATTAATTTCAATTATTGTTCCTGTTTATAATGCCGAAAACTTTCTTCAGCGAACCGTTGAATCAATCTTAAACCAGACTTATCACAATCTTGAATTAATTTTAATTAATGATGGATCGAAAGATAGATCAGGAGAAATTTGCGAGAATTTGGCAAATAAAGATTCACGCGTTCGTGTTTTTCATGCAAAAAATGGAGGGATTTCAAAAGCACAAAATAAAGGATTAGATGAGGCGAAAGGAGCTTATATTACTTTTTGTGATAATGACGACCTTTATCATCCACAGTATTTAGAAATTTTATGCCAAGCATTGGAAACTACTGAATCAGATCTCGCAAAAGGACGCTGGCAGCATCCGGGTATGTCTGAGTTGGAAAGTATTAAATTTAAAAATTATTCTTTTGATAAAGAAAAGCTGACAACTTTTACAGGAGCTTTTGAAAAATATCAGACAGTATTTCCTAAAACTCTTAGAAAATTAATGAAAATAGAAGCTTATTATTTGAATGAAGCAAACTGGTGTAAACTCTATCGGAGAGAATTATTTGATAATCTTCGTTTTATAGAAAATCGATTTGCACAAGATGTGGCCTTAGCGGGACCGCTTTTAACACGAGTGAAAAAAGTAGTAGATGTTAATGAGGTTCTTTATTATTGGGTACAGCATTCTCAGTCTGTGACACATGATCTAGTTAATTTTAAGTTTTTAGATGATAATGTTCAAGCTGGCAGAGAAAATTTTAACTTGGCGTTGTCAATGAATATTCCTCCTTACCGAATGTATTATCTGATGTTTGGAGTAAAAAAGGCAATTAAGATGCTAGATGAGGATCATTCAGAATATATGGATGAAATAAAAAAGAATTATATTCAAAAAATGCCTCATCGTTTTAAAGCAATTTTTCTCTGCCGTTTACGACTCATAGAAAATTTTTTCTATGATAGAGTTTATCACAGTAAGAATTAAGGAAATAAAGAATATGAACTTTTTTGATAGAAAAAATAGAATATTACTCAAAGAATTAATAAAAACAGACTTTAAATTACGCTATCAAGGAAGTGCAATAGGTTATCTATGGTCAATTTTAAAGCCTCTTTTACTCTTTGTTGTAATGTATTTAGTTTTTGTAAAATTTTTAAAATTTGGAGGTGCAATTCCTCATTTTGCAGTTGCATTACTGTTAGGAGTTACGATATGGAATTTCTTTTCTGAGTCAACAATAATTGGAATGGTATCTATTGTTAATAGAGGTGATCTTTTAAGAAAGATAAGTTTTTCAAATTCAGTTATTATTTTTTCAGTTGTATCTAATGCTTTTATCAATCTTTTAATTTCTTTGGTTGTTGTGATTATTTTTGCAATAATTAATGCCGTTCAATTTAATTGGACAATTATTTTTGTCTTTCCTTTACTTATTGAACTTTTACTCTTAACAGCTGGAGTGGCTTTACTCTTATCTACAGTTTATGTTTATTTTAGAGACTTAAGTCCAGTTTGGGATGTTGTGATGCAAGCTGCTTTTTATGCAACTCCTATTATTTATCCTATTACAGAAATTTTAAATCGTGGTGGAGAATGGGCAAGTTTGGTGTCAAAAATAATTCTTCTCAATCCAATGTCTCAAATCATTCAAGATATGCGTTATATTTTAACCTTTAGTGAAAATACAAACCCAACAGTTTGGCAAATGATTGACTCTCCTATTATTGTTTCAATTCCTTATATATTATCGATTCTTATTTTTGTCTTTGGATTTTGGGTATTTAATAAAAAATCAAACCAATTTGCGGAGGTTGTATAATGTCTGAAAAACTTGCAATAGAAATAAAAAATGTAAGTAAAAGTTTTCGATTGCCTACAGAAAGTACAAGGAGTTTAAGAACAACCTTGGTTAATTTCTTTCGGGGAATTAAAGGTTATAAAGTACACGAAGTATTAAGAGATATTAATTTTAGAGTAAATAAAGGTGAGTTTTTTGGGGTTATAGGCCGAAATGGTTCAGGAAAATCAACTTTATTAAAAATTATCTCAGAAATTTATAAGGCTGAAAAAGGAACTGTTGAAGTTAATGGAAAACTTGTTTCTTTTATCGAACTTGGTGTTGGTTTTAACCCTGAGTTAACAGGACGTGAAAACGTTTATCTAAATGGAGCAATGCTTGGATTTAGTCATCGAGAAATTGATGAAATGTATACAGATATTGTTGATTTTGCTGAGCTTTCTGATTTTATGAATCAAAAGTTAAAAAATTATTCTTCAGGAATGCAGGTAAGGTTAGCCTTTTCAGTAGCGATAAAAGCAAAGAGTGAAATTTTAGTTTTAGATGAAGTATTAGCAGTAGGTGATGAAAGTTTTCAAAAGAAATGTCATGATTATTTTTTAGAAAGAAAGCAATTAGGTTTAACAACAATCCTTGTCACGCATGATATGAATGCTGTAAAGAAATACTGTGATCGTGCAATTTATATCAAAGATGGTAAGGTAGAAGCTTGTGGAAATCCAGCTGAGGTTGCTGCGATGTATTCAGTAGAAAATTTAATACAAGTAGAAAACTTAGAAGATTCAGCTAAACATGAACCTCAAGTTTCCTCTTTAGTCCCTGAATTTTCATTAAAATTACTGTCGGATATACAGATAAAAAATAGTGAAGATCTTATTTTTAATCTAAATTATAGAATTACAGAAGATTTACCCGTGGCTTTTAATATTTCATTGAGTGATAGTATGGCTGTTTCGGGGAGTGTCGTTGATAGTGGACTTTTTGATGAGAATTATGAAATTATTCAACGTTCAGATCGAAAAGGAGTTTATCACTTTCAGTTTAAACTTCCTTTGACAGCTTTTAGCTCTCGAACGATGAAAGTAGAAGCAGCACTATTTAAAATAAATAATACTAAAAATCTTGAGCTTGAAACAATCGCAATGACAGCAGAACATCAAAGCTTTTCTTTTTTGATTATCGCTGATAATCAAAATAATGCACTCTTACAGGAAATGGGACAATGGAAAGCCCTTGACTTTTAGCTTTAGTGGTAATATCAATTGCTGGATTTATAAATAGAGAGATGTCTCGCTAAATTATCATTAAAAAGTTAAGGTCGTCAAATATATTTAGCAGATCCAAATGTTGATAATGATAGAAAGAAGTTGAAAGAGATTGAAAAATTTATGAAGAAATAGAAAAGAACTTATTTTAAATTTTGAAGAGTAAATTAAAGATTAGTAGATTTGAGTGAATGCTTAGAAACATCAAAATCTTATAAAGTAGGCTTGTTAAAAATAAGTCCTTATAGAAAAATAAAAGAGATATTAAAAATGACCCATCATATTTTATTGTATGTACACTTTAATAAAGAAAATCAACTTTCTGATTATGTGACTTATCAGCTAAAAAAATTACGTCCATTATTTGAACGTATCCTTTTTGTGAGCAATAGTGAACTAAGTCAGGAAAATCAAAATAAACTTCTCACTAAAAACTTGATAGATGATTTTATATCTCGTGAAAATAAAGGCTATAATTTTAAAGCTTGGTCAGAAGCAATGCAGTATATTGGATTTGAGAAGTTAATGACCTATGATTCTGTTAGTTTGATGGATGATACTTGCTTTGGTCCAGTTGGTGATTTTGAGAGTATTTTTGAAGCTTACTCCTTGGATGAAAAAGTTGATTTTTGGGGTCTTACTAATAATCGTGAACATAGTGTAACTATTGCTAAGGATGTAATTTCATTTCGTGAGCATATCCAGTCTTACTTTGTAAGCTATAAACAAAATCTTGTAAAATCATCAGTATTTCGTGAATTTTGGGAAAATATTGAAAGCCAAGAGGAGTTTTTATCAGTAACTGTTAAGTACGAATCAGAAATGTCCTCTTATTTTGAAAAGGCAGGATTTAATTCCGCTGTTCTTTTTGATACACGTAAGTTATCTTGGGAAAGATTACCGTCTCATGATTTTTCAATTTTTGGTCTTTCAGAACTCTTACAGGGTAAAGTTCCGTTCTTAAAAATAAAAGCATTTTCTTGTGCCTCAGATGATAGTTTTACAAGTCTTGTAGTTGAGAAAATAAGAAGAGATTCTGATTTTCCGATAGACTTAATCCTTGAACATATGACAAAAATTGATGGTCCCGACCGTGATTATATGTTGAGATATAAAACAATTCAGAGTAATTATTTGACAAAAAAAAGTATAAAAACTGTTGGAATTCATCTACACGTTTATTATGTGGAACTTTTAGATGAGTTTGTACAAGCTTTTGAAAATCATATTGAAAATTATGACCTTTATATTACGACCAATAGTGAAGAGAAAAAAGAAGAAATTCTAAGCTATTTTGAAAGAAAAAAACCAGTTAAAGAAGTTATCGTAACTGCAAGTAAAGGACGTGACGTCCTTCCTTGGCAAGTAATACATGAACGTTTAGAAAAATATGAGATTGCAGGACATTTTCATACTAAAAAGTCAGTTGATAATCACTGGATTATTGGCGAAAGTTGGCGTCATGATTTGATTGATTCACTAATAAAACCAGCATCATTATTATTTACAAAATTTGAAGAAAATCCAAAGTTAGGAATTTTAATCCCTGATGTGGTCGATTATTTTAATCTAAATTATGGACCGACATTTTATCAGGAAAATACTTTGCGTCCTTATATAGAAGACCTATGGGAAAAAATGGGCTATGATAAGGAAAAACTTGCCTGGCGTAGGCGACATATTATGTCTTATGGAACAATGGTCTGGTATCGTCCCAAAGCCTTAAAAAGTATTTTAGACTTAGATTTTTTAGAGCAAATTCCTGAAGAACCGTTGCCTATAGCTACTATTTTACATGCTTTTGAGCGTCTTTTAATCTATGTAGCTTGGATGAATGGCTATGATTTTAAAATTTCACAAGTTAAACTTTTAAATGGTTTTCATATTGTTTCTTCAGCAAATCGAATGTTAAAAACAGCAAAAATTGATCCGCCATTTAGACATCTGATGTTTGATACAAGAGATGAAAGTAACCAAATTCCTGTAAGAGAAATTTTAGGATTATTAAAAAGAAAGGCTATCCGACGAGCGAAAAGTCTTTTAGGGCTTAAAAAATAGAAGGGAATTATCTTGGAAGAAACTCAAGAACATAAATGGACTAATTTTATCAAAAATATTAAGGAAAAAGAAAAAAATACTGATGAAATTGATCAAAATAAATTAAAAAAGATAAAATGGTTAACTTTTCTTACGATAGTTAAACTTATTTTAATGTTTCTAATTGCTTTTATTGCAATACAGCAGAGTTCTTGGAATGGCTTGCAATTTTTAGTTTTTGTTGCAGAGATTATTATCATCTTTTTATTGAGTCAATTTTTCTTTATTCATAAAACTCTTTCCTTCATTGCTTATCTTTTAAGTTCATTGCTTTATATTTTAGCTTTAAGTAATATGTTTAGTGTGGCAATGACTGGTGACTTTGTAACTTATACCATATGGACAAATATTCTGAATTTCGAAGCCTTAGGTTCTATGACAAAATTTCTTTATATAAAAGTAATATTTTTAATTATTCTTTCATTTTTACCTCATAGACAAGATTTGTTTAAAAAAATCTCTTGGTCAAGCTCTTTAATAACTGTTCTTATTGCTTTAGGGATGCTGATGAGTGCTTTTCTTTCAGGAGTGACAGGAAAAACAACTCTGTCAGGTTGGTTAGCACTTTATAACTCTTATGAAATGGATAAAAAAATGCTAAAGGATTCTAAAATTAGTAATTTGGAACAAGAGAGGATTTATCAGACTTTTGAACATCAAGAAGTGAGTAATTCTTTTGATGGAGGGATGGGAAAACAAAATGTAATCATTATCTTTACTGAAGGTTTGAGTTCTGAAGTTTTAGATTATAATAATTCTTTAAATTATAACTTGACCAGTAATTTGACTGCATTTAGAAATGAGAGTATTTCATTTGAAAATTATTACAACCATACTGCAGCAACTTACCGAGGAATTCGAGGCCAACTTTTTTCATCACAGCAATACGTAGATACAACAGAATCAGGAGTTGAAGAAATGGTACGGCTCTTGGATACACCGCTCTTTTCTCTTCCAGAGCTACTAAAAATGAATGGCTATGAAACTGAGATGATAAATCCAGAACCAGACCATAAATTGTTTCAAACTTACCTTGAGCAGCTTAAATTTGATAAAATTATAACAAATTACGAGAACTTAAAGACAGTAAGCGATGTAGAAACTCAAAAAATTCTGACTGATAAAGATAACTATACTCTTCTTTTAGAAGAAGCAATGAAAAAAAATACAGAAGGAAAGTCTTTCTTTTTATCAACTTATACTTGTGAAACTCACTTTGACTTGGACACTGCAGTTACTTATGGGGATGGAACAAATAAGATTTTAAATAAATATTATGCAATGGATCAAGCATTTGGAACATTTTGGTTACAGTTTAAAGCAAGTCCTCTTTATGATAATACAATTGTTGTTTTTACGACAGATCATGCAAGCCTTACAGATACAACTTATAATGCGAGTTTTCAAACTGAACGGACTGTAAGTTTAACGCCCATCCCACTGATGATTTATTATCCAGGTCAAGCAGCTCAAGTTATTGATGTTGGTGGAAGAAATTCTTTGGGATTGACACCTACAATTTTAGATATGTTAGATTATGAGCATGTAAAAAATTATTTCTTAGGTAATTCTTTATTTTCAAGTACTATTTCAGAACAAGAATATATTACAGTTTTAGGGTCAAGATTTTTTAGTACAAAAAATTACATACAAGGAATATCTGAAATTACAGAAGATTCAACATCATCTTCAGTACTTAATGAATTGAAAGAGTATATGAAAATTTCATTGAACCAATAAAGGAGAAAAATGGTAGGAAAACAAAAAGAGAAATTAGAAAAAAAATTACGGTACTCAAACATTCAAATACATAAATTTTATTTATTTATGTCTATTTTTTGCGGCTTCATATTATCTCTTTTTATGCCATTTTATAATGCACCTGATGGTCAATATCATTTTATTACTTCAACAGCAATTGTAAAATTAGCTCCAGATATTTCAAGATATGGTGAGTTGAATATAGGAACTGGTTTAGAAGCACAGAAAATTTTCTATAAAGACGGAAAAAGATTTGAAGAGTTTTATCAAAATGAAGTAATTTTACTTAGTGAAGATAAAATCCCAAGAAATTTAAACTTAGATTCAAAGTTTAACTATAATTATGTTGGGCATTTAATCCCTGCATTAGCAGTTAAAATAGGCTATCACTTATCTCCAACTTTAGGAATGATGATGACAGTTGGCCGTTTACTAACTGTATTTTGTTACAGCTTGATAATGTTTTTTATCATTAAGTTTTTGAAAAAAGGGAAACTTTTCTTTACTACAATTGCTTTAAGCCCAGTTATATTAAATTCTTTTGCAAGTTTTACTTATGATTCATTTGGTTTTGTAGCTGTTGCTTTTATCTTGATGCTTTGTATTAATGCCATTGTTTCTAAAAAGTTTATATTAAAAGAAATTATTGCCTTGTTAATTTCTCTTCCAATTTTTATTATTGGAGTAAAACCCAATCTTTATTTTATACTTTTGCTTATTCCTATGACACTCATTTATTGCTATAAGCAAGAAGAATTAGAAAGTGCTGTTTATCAGTTTGAGAGAAATCAACAGGTAAAAAAAATGGATAAGTCTCTTCTTTTAATTATTTTTTCTATCTTGATTTCTGGGACGATTACCTTAGTGATTTTGACAGGGAATTATGGAGGGATTTTTGCAGTTTTTCGTCGTTTATTCGTAACCTTTACTTTTAGACTTTATACAACAGATAGTCCCGCCGATATTATTAACCTTCTTGCCTCTCCTTATCCAACGATTAACTATACTCCAACGATTATAATGATTATTTGGTTTTTGTTAGTTACTTATATTTTATTCTCGGAAGGTTTTTATCATGATTCAAAATGGTTAAGTATTGGAATTACTGCTGCCTTTTGTTTAGGAGTTATCAGTACTTATGTTGGATTTATAGGCTATGGTCCACCTTTAGAGTATGGAAGACAAGATAGTATCCAAGGTGTTCAAGGACGTTATATGACACCACTTCTTCTTTTGTTTTCACCTATTTGTGCGAACGCCAAAATTCATCGCTTATTTAATAAGATGGAGAAAAAGACAGCTCTTTGGATGATTGCAGTCGTTGTTTTAATTTCAACATTTTTATTAGTAACTAATACACTTTATGCCACAGCTAACTTGTAGCTTTAAGGAAAAAATATGAAAAAAATTATTTATGTTTTGAGTTTTATATTTGTTATTATTTGTGTCGCTATTTCTTCTCTTTATTTAACTTCAAGAAGAGTGCCAGAAATCACTTTAATTGTAAAAGAGCATGGTGCACCAGTATCTAATCAGCGCTTTTATGCTCAAAATCTTCAGCTTACCTATGATAAAATAAAAACAGGTGAGTTTACGGATGAGGATACTTCGACAAAACAGTGGAAAAAAGCTCTTACTTTTTTTACAGAAAAATCACCATCAAATGATGAAATTATTCATGTTAGCTCAAGTTTAAGATTTGGTCCCGGAGTTACAAACTCAGATGAGGAAACAAGAGAAATTATTCAGTGCCTTCCCTTGGAGTTTGTTCAAGAAATGTCTGAGGTAAATGGAATGGAAGTAGGAATGGTTAGCTTCCATCAGCCAGGAAATGTTGGGAAAGCTTATACAAATGAGGAAGGAATTGGTAAAACTGAACTGGCTCTAGGATGGACAGCAATTTATCATAAAGAAAAAAAGGAGCATTTTTTAAAGTTTGTTATGTTAGAAAGCGTTGAAGACGTGATAGAGTTAGAGCTTACAAACCCTTCTCAGTTGGTGACAACAAAAATTACAAACTTAGAAAAAGAAAGTCAAACAAAAAATGGTATCTATACAATTGAATATGGACAGACAATTAATTACCAAATAGAAATAGATTCTTCCTTTTTATCTGAAGGAGTAAAGTTAAAAATAGAGTTACCAATTAATTTAGTTATTGATAATATTTCTGAAAACTCAACTCTTATTTTAGATGAGAAATCGCTAGATACAACGAGTTTACAGGATATAGATGACTCGATGAGTGAAAAAATGAATGTGGCCCTTCAAACTTTAGATAACTTAGCAAATGAGAATTCTTTTGCCTACCATCAGATTGAGATTGCTCCAAGTAATCAAGATTTTATTATTAATATTGAAGCACATATTGAACCAATTGTTTTGATTGAAAAATCAGTAATTGTAGAGTTAAATGGAGAGGAAAATCCTTTATCTTTTTATAAAAAAGCTTATGAGCCATATCCAATAATCAGTAGTCAGAATAATACAGGATTAGATAGAAATTATAGTTTAGCAGTAACTGTTCAAAAAGAAAACAACCAAGAAATTAGTACGAAAACAACACCTGTAGGAAGTACAGGAATTAACTTTTTAACTTATGATACTGAAAAAGAAAAGGCTGCAAAGGGAGCGAGCTTTGTTTTAGGAAAAAAGGTAAATGGAAAAACATACCTTTGGGATGAAAAAAAATCTTGGAAAAAAGTAGATGATGATTTATCAACAGTTGATTTGTCTAGCTTTAGAGAAATTTCAGCTGGCTCAACCTATGTCTTTAACTCAGAAGAGCTTCAAGAACTTCCTAAAAATAATTCTAACTGGTCTTATTCTTCAGAAGATAATGACCTCTCTCAATCTGTAATTCAAATTATGGGGCTTGGACAGGGAGAAGATTATTTTTTATATCAAACTCAAGCAGCTGAAAATTTAACGGAAAATAATATCAGAACAAATTTTCAAGTTTATAGAAAAACAGAGGATGAAAGCTACAATGCAAAGATGACGACAAGTTTAGGAGAGGCTGAGGTAGAGGACTTTACAAATAATTTACGTTTGCCGAGATATATTGCCGGAAAAAATGAGTTTAACCTTTTATCAGTTAATAATAACTTTCTTAAAGAAATTGGTCCGAGTAAGTTATCAATAATTCGAACTATTACTATAATAGGTCTTATTCTTTGTATTTTAAGTTTTCTTGTAATATTAAAGATAAAATAAAGATGATAAGTATTAAAGAAAGGAGTTTCGATGGATGAAAGTAATCAAAATCTAAAAAGTAAAAAAAAGCAGAAGCAATCACTTATTTATTCTTTTGTTTTCCTTTTATTTATTTTAATTATTATTTTTCACTTTATTAGTCTCTTGATTAATGATTCTAGAGAGATAAGTATCATAACTAATGTAAGTTCTCTTTTCGTTAGTTTTACTTTATTTTTAATCTTTGATATTTTTTGGAAACTAATATATACTATGGATTCGGAAGAAAATTATCTTTTCTTAAATAATGAGATTGATCGTGCTGAAAAAGAATACTTAAATCAAAATGAAGAAGAGGATTCTTATTTAGAAGAATCTAAAGAAGGATATTTGGACAAGATTTTTTCGTTCTTTAAAAAAAAGGAAGATTTAGAGAGTTTTGAAGATATTGTAGAGTCTGAAAGAGAGAAAATTCTAGAAGATAAAAAAGAGCCAGAAAATATCTTGGAGTATAGAAGCGAGCAAATCTTAGAAACTGAGAAAGAAGAGCTAGGTGAAGAATTTATAGAGGAATCAACTTTTACTCAATTAAAGTCTCAAATTTTTGAAAAATTCCAAGACTTCTCATTTTTCTCTAAAGAAAAAGCTAAAGAAAATGAAGAATTTTTGGAGGAATCCTCTTCTTATAAAACTCCTATTTTAGAGAAAATATCAGCTATTTTACAGAATTTACATTGGTCAGCTCTCTTTATAGAGGAGAAAATAGAAGAAGAGTATGAAGATAAAAAGATTAAAGGATTAACAGTCGTACCTGCTAAAAAAGAAGAGTTAAAAATTCAAAAAGAAGAATTTAATTCAAAAGAAATAAAAGCACCAAGAGGACTAAAAGAAGCCCAGGTTAAGTTAATTCAAAAAGAAGATTTTAATTCAAAAGATATAAAAGAACCAAGAGAATTAAAAGAAGCCCAGGTTAAGCTAATTCAAAAAGAAGATTTTAATCTAAAAGATATAAAAGATACAAAAAATATAAAAACTTTAGAAGATTCACTTGAGCTAAAAAAGAAGGTTGATATTAAGGAAGTTTCAAAAGAGTTCAAGAGTATTGAAAAAGAGAATGTAGAATTTGAAAGTAAAAAAGAAATAAAAGAAATCGTAAAGGTAAGAAAAAAACAAATAGTATCTCAAAATTTAATTACTGAAAAAATTAAAGAAAATAAAGAGATTATTGCAGCAAATCAAAAAAATAGATTGAAAAAGCAAAAGCAAGAAAAGTTAGAAGAAAAAATAAATAGAAGTTTAGAGAAGGAGCCTCAAAAAATATATCAAAAAGTTGAACTTAAAAGTGCAATGGTTAAAAAAAGAGAGGCAGCACAATTAGAAAAAGATAAAAAACTTCTTAGTCAAGTCCAACATTTGAAGTTAACTGAAAATAAAAACTTTGAAAACCCAAAAGAAAAGGCCAGTTATAAAAATTTAATTGAAAACCTTGAAAATTTATTAAATGACATTGAATAAGTTAAATAAAGAATAAGGAGCTTGAAAGCTCCTTATTCTTTATTCCTTTTAATTTCCAAAGAGTAGATTTACGATTTTTTTTAATATAAAAAATCACCTTAATAAAATAAGCTAATAAAATATTAAATTTTATAAAGAGGACTTGCCTCAAGATGACTGGTATCTAAAATTTGTAATTTATTAGTGTCAATATCTTGCTGTTCGAGTCTTGTTTTCATGATATGATGTGCTTGCTCGAGTGTGTTATTATGCTGGCTACGATGACCTAGAAAAATACGTTGAGTGTTGTCTCCTAGCAAAGTCAAGGCAGCAGTTGCACCGTCCTCATTTGATAAATGCCCCTCGTCTGAAAGAATTCTCTGCTTGGTTCGCCAAGGATAAGGGCCATATCGCAACATTTCAACATCATAGTTTGACTCCATGATATAGGCATCGGCATTTTTAATAATTCCAGCCATACGGTCTGAAAGATAGCCTGTATCTGTTAAAATTGCAAAAGATTTATTATCTTTCATAAAGCGATAAAACTGTGGTGCAACAGCATCATGACTGACAGCAAAACTTTCGATGTCAATATCATCAAAGGTAAGTATTTTTCCAGTAGAAAAGACCTTAATCAGCTCAGGATCAACCTTTCCAATCATTTCATTATCTAAAATCTTTTTCCAAGTTAATTCATTGGCATAAAGATTGATACGGTACTTTCTAGCAAGAACACCAATCCCTTTGATATGGTCACTATGCTCATGGGTGATTAGTAAACTGTCAATATCTGAAGCTTTGCGATTAATTGAAGAAAGAGCTTCTTCTATTTTTTTAGCAGTAAGACCAGCATCTACTAAGATTTTATGCTTGTCAGTTTCGATATAAGTAGAATTTCCAGTGGATCCTGACGCAAGGATAGAGTATTTAAAGGCGTTCATAGTATGACTTTCATTATTAGTTAATTTTTTGAGTTAAAGTAATAGCCGAAACCTCGGCGATTACAAATATATTGTGGGCGACTGGGATTGTCTTCTAATTTTTTTCTTAATCGTCGAACTGCAACATCAACAAGACGTGTGTCTCCTAAATAATCGTAATCCCAAATTTTCTCTAAGAGAAATTGTCGTGAAAGAACTTTATTGGGCTGAGAGATGAGACAATGAAGTAAGTCAAATTCTTGTGCTGAAAGAGAAAGTGGAAGATTATTTTTATAGACAAGACAACTTTTAAAATTAAGTCGAAAAGGAGAAAGGATAAGCTCCTCTTCAGTCGTAGCCTTTTTATCTTGTAATTCTAAGTTAGTTGAATACTGTGTACGTCGAAGTTGTGATTTGATACGAGCAAGGAGTTCATTAGCTGAAAAAGGAATGGTTAAATAATCATCAGCTCCAGCATTTAGTGTGATTACTTTATCTATCTCACTGTTCCTTTTAGAAATAATAATAATCGGAAGAAAGGAGAATTTTCGAATGTCATGAATAAATTGAACGTGATCAAAGTCTAAATGAGAAGACTCAATAAGGATAAGATTAGCCTTTTTTTCTCTTAAATCTTTGAGTAAGCTAGAAGCAGTTGAACATTTCAAAATTTTATAATTTTCTCTCTCTAAAAGAGTCCTTAAATTTGTAAGAATTAGTTGTTGATTATCAAGGATTAAAATTTGAAGCATTCTCAATTATATCATATATTATAAAAGTTCTGATAAGAGCAACTGTACAAGTAGAGTGTGGTCAAAATTTTGAAAAACTGAGTTTGTTCTCATCTGAGAGAAAAATAGAAGGTAATTTATCCAAAATCTAAAAAATAAAAGTATTAAAAAAACTTTACTTATATTAACTTTAACAAGTTATGACTAGATTAAATTAAGTGGAAAATGTATAATATAGAAATGAACTCAATTCTTATTTCATTTGAAGGGCCGGAAGGTTCAGGCAAAACAACAATTGTACAAAAGATTAAACCTGAATTAGAGAAATATCGTGAGGTTTTATTAACAAGAGAACCAGGTGGGGAGCCTATTGCTGAAGAACTTCGTTCAATTATTATGGATACTAAAAATACTCAGTTGGATTCTGAAACAGAGATGCTCCTTTTTGCTGCTGCAAGACGCCTACATATGAATGAGAGAGTTAAGCCAGCCTTGGTAGAAGGAAAGATTGTAATTTTAGATCGTTTTATTGATTCCTCTGTTGCTTATCAAGGTTATGCAGGAGGGATTGGGATAGAAAATGTTAAATGGCTAAATCATTTTGCTACAGACGGCTTGCTTCCTGATCTGACATTTTACTTTGACTTAGAAGCTGAAGAGGGTCTTAAGCGTATTATGGCGTCAGAAGAAAGAGAGAAAACACGTCTAGATTTGGCATCATTAGATTATCATAATAAAGTTGTCAAAGCCTATCGTAAATTATCTAAAGAGAATACTCGTTTTGTAAAAATTGATGCGAGTCAGTCGATAGAAGAAGTTACAAAGTTAGTTCTAGATAAACTTTTTCAGAAATATCCAGAGATTTTTAAATGAAAATAGAAGAAATTCAGCCTCGTCTTTTTCAGATTTTTAGTCGTTTAAAAGAAACAAATAATCTGTCACATGCTTATTTATTTATTGGAAATTTTGGAAATTTTGATTTATCAATCTGGTTAGCACAAGCTATTTTTTGTCAGGAAGAAAAGAGTCCTTGTGGAAAGTGTCGTATTTGTCAACTTGTAGAAATAAATGAATTTACAGAATTGAAAATAATCGAGCCAGAAGGCCAGATGATAAAGGTTGCTCAAATACGTGCTCTCTTAGGAGATTTTTCTTCTACAGGCTTTGAATCAGATAAAAAAGTATTAATTATTAGAGAAGCAGATAAGTTAGGGGAAAGTGCTTCAAATGCCCTTTTAAAAACGATAGAAGAGCCTACGAGCGAATATTATATTTTTCTTTTAACTGAAAAAGAAAATTTAATTTTACCTACAATTCGCTCAAGAGTCCAATCTGTAGTTTTTCCTAAAAATAAAGATTATCTTTCTGAACTTCTAAAAAAAGAAAAGTTACAGCCTTCAGAAATAGAGTTATTATTAGAGTTAGTAACATCAGTTGAACAAGCATTAGAGCTTTCACAATCAAGCTGGTACTTATCAGTAAGCCATCAACTAGAGGACTTTGTAGAGAAATGTCAGCAGTCTACTGACGAAGCTTTTCTAAGTATAGTGAATTTTATAACTCTTTTTAAAGAAAAGAAGGAGGAAGAACTTATTTTTTCTATTTTACTCCTTCTTTTTAATAGAAAAGGAATGCATAAATTTACAGAAAAAAGCTTTAAAGCAGAAAAAATGTGGCATTCTAATGTTTCATTTCAATCTTGCTTAGAAAGTATATGTTTATAAAGAAAGGAGTTAAGAGTGTTAGATAAAGATGAATTAATGGCAAATCTTAACCGTTTAGAAATTGATTTGGCAGATACTTATGCAATAATTGGAAAAATAAAAGATGCATTTGCAGATACAATTGCCGAGAATGCTCAACTTCGTCTTGAAAATGATCGTTTACATTTTCGTTTGGAAGAAATGGATAAAAAAGATGATAAAGACGAAAAAGATAAGAACAAACTTTCTACAAGTCTCTTAAAAATATATGATGAGGGTTTTCATGTTTGTCATACTTACTACGGTAAAGTACTAGAAGAGCAGGAAAATTGTTTACTTTGTCAGGAGGTATTATTTAGGTGAAAACACAGTCTAGTTTTCGATCAAGTAATTCAAATGGAAGTCTTTTTTTAGTTCCGACTCCGATTGGTAATTTAGAAGATATGACTTTTCGAGCAATTAATTGTCTGAAGGAATCGGATTTGATTGCAGCAGAAGATACAAGAAACACACGTAAATTATTAAATCATTTTGATATACATACTCCAATGGAGAGCTTTCATGAGCATAATGTGAGAGAAAAAATACCAGAGCTTATCAACTACTTAAAGGAAGGAAAATCAATTGCACAGGTATCGGATGCGGGGATGCCAAGTATTTCAGATCCCGGGCATGAATTGGTTTTGGCAGTAATTGAAGAAGATATTCCAGTAATTTCTCTACCTGGAGCCTCAGCAGGGATTACAGCATTGATTGCTAGTGGACTGGCACCTCAACCTCATACTTTTTATGGATTTTTAGCAAGAAAGAAAACAGAGCAAGTCCGATTTTTTGAATCAAGAAAAGCTGATTTAGGGACACAGATTTTTTATGAATCACCTTTGCGTGTTGCAAAAACATTAAATAATATGCTTGAGGTTTATAAAGATCGAGAAATTGTTGTGGTAAGAGAGTTAACTAAAATTTATGAAGAATATCGACGTGGAAAAATTACAGAAATTCTAGAAGATTTAGAAAATCATCCTCTAAAAGGTGAATGTTTGATTCTTGTGTCAGAAGCTTCTGAAGTATTGGAAGAGTATGAAGATACGGCTCTTGAAGCGATTAAAAAATTAATCTCTCAAGGAGAAAAAACAAATGTTGCAATTAAAACAATAGCAAAAGCAAGGCAATTAAATCGTCAAGAACTTTATCATCAATTTCATGATATAAAAGATTAGTTTAGAGAGTTACAGCTGCTCTCTTTTTTTGTGGTTTTCTTGCTTTTGCTTTTAAATTTAGTTAAAATATAGCTTATGGAAAGAAAGCAGAAAATAGGTATTGGTGAAGCACACGCTAAGCTTATCTTACTTGGAGAACATGCAGTAGTCTATGGACAGCCAGCGATTGCAATACCAGTAAATATCTTAAAAATGAGAGTAACGTTAACTAAAATTGGGATCGGTCAGTTCATTGAAGATAATGAAAGACGGCAACGTTTAGAGTTGATGGGTGAAAATTTTGAGGGAATACGTCAACTTATTTTACGTTTATTAGAACGCTTTGAGGCTTTAACGATGCCTTTTTCATTAGAAATTGATAGTAATATTCCGAGAGGACGAGGCCTTGGAGCGTCAGCGGCTCTTGCTACAGCAGTAACAAAGGCATTTTTTGATTTTTTTAATCATGAACTTGAAGAAAGAGAACTTTTTGAATTAGTCAACTTTTCAGAATCAATTGTTCATGGTCGAGCATCAGGAATTGATGCAGCGGCTGTAAACTCTGAAAAACCTCTTTGGTTTGTTAAAGATAAGAAAGTCGAGCCTTTAGAAATTATTTTACCAGGACTTTTGGTCATTGGTGATTCAGGAATTCATGGCTTGACAAGTCAAGCGATTGCAATCGTCAGACATAAGTTAAAAGAGCAGAATCAACTTGCAGAAACTTGTATTCAAAGCTTAGGGGATGATGTTCGGCATGCGAGAGAAATTTTAATTGAAAATAAGACTGAAGAGATTGGCCCTATTTTAAACTCATCACACCAGGCTTTAACAAAGCTAGGAGTTTCTCACCCTAAGTTAGATTTGTTGATTGAGGCAGCATTGGATGCAGGAGCATTAGGAGCAAAGTTGACTGGGTCAGGTTTAGGAGGGGTAATTATTGCTTTAGCTGCAAATGCAACAGATGCGATCCGTATCTCACAAACTTTAGCTAAAAATGGAGCACAAAATACTTGGATTTTTAGTTTTTAAAAGACCAAAAAATAAGGGGAAATTATGGAGAAAAGTCAAGCTAAAGCACATACAAATATTGCTTTAATTAAATATTGGGGAAAGGAAAATGCAAGTTTAAATCTTCCTACAACTTCAAGTTTATCTATGACTTTAGATAAGTTTTATAGTCAGACAAGCCTTTCATTAAATCTTGATTCTAAAGAAGATCAGTTAATTATTAATGGCAAAAAAAGTGATAGTCAACGTGTTCATCGGTTTTTAAATATTTTTCGTTCAGATTTTAAAGATTTTCCAAGCCTCTTGATTGAGTCTGAAAATCATGTAGCAACAAGTGCAGGTTTAGCTTCAAGTGCTTCGGCATTTGCAGCCTTAACAGTGGCTATCAATCAATTTTTAAAATTGAATCTTTCTGAAAGAGACTTATCAAGATATGCAAGACGAGGCTCTGGCTCGGCCTCACGCTCAATCTTTGGAAATTTTGTAATTTGGAATAAAGGAGTTGATGATAGGTCCTCCTATGCTGAAAGTTTTTGGGATGAAGACATTCAACTTTCAATGATTGTGGCTGAAGTTTCTAGTCTTGAAAAAAAAATCTCCTCTAGTCAAGGAATGCAAATTGCTCAAGCTTCAAAAGGCTATGCCGACTGGGTAAAAAAATCAGAAAGTCAGCTTCAAGAGATGAAAATAGGAATCAAGCAGTCCGATATTGAAAGAGTAGGCTTAATAGCAGAAGTCAATGCTTTATCGATGCATGAATTAAATCGACAGTGTTCTCAGCCTTTTGATTACTTCGTGAAGGAAACTTATGAATTAGTTGATTTTGCTCAAAAATGTTATAAAGAGGGTATGCTTTCTTTTGTCACAATTGATGCAGGTCCAAATGTGAAAATTATTACTGACCGTGCAACAGAACAAGCTTTATTAAAGAAATTAAAGGAAAATTTCCCTCAGATTAAATTTAACCTTGCCCACGCTGGACCAGGGGTATCTTTTGGCTAGAGAAATGTTAACAATTAAAGTTCCAGGCAAACTTTTTATTGCAGGAGAGTATGCTGTAACAAGAGCTCAAGGCTTAGCTTTACTAGCGGCAGTTGAGACTGATTTTTCAGTGACTATTTCTGAAAGTAATCAGGAATCAAGACTTCAGACAAATGTTGGAATTCCTAGTTTAAATTTTTCTATGAAAAATTTGGAAGTAGATTATAAAAGTCCTTGGAATTTTGTATTAGCGAGCTTAAAAAGCTTAGCTGATAAAATAGATGTTGAACTTTTGATCACAATACAGAGTGACTTGGGTTATCAAGAAAATAAAAAGGGATATGGTTCATCAGCTTCTGTTGTCGTTGGTGTGGTTAAAGCTATGAATCAATTTTTCCAACTTCAAATGTCTTTATCTGAAGAGTTTGACTTGGCAGCGCGTGTCCATTATCAAGTTCAAGGTTCAGGGTCGATGGGTGATGTGGCAGCTATTGTTTATGGGGGATTTATTTTTTATAGAAATCAAAATCTTATAGAGCCTCTTTTGATTAACTGGGAACTTTTTGTTATTTCAACAGGAAAGTCCGTCAAAACAGATGAAAAGTTAAAAATAAGGCTGGCTGAAAAATTTTATCAGCAGTCTGATCAACTTGTTTTATCTTTGAAAGAAGAGAGAGACTTCAAGAGATTTAAGAGCCTTTTGTTAAAAAATCAAGAATTACTAATAGGAAATTTACCAGCTGCTTATTTGACAAAAAAATTGTCTTTGGCATTAAAAATTGTCAATTCACATCCTCATCTTGTCGGAAAAGTGTCTGGAGCAGGTTTTGGTGAAAATATAATTATTTTTTCAAAAGGAATTATAGAAGCAGAACTAGACTTACTTCAACAGTCTTTAAATAAATATGATATGAAAATGGAAAGGATCTACATTGCCCCAACTAACAGCAAAAGATATCCATCAACATAGAAAAGATGAGCATCTTTCTTTGGCATTTAAATATTGGAAAGAAAAAAAAATGAGCGGAAATGGCCTTAAAAATCTTCGCTTTATTCCAACAAATTTAGCAGAAATTTCAGAAGCAGAGATAAATCTATCTGTCTCTTTATTTGATAAAAAGTTTGAAAAGCCTTTTTATATTGAGGCAATTACAGGTGGCTCTAAACGAGCAGATAAAATAAATTTTCAACTTGTAGAAATAGCTAAAAATCAAAAAATTGCAATGGCAGTTGGCTCACAGTCAATTGCGATAAAGCATCCTGAACTTGTAGAGTCTTTTCGTCAAATCAGAAAAAATAACCCTTCAGGATTTTTATTTGCCAATCTGGGAGCAGGTTATGGTGTAGAAGAAGCAAAGAAAGTAGTTGATATGATTGAAGCAGATGCTTTAGAAATACATATTAACCTTGCTCAAGAGTTAACAATGAAGGACTCTGAAGGAGATCGCTCTTTTTATTGGTTAGAAAATATTCATAATATTGCAAGTCAACTAGATTGTCCAGTTATTATAAAAGAAGTTGGCTTTGGAATGAGTCAGTTAACCTTTCAAGAGCTTCAAAAAACAGCAGTTGCTGCAATTAATATTGGAGCAAAAGGGGGGACAAACTTTGCTTGGATAGAGCGGCAACGTGCGCATCAGCTAGACTTAGATGACTTTGGACTAACAGTTGCTGAGAGTTTACTAGAAGCAAAGATGTCTAAAAATAAAAAGCCTTTAATTGCAACAGGAGGGATATCAACTGCTAATGAGATTGTAAAATCTCAAATTCTAGGAGCAAGTCTTTCTAGCTCAGCTGGAGCAATATTATTTAATTTATTAGAAAATGGTCTTGAAGAAACGAATAAGTATCTCGAAAAATGGGAAAAAGATTTACGGAAAATTTACTGTCTACTTGGAGTGAGAACTCGAGAAGAATTAGAAAAAGTTAATCTTTTATATGATGATAAACTAAGAGATTTTATAAAGCAAAGAGAAGGGTTATTAAATTGAGCAAATTTTTAGTATAAATTGTTAAAAACTCGTATAATAGAAGTATCAAAAAATTATAGAAAAATGAAAAGAGGATCGACCTATGACACATACATTAGAAAAACTCCCTTATGATTATAAAGCCCTTGAGCCTTTCTTTGATGAAGAAACGATGCAGATTCATCATGACAAGCACCATCAAGCTTATGTAAATAACTTAAATGCTGCGATTGAAAAGCATTCAGAACTTGCAGATAAGTCGGTAGAAGAATTGTTGACAGATTTAGAGTCTATCCCAGAAGATATTCGCCTGGCTGTTCGTAACAATGGCGGAGGACATTTGAATCACTCTTTATTTTGGAATTGGCTTTCCCCTGAATCTTCAAAACAAGAAAAGGGAGAAATTGGTCAAGCTATTGAAGCAGAATTTGGAGATTTTGAAAGCTTTAAAGCTCAGTTTAAGCAAGCAGCAGCAACTCGCTTTGGTTCAGGATGGGCTTGGCTTGTTTTAGATAGCTCAGGTAAGTTAAAAGTAACGTCTACAGCAAACCAAGATAATCCTATTTCAGATGGGGAAAAAGTTCTTCTTGGTTTAGATGTATGGGAGCATGCTTATTACTTAAAATATCGTAATCTTCGTCCAGACTACATTGAAGCTTTCTTTAATTTGGTTAACTGGGATTTTGTTAATGAATTATATGAAAAAGTAAAATAAATATTAATTAATAGAAAAGAAGTAGAAATACTTCTTTTTTCTTAACTTTGCAGATTTTCTTAGCTTATCTTCTAAGATAAGGTCTTTTTTTCAACTTTTCTGATACAATAGAGATATGAAATTTACAGATTTTAAATTTAGAAGCTTTATTAATGATACTTTAACAGATATTAACTTTGAAAAGCCAACGATGACTCAGGAAAAACTAATCCCTTCTATTCTTGCAGGACGTGATTTAATCGGAGAAGCAGTGACAGGTTCAGGAAAAACGCATACTTTTTTATTGCCAATTATGCAGTCTTTAAACCTTGAAAAACAAGAAGTTCAAGCAGTTATTGTTGCACCATCACGTGAGCTAGCAAGACAAATTTACCAAGCAGCTCAAGCTTTTGTAGAGATTGAGGGCAAAATTAGTCTCTCACAGTTTGTTGGAGGAACAGACAAGTCTCGACAAATTGAGAAATTAAAACATCAGCAACCACAAATTGTCATTGGAACGCCAGGGCGTGTTCTTGATATGATTCAATCTCAAGCATTGGATGTCCATACCGCCAAGACTTTTGTTGTGGATGAGGCAGATATGACTTTAGATATGGGATTTTTGAAGGATGTGGATAGTATTGCTTCCTCCTTTGGAAAAAAATTACAAATGCTTGTTTTCTCAGCAACAATTCCTCAAAAACTTCAGCCCTTCTTAAAAAAATATTTACAGCGGCCCGTTCAAGAAAAGATTGCCAGTCGAGTTCTTGTTCCTGAAAATATTGAAAATTGGCTGATTTCAGCAAATCATAAGAAAGATGAAGTGGCAGTTTTACTATTAAAAACACTTAATCCTTATCTCGCCTTAATTTTTGTGAATACAAAGCAACGAGCAGATAAACTTCATCAGTTTTTAAGTTCTCAAGGCTTAAAAGTTGCAAAAATTCATGGAGATATCCCAGCGCGTGAGCGAAAGCGAACGATGGAGCGTATTCATAAGCTTGATTATCAGTATGTAGTGGCAACGGACTTGGCAGCACGTGGGATTGATATCGAAGGAGTGAGTCACGTTGTTAATCTTGAAATTCCTTCAGATTTGACTTTTTTTATTCACCGTATTGGAAGGACAGGCCGTGCTAATCTTTCAGGGATTACAGTTACCTTATTTGAACCTTCAGATGAGGCTAAACTGCAAGAACTTGAGAAGATGGGGATGAAATTTAAAGCCAAGGTGATTAAATCAGGAGAAATTCAAGACTCTTATGATCGGGCACGTCGTGAAAAACGTAAGCCAGCAAAGACAGAGATTTCAAATACGACACGTGGAATGATTGCTAAAGGAAAGAAAAAAATAAAGCCAGGCTATAAACGTGCGATTAAGTGGGCAGTAGCTGAAGAAAATAAAAAGAAGCGTCGTGCTGCTCAAAATAAAAAATCAAAAGATAAACGTGAAGCAAGACGAAAGAGTAATCAACATTAAAAATCTTTTAGTATAAGGAATAGAAAAATGTTTGAAACAGAAAGTATAAAGAGGTTAAATGAATTAGAACTCCTTGCTTTTGAGTATATGAATTGTGAGCCTGAAGAGGTTTGCCAAATGACAATTCGAGACTTTGCTCAAAAAATTCATTGCTCAACAACTACAATTGTCAGGCTTGCAAATAAGCTTGGTTTTAAGGGCTGGGCAGAGTTAAAATACTTTTTGAAGTCTAGAGAAAGTCTTCCAAATCTTGTGGATCATAGCTATGAAAATATGATTGCTTTAGATATGTTTTGGAAGCAGCTTTCAGAAGTAGATTTTCAAAAAAAGAAAAATCAAGCTGTTGAGGAAATATTGAAAGCTAAGATGCTTATTTTCATAGGTTTAGGTACATCAGATGCTTTAGCACAGTATGGTGTCAGGTATTTTTCCAATTTAGGAGTTCCTTCTTATGCTTTTGGAGATATTTTTCGACCAGTGACTGATCATGAATTTGAAAATACAGTTGTTATTGCTCTTTCTGTTTCGGGAGAAACAAAGCAGATGCTGGATAAGATTATAGAAATCCAGCGAGCAGGTGCCTTGTTGATCAGCATCACAAATAATGAATGCTCAACCCTATCTAAAATGGCTAAACTTAATTTCTCTTATCAAATGCTAAATAGCTATGCAGGTCCTAAACAGGATATTAAGTTAACAACACAACTTCCAGCTTTAGCTATCCTTGAAATACTTGCTTATCAGTCGGGAAAAAGAGGACAGCGTCAAATTATTATCTAACGAAAGATTTGTTACTTCTTATGTAACAAATTTTTTAATAGCTTCAAACTATTGAAAAATATAAATGAAAACGATAACATGGATTTATAAAATAAAGGAGATTTTATGGAAACAAAAGAAAAAAAGAATTTCGTAATGGAGAAAATATTACCTCCAATGATGAAATTTTTAAACACAAAACCTGTTGTGGCAATTAAAAATGGAATGATTTATCCAATTCCCTTTGTTATTATTGGTTCAATATTTCTGATTTTAGGACAATTACCTTGGCAAGCAGGTCAAGATTTTATGAATCAGATTAAGTTAGGTCCTCTTTTCTTACAGATTAATGATGCCTCTTTTGGTATTATGGCTTTACTTGCTGCTTTTGGTATTGCTTATTCATGGGTAAAAGAAGAAGGTTATGAAGCAGCACCGGCAGGATTAACAGCAATTATTGTACATATTTTACTCCAGCCTAACTCAGTGTCAAATATTGTTAATACAAAAACTTCAGAAGCAATCAGTGATGCGCTAGCTTCAGGTGTGATTGATCGCCAATGGCTTGGTGGTAAAGGTATGATCCTTTCTATTTTAGTTGGTTTATTTGTTGGCTGGCTTTATACTGCGTTATTAAGACGTAACTTTACAATTAAAATGCCAGAACAAGTGCCAACTAATGTTGCGGCTTCTTTTACAGCTTTAGTGCCAGCAGGACTAATTATCACACTTGCAGGTGCTTTGCATGGACTATTTACGATTATTTTGACAACGACTTTCATCGAGTGGGTTTATAAATTTATCCAAACTCCTTTGCAACACGTGACAGATGGTCCTTTAGGTGTCTTTGTAATTGCATTCTTACCTGCCTTTATTTGGTGGTTTGGTGTGCATGGTACAACTATCGTCAGCGGAATTATGGGTCCTCTTTTACAAGCTAATGCAGCAGATAATGCTAGCTTAAATCGTGCGGGCACATTAGATTTAGAACATGGGGCGCACATTGTCACTCAGTCTTTTATGGATCAGTATCTAACCGTGACAGGAACAGGTTTGACGCTTGGTTTTCTTATCTTTATGGTTTATCGTGCAAAGTCTGTTCAGATGAAAACGATTGGACGTTTAGAAGTTGCTCCAGCAATCTTTAATATTAATGAGCCTATCCTTTTTGGAATGCCTATTGTCTTGAATCCGATTTTAGCAATCCCATTTATGGCAGCACCGATGCTTTCTGGAATTTTAACTTATCTGGCGATTTATCTCCATATTATTCCTCCGTTTAATGGAGCTGTAGTACCTTGGACAACGCCTGCTATCTTATCCGGATATCTTGTGGGTGGTTTTTCAGGAATGATTTGGCAAATCTTAATGCTTGCATTATCAACACTAATTTGGTGGCCATTTGCTGCACGATATGATAAAATTTTATTAGATCAAGAGTCAGAAGCTATTAAAAAATAAAAATAAAAATAAGAAAAGGAGTTTATCTCCTTTTCTTATTAAATCCTAAGGAGGAAAATGAAAATTGAACATATGGGTCTTTTTGTTAAAGACTTAGAAAAAATGCGTAAATTTTATGAGCAATACTTTGATGCAAAAGCAGGTGAGAAATATCATAATCCCAAAACAACATTTCAATCTTATTTTTTAAGTTTTGAAGATGGTGCAAGACTAGAAATTGGGACACGACAAGATTTAAAAGAATCAGAAAAAGTTTTACTTATGGGTTATGCTCATCTGGCCTTTTCTTTGGGAAGTAAGGAAAAAGTAGATAAAATGACACAAAGATTAAAAGAAGCAGGCTATATAGTAAAGTCTGGCCCGAGAATAACAGGAGATGGGTATTACGAGTCTGTCGTAGAAGATTCTGAAGGTAATGATATTGAATTGACAATTTGAAAAGGGGGAAAAATGAGCTTAAGAGAAGATTTTTTATGGGGAGGAGCTGTAGCTGCTCACCAGTTTGAAGGAGCTTGGAATGAGGGAGGAAAAGGTATTTCTGTAGCTGATGTGATGACAGCTGCTTCGCATGGGGTGGAGCGTAGAATTACAGAAGGGGTCTGTGAGGGAGAAAATTATCCCAATCATGAAGCTATTGATTTTTATCATCATTATAAAGAAGATATTGCACTTTTTGCTGAGTTAGGACTAAAGTGTTTTAGAACCTCGATTGCTTGGACACGGATTTTTCCTAAAGGAGATGAGCAAGAACCAAATGAGGAAGGATTGTCTTTTTATGACAATGTTTTTGATGAATGTTTGAAATATGGAATTGAGCCAGTAATCACTCTCTCACATTTTGAAATTCCTTACTATCTGGTGACAGAATATACTGGTTTTCGTAATCGACAGTTGATTGACTATTTTGTTCATTTTGCAGAAACGGTCATGACACGTTATAAAGACAAAGTAAAATACTGGATGACTTTTAATGAAATTAATAATCAGACAGACTTTACACGTGATTTTACCTTATTTACAAATTCAGGTATTCGTGTTGATGAGAAAGAAGATAGAGAAGCACTGATGTATCAAGCAGCACACTATGAGTTAGTGGCTTCAGCTAAGGTTGTAGAGTTAGGACATCAAATCAATCCTAATTTTCAGATAGGCTCAATGATTGCCATGTGTCCTATATATCCAGAAAGTTGTAATCCGGAAGATATGATGGCATCAAGAGTAGCAATGCAAAGACGTTACTGGTTTTCAGATGTGCAGGCTCGAGGATATTATCCAAGCTATATCAAAAAATTAATAGAAAGAAAAAATTTCAATTTAGATATTACAGAGGCAGATTTTACCAGTCTTGCAAAAGGAAAAGTAGACTTTATCGGCTTTAGTTATTATATGAGCTTTACAACAAGAGCAGGAAAAAATCATTCTCCTTATTTTGATTATTTGGAGGCACGTGACTTGGTTAAAAATGAGCATGTACAAATGTCTGACTGGGCCTGGCAGATTGACCCTTTAGGTCTGCGTTGGGCTATGAATTGGTTTTATGAACGATATGAATTACCTTTATTTATTGTAGAAAATGGTTTTGGAGCAAAAGATATAATAGAAAGTGATGGTAGCATTAAAGATTCTTATCGTATTGATTATCTGTCAGCACATATTAAAAGTATGAAGGAAGCGGTAGAGATTGATGGAGTTGACTTGATTGGCTATACACCTTGGGGATTTATAGATCTGGTATCAGCTGGTACAGGAGAGATGAAAAAACGCTATGGATTTATTTATGTGGATAAGGATGATGATGGAAAAGGGAGCTTAAAACGTTCGAAAAAAGCTTCATTTTACTGGTATCAAAAAGTAATTCAAACAAATGGAGAAGAGATTTAAAAAAATTTTAATAGGAAAATAATAGTTAAAAACCAAAATTATATAAATTGACAGTTAGAGAGAAATAAATAAACCGTTCTCAGGGATAATATGTTAAAATTAGAGAGTAAACTTATTTCAACAGGGAGATAAGCTTATAATTGTTAGAGCAGTTTTTGTTTTTTCAAAAAAAATCACAAAATACTTGCTTTTTTAAATGGAAAACGGTATCATTAGTATATACCAATTTTGAAAGGGGCCAAATATGGCAGATAAAATTATTGCACTCGCTTGTTCAGCAGGGATGTCAACATCTCTCTTAGTTTCTAAAATGCAAAAAGCAGCAGAAGAACAAGGTAAAGATTATGAAATTTTTGCAAAATCAACAACAGAAATTGATGATATGCTCCATGCAACTCCAAAACCAGACGTTCTTTTATTAGGACCTCAAGTTGCTTATGAAAAAAATCGTGTAACTGCTATTGGTGAATCAGTTGGTGTTCCAGTTGATGTGATTAACATGCAAGACTATGGTCTTATGAAAGGTGACAAAGTTCTTGTTCAAGCTGAAAAGTTAATGGGCTTGTAAAATTATAAATATTTAGAAAAGGAAATAATGAAATAATAATGAATGATCAACATATGGAAATTGTAATGGGTATTATCATGCATGGTGGTAATGCTAAAGGTCAAGCTTTTCAAGCCATTCAACTTGCAAAAGAAGGAAAGTTTGAAGAAGCTCAAGCAGCAATTGTAGCATCAAACGATGCACTAAAAGAAGCACATAATACACAAACTTCGATGCTAACAGCTGAAGCTCAGGGTGAGCATACTGAAGTTGACCTTTATATGGTTCATGCACAAGACCATTTGATGAATGCTATTACCTTTAAAGATTTAGCAGTTGAGATGATTTCCATGGAAGAGCGCCTTCAGAAATTGGAGCAAGCATAAATGGGTAAGTTAGGCATTTCTATTTACCCAGAGCGCTCTAACTTTGAAGCAGATAAGGCTTATCTAGATTTAGCACATAAGTATGGCTTTAAACGAGTATTTACAAGTTTACTTGAAATTAAAGGTGATCAAGATGAAGTGATTACAAACTTTAAAAAGCCAATTGATTATGCAAATAGTCTTGGTATGGAAGTGATGGTTGACATTAATCCAGCCTTATTTGACCAACTTAAAATTTCTTATGATGATTTAAGTTTTTTCAAAGAAATGGGTGCTGATGGTATTCGATTAGATATTGGATTTACAGGAGCTGAAGAAGCAAAAATGACTCGTAATCCATATGATCTAAAGATTGAAATTAATATGAGTACGGGAACGAGTTATGTTGATAATATAATGGATTTCTCTCCTAAAAAAGAAAATTTGTTAGGCTCACATAATTTTTATCCTCATCGCTACTCGGGTCTAGATTTTAAACATTTTGTAAAATGTACAGAAAAGTTTAAAAAGTATGATTTAAATACAATGGCTTTTGTTAATGCACAATCTGCAACTTTTGGTCCTTGGCCCACTCAAGATGGGTTATGTAGTTTAGAAGACCATCGTACACTTGAAATTGCAACACAAGTTAAGCATTATAAGCTTATAGATGGTATTGATGACATTACTATTGGAAATGCTTATGCAAGTGAGGAAGAGTTAAAAGCAATGTCTGAAGCCTTCTTTGCAGCAATGCCTGAGCTAAAAGTTGTAGCAAAGGAAAGTATTTTAGATAGTGAGCGTAAATGTTTGTTTGAAGCATTGCACAGTTATCGTGGAGATAAGTCAGCTTATATGCTTCGTTCTACATGGACACGTATCACTTATAAAGAGTTAGAATTTCCAGCGCACGATACAAATCCAATCAAGCCAGGTGATGTCTTGATTGACAATGTTGATTACGGTCAATACAAGGGAGAAACACAAATTGCACTGAAAGAAATGGAAAATGATGGACGTGTGAATGTAGTTGGCCGAATTTCTGACGATGAATTATTTTTACTTGATTATTTAAAACCATGGAGTAGTTTTAAATTAGTTGAAGTAAAATAAAAGAAAGTTTAAACTTTCGACTTAATTTTAGGTAATAATTTTTTTATTATAAACAAAAAAACAGGAGGATTCTATGAACGGAATTACGACGTGGATGGAGAAATATCTCGTCCCAATCGCAGCTAAAATCGGATCAGAAAAGCATCTGGTTGCGTTGCGTGACGCATTTATCGGTATGTTGCCAGTAACACTGGCAGGTGCTTTTGCTACTTTAGTTTCTGCGGTTGTAGGGACATTCCCACAATCATTGCAGATGACATTTAATGGGGGTAAAATCCCTGAAGGTGAAGCAGTCTGGACACTTGCTAACACACCAGTATTCAAGCAAATTAATGATGTTGCAGCATTTATGAATACTGGTACACTGACAATTATCGGTCTTATCTTTGCTTTTTCATGGGGATACAACCTCGCAAAAGCTTATAAGGTAAACGATCTTGCCGGTGGTATTCTTGGTGTGTCAACACTCTTTGCAGGACTACCAAACCAAGGTGGATTGATTAGCGGAGCTTTAGCAGGTGTTGGTGAAGTTTCTGAAGCAGGTACAACTGCTGCTCAAGATGCTATGACTTTAGCTCTTACAGATCAAGGCTTTGCTGGATGGAAATCACTCTTTGCAGCAGCACATCTTGACGCAGGTTCTTACTTTACTGTTATGATTATGGTAACAATCTCTGTTATTATTTATGCAAAATTAATGTTGGCTGATATCACAATTAAAATGCCTGATTCAGTACCACCAGCAGTTTCAAAGGCTTTCCTTGCAATTATTCCTACAATTGCAGGTTTAGCAGCAGTCTCAGTTATTTATTATGTGACTCAATTAATCTTTAATCAACCAATGATTTATGTTATTACAAAATATATCGCTGAGCCATTCCAAGCCTTGTCACAAAATATCTTCTCAGTTCTTTTAATGACACTTCTTGTTTCTATCCTTTGGTTCTTTGGTCTACATGGACCAAACGTATTGGCACCAGCACTCGATGGTATCTGGGGACCTCTTGGAAACTGGAATATGGATCTTTATAACAACCTTAAACAAGTAGGAATTGACAAATTAATTAAAGCTGGCGCAACAAGTGAAGCAACAGCTTTAGATGGTGATTATGTTAACCTTTGGGTTCGTGGATCATGGGATGCCTTTGCATGGTTTGGTGGTTCAGGTGGAACAATTACACTTATCATCGCAATTCTTTGGTTCTCAAAACGTAAAGATTATAAAGTAGTTGGTCGTCTTTCATTAGCACCAGGACTCTTTAATATTAATGAGCCAGTTCTCTTTGGTCTTCCAATCGTCTTGAACCCAATCTTTGCAATTCCATTTGTATTAGCACCAACAGTTGCGGTTCTTATTGCTTATCTTGCAACAGCAGCACATATGGTAAATCCAGTTGTTATTGCAACACCATGGGTTACACCTCCAATTATGAATGCTTGGTTAGCGACAGGTCTTGACTGGCGTGCAGCTCTATTAGCGATTATTAACTTAGTGGTTACATTCGCAATTTGGGCACCATTTGTTATTGCAGCGAATAAACTTGAAGAAATTGAAGAAGCTGAATAAAAAGTGTAGAATATAAAGAAGGCTGACTATAAAGTCAGTCTTCAACTTTTTATAAAAAGGAGAAAAAGAATGATTATTATAAATATGGCAATGAAACAAGAGTTTATTATTGAACTTCTTGAATCTAATGGTTATAAATATGTGAAAAAGCAAGGAATTAAGCTTTACTTTGAAACACCATCAGAAGATTTAGATGCTGATGCAGTCAACGCTAAAGCTCTGATTAAAGCAAGTGAATTTGGCTCAGTTCTTTTTTTCAATATTGAGGTAGAGAAATAATGGTAAGTTGGGGTTGGGCAATCATCAGTATGGGCGCAATGTTTTTGATGTTTACCAATTGGCAATTTGCAATCTTTTGTCTCTTAATAGGAATTCTCATGATTTGGAGAGGGAAGAAAGGAAGTTCGAATGGAAATTCAGAAGACAATCAAAGCAAAAAATAGTTTTATTTTTAATAAAATTATTGAATCAGGACTTTATGATATCAAAGAACAAACTGGAAAAAAATTAAGCCCATCACAATTATCGGGTTTTAAATATAAAAAAAACTTTGGGAAAAATCAATCAGGGCAAATTAAATTTGATGAAGTTGTTAGAGATTCAATTTATTCATTTACAACAAGCACTCAACGTCAGACTTTTCAAACACGTTGGGAGATTATAGCTTTAGATGAAGATACAAGCCAAGTAAAAATAACTGAAAATCAAGAATCAAATGGATTTTTTCAGAGATTAAATGACTTGGCAATGAACTTTATCTTTGGGCGTGCAAAGAAAAAGCAAATGATAGCAATTTTAGATGAAATGGAAAGGTTATATAGCGAAAATAATGGAATATAAAAAATTAAAATCTTTTCCAGTAGACTTTCTTTGGGGTTCAGCATCAGCTGCATATCAAGTAGAAGGTGCTCCTTTTGAGGATGGAAAAAAAGATAGTATTTGGGATAATTTTGTACGTATTCCTGGTAAGACATTTAAAGGAACAAATGGTGATGTTGCTGTAGATCATTACCATCGTTATAAGGAAGACGTAGCCTTAATGAAAGAGTTAGGGCTTAAGTCTTACCGTTTTTCAGTTGCTTGGACACGTGTTTTACCTGATGGTCGTGGTGAGGTTAACCAAGCAGGACTTCAGTTTTACATTGATTTAGTAGATGAGTTGATTGCAAATGGGATTGAGCCTGTTCTTACAATTTATCATTGGGATCTTCCACAAGTACTTCAAGATGAGTATCAGGGTTGGGAGTCAAGAAAAATTATTGATGACTTTGTAGCTTATGCTGAAGTATTATTTAAAGCTTTTAAAGGTAAGGTTAAATATTGGGTAAGTTTGAATGAGCAAAATATATTTACACAATTGGGTTGGGTATTAGCAGTACATCCGCCAGGTAAAAAGGATATGAAACTTTTCTATCAGGTTAATCATCATGCAAATTTGGTGAATGCTGCAGTGATTAATAAATTTCATGAATTAGAAATACCTGGAAAGATTGGTCCAAGCTTTGCTTATAGTCCAAATTATGCTGTAGATAGTAATCCTATGAATGTTTTAGCAGCTGAAAATGCTGAAGAACTCTTTGCTAATTATTGGATGGATGTTTACTGTTATGGAGAATATCCACTGGCTGCCTTGTCCTATCTAAAAGAGAATAACTTAATGTTTGAAACTGAAGAAGGTGATTTTGAATTATTGAAATCTTCTAAGCCAGATTTCTTAGGTGTTAACTATTATCAGACTGCAACAAATGCCTGGAATCCACTAGAAGGTGGCGTGGGTATTGGTGAAATGAATACCTCTGGAGTTAAAGGTTCTTCAGGAGATAATGGAATTCCAGGACTTTATAAAAAAGTAACAAATGAGCATGTTGAACGTACCAATTGGGATTGGGAAATTGATCCAGTAGGCTTGCGTATAGCACTTCGTCGTATTACAAGTCGTTATCGTTTACCGATTATGATTACAGAAAATGGACTGGGTGAGTATGATAAACTTGAAGAAGGAAAAGTTCATGATGACTATCGTATTGCCTATCTTTCAAGTCATATTTCTGCCATTCAAGAGGCAATCACAGATGGTGCTCAGGTTATTGGCTACCACACTTGGAGTTATACAGATCTTCTAAGCTGGTTAAATGGCTATCAAAAACGTTATGGTTTTGTTTATGTTGATCAAGATGAGACAATGGAAGGAAGCTTGAAGCGTATTAAAAAAGATAGTTATTATTGGTATCAAAAAGTTATCTCAACAAATGGAGAAGAAAAATAATAAGAACAGGATTTTCCTGTTTTTTATTTTTATCATGATATAATAAAAAAATGAAGAAAAAAGTTTTAGTTATTGTAGGACCGACTGCAGTTGGAAAGTCAGCTTTAGGAGTTAGTTTAGCTGAACTTTTAAATGCGGAGGTTATCTCAGCAGATAGCCAGCAAGTCTATCAAGGTCTTGATATTGGAACAGCAAAAGTTACAGCTAAAGAAATGAGAGAGGTTCCTCATCATTTATTAAATATTTGTTCAGTTGAAGAAAATTTTTCTGTCTACGATTTTGTTAAAGAGGCAAATCAAAAAATAAAGGAAATTTATCAGAAAAATAAAACCCCCATTATTGTAGGAGGAACAGGTCTTTATATACAAGCCTTAGTAGAGGGTTATCATTTAGGGGGGAAAGAAAATCATGATGAAATGCGGATATTAAGAGAAGAATTAGAGCGGTTAAGTGATGAGGAATTAAAAGAAAAAGTAAAGTTATCAGAGTTTAATCGTCGACGAGCTATTCGTTATCTGGAACTTGAAAAATATGGGAGGACTGAAAATAAAATATCAGAATTTGATTTTAAAATAGTCGCCTTATCTTGTCAGAGAGAGATTCTATATGAGAGAATTAATCAACGAGTTGAGCAAATGATGTCAGAGGGACTTTTGAAAGAGGCAGAGTTTTTATTTAAAAATTACCCTCTTGTTCAAGCCTCAAAAGGAATCGGTTATAAAGAATTTTTCCCTTATTTTGAGGGTCATATAAGTTTAGAAGAGGCGATTGAAAAAGTAAAACAAAATTCAAGACGTTACTCTAAGCGACAAATGACCTGGTTTCGTAATCGAATGTCGGTAAAATTTTATGATATCTTGTCGAAAGATTATCCTAAGGATTTAATTGAAGAAGTGAAAGAATATTTAATGTTAGACTTATAAAAATTTAGATATATTATCAGATCCTACAAATAAAAGACTAAAATTAGTCAAAATATATAAATTTCAAAAAAGAATATTTAAAAAAGATGGAAAGCTATAAACATCAATATTATCACTTAAAAAAAGCAGAGAAATAGTCCTTATTTATGTTATAATATCAACAAGATAATAAGACTTTAGAAAGTTAAGAAGATGCGAAAAATAGATTATATTATGCTGGCCATGAAATATGGCGGTTATATGGAAACGGATAGATTTTTCTTAGAAAACTATCTATCTAGCCTATCAGAAAGTCAAAAGTTACAGATACTTTTACCTCCCCCTTCAGTAATTAATGCTTATTTTACAGAACTTTATCAAAAAAGAACACCCAATGAGGCTACAAATTATTTCTTTGGAATGTCTCAGGCTTTTGGGATGTTTTTTGACAAGCCTGGATTTGGATTAGAAGGGCGTTCGAAGTATGAACTTTTTCGATTTATTCGTTTAAATATTGATGGAAAAGCATATGGTTATAGCTATATTAATGAACAGGAAGAATCTGTTATTTTTAGTGAGTTACCTCAGATGATTAACCAAAAATTTATGCTTAATTTATCACAAATTTTTCCTCAGTATGTTATTTTTGAAAAGAATGATAAGATTCATATGAAACCACAAAAATTTTCAAAATTTTCAAACCAAAGAGATCTAACTGCTTTAACTTCTGCCTCAGAAAATGAAACTTATATTAAATTTTATGGTTATAATACTGAAGAATTAATCGAACAAGCATCAATGAGTTTTAGCTCTGAAACTTTGTTACAGTATGATGCAACCTTAAAGCAGTTTATTATTTATCAAAATAAAGGAATTCTTTAAATGAATCGAAAATAAAAATCCTAGGTATAAAACTTAGGATTTTATGCTTCGTCAATCTGCCCTGCTTTGATATGAAATATTTTCATTTCTTTAGGAAGTTTTTTTAAATGGTCAAGTGTAGTGCTGGTTAAAAAGGTTTGAGCCTTTCCTATAGCTGTTTGAAGTAAGTCAAGCTGTCGGGTATTATCAAGTTCAGACATAACGTCATCAAGTAGGAGTAGAGGATATTCGCCTGTTTCTTCTTTTAATATTTCAATCTCAGCTAGTTTGATAGATAAGGTGACTGTTCTTTGTTGTCCTTGGCTAGCAAAGCGTGAAACGTTTATATCATTAATAAAAAACTGAAGGTCATCTCGATGTGGGCCAATTGTTGACTGATGTCTTGCAAGGTCACGCTGTCGTGCTAGTTTGAGGTTTTCAGTAAAGTTACCTTCAGAATTTCTTAGGTATTGAATACGAAGTACTTCCTTATTTTGTGTGAGTTGCTGATGGATTTGATTGGCTATTTTTTCTAATTTTTCTACAAAAATAGATCTAATTTCCATAATTTTTTCAGCAAATTCAACGAATTGATTATCTAAAACATCAAAAAAAATAGGATCAAAGTATTCAGAGTGTTCTTTTAAATAAGCATTACGTTCACGAAGTACTCGATTATAACGTGCTAATGTATAAAGATAAATACTCTTACTCTGTCCAATCTCCATGTCAAGAAAACGCCTACGTTGAGCAGGCGCTCCTTTTATTAAATCTAGATCCTCAGGTGCAAACATAACAACATTGAGTTGACCGATATAATCAGCAATTCTTTTTTCTGTTAAATGATTAACTTTTGCAAGTCGCTTTTTTTTATTTAATTGAAGTTCAAGTGGAACAAGATTGTATCCCTTCTCAACTTCAGCACGAACTGCTAAATTTTCAGCTTCCCATTTAATAAGTTCAGCTTCATGACTGGTTCGATGACTTCGAGTTAATGCTAAAAAGTAAAGGCTCTCAAGAATATTTGTCTTTCCTTGTGCGTTTTGTCCTAAAAAAATATTTAAGTTAGGATGAAAATCTAGAGTTAAACTTTCATAATTACGAAAGTTTTGTAAATGAAGTTGATGAATTTGCATTATTTAGAAGAATTATCTTTCGCTTTTATTCTTCTTTTTTCTTTTTCACGTGCGGCGGTTACTTTTCTTTCAATTTCTTTAAACTTCTCAACTTTTTCGATTTCTTCTGAGCTTGCAGCACGTAAAACGACTGAAACATTGAAATCAGGGAAATCAATGAAATCTCCTGGAAATAGTTTTCTTCCTCGGCGTGTTTCTGCCTCTGTATTGACAAATATTTTTTCTTCATTTTCTTGAAGGAAAAATTTTGCCTGGCCACCTGTAGAAATTAAACCATGCTCCTTAAGTAATTGACCTAATGTGATATATTCACTATAAATTGTAAGACTTTCCATGTCTCTAGTATATCAAAATAAGAGCCAAACTACTATTAGATTGCCTAAAAATAAGAAACTATAATAAAAACTGTCCTAAAATTAGGACTCATTCAAATTAAAATAAAAAGACGAATAAATTTTTATTCGTCTTTATCTATTTTCTCTGATTTCTTTGTCCCCTTTTTTTGTTTAACTGCTTGACTAAGGAGGTATTCGATTTGTCCATTTAGAGAGCGAAATTCTTCTTCCGCCCAGGCCATTAAATCAGCGCTTAAACTTTGAGAGAGTCTCAAGGGTATCTGCTTTTTTTTCTTACTTTTAGAAGAATTTTTTTCTGGCATTAATAAATAGAACCACTATTGACAATAGGTTGAGCTTCTTTATTTGCACAAAGGACAACAAGCAGATTAGTAACCATTTGTGCTTTTCTTTCGTCATCGAGCTCAACGACTTCTTTTTCAGAAAGTTGAATTAAAGCTTGTTCAACCATCCCTACAGCACCATCAACAATTTTTTGTCTTGCAGCAATAATTGCATCAGCCTGTTGACGTTGTAGCATTGCACTTGCAATTTCAGGGGAATAAGCAAGATGTGAAATTTTAGCATCGATAATTTCAATTCCTCCTTCAAGAACGACTTCTTGAATTAATTCTTGAAGTTTATCGGAAATTTCAGTTGTTGATCCTGTTAATGATTTTTCATTATCTTCACTTTCATAAGTGTAAGTTCTTGCCATTGAACGAATAGCACTGTCGCTTTGGATAGAAATGAATTCTTTATAATTTTCAACATTAAAGACTGCTTTGATAGGATTGATAACTTTCCAAATGACAACTACTCCGATTTCAATGGGATTACCATTGGCATCATTGACCTTTTGCTTTTCACTATTTAGAGTCATCGCTTTTAGAGAGATTTTTCTAGGAGAAATATTGACGGACCAATTATTATTCATACTTTCTCCTCCATAAAGCTTGTAATCTTCCTTATTTTTAGGATATACAGCTTGAGCAAAAGGATTAACAAAATAGAAACCAGGCTCTTTGATGATTCCATAAAAGTCACCAAATAAAGTTAGAACCAGAGCTTCATTTGGTTTTATATCTTTTAGGCCAGCCAAAATTAGAATACAAGTAATAATAAAGATGATTGAAATAAAAAAGAAAAGGAAAAAGACAATTCCAGAAGTAACGAAACTAGCAAAAACAATGAGTAAAGTTGAGAAAATAAGCCCAACAATTGATAAGATTAAAAATGACAAACCATTTTTAGTAAAAGTTTTAGTATTTTCCATAAAAACAACTCCTTTTGATATTATTTTGATATCATAATTATAAACTTTTTTTAAATAAAGGAAAGAATGATTTTGATAGTTTGTCTAAATTGTAAATAAACAAAAAAATAAGGGAGAAATTGTCTAAAATTATGTATAGAAAAACTTCTTTAAAAATAAAATCTTATCCAGAAAGAGTAATAAAATTCCAAATTCGATTTATAATTTTTAGGAAGTATGGTATACTGTATTTAATCAAGGTAATACATGTCCATTTTATTAATTGTAATTATTAAATTACGAAGAACCTAGTTTGAGTTTGACTATATTGACTGTGTAAGTGTTGAGGATTGTGAAAGTAAGTGTTCTTAACCGAAATTATCTAAATATTATATTTTATTATTTAAGACTAAGAAAAATGAAAAAATTTAAAGGATTCAAATAGAAATATAAATATGACTGTGGAAATGCTTGTCTCAAATCAATTCTAAATTATTATAATAAAGAGCATTCCCTGTCAGTTTCTAGTGGATTACTTTCGTTATATGATATAGTTTATTTAAG
>JBKECB010000067.1:0-33443 GCA_047974165.1 Lactovum sp.
ACACGAACAGCATACATTACTGTTGTATGGTCTCTTTTTCCAAATTCAGTTCCAATAGCTGGAAGTGAGGTTGCTAATAAATCTCTGATAAGATACATGGCAATCTGTCTTGGGTAAGTGATTTCTTTGACACGTTTTGGTCCTGTTAAGTCAGAAATAGGGACGTGGTAATACTGACTAACAGTTTCTTTAATTTTTTCAATACTAAGATTATTTTGTTTTGTTTCTACATGTGTAGATTTAAGATTATCCAAGGCTTTTTCTGCTGTTGAAATTTCGACTGTTGAAACTTTTTCGATCTTTGCCAGAAACTCAACTTGATTTAAAGCTCCTTCGAGCTCTCTAACGTTAGAATTAATTTGTCCTGCAATATAAGAAATTGTCGTATCTGGAAATTTTAAGCCTGATTTTTCTGCCTTGTTCATTAGGATAGCCATACGTGTTTCAAAGTCAGGAACTGTGATGTTTGTTGTTAATCCCCATGAAAATCTACTGACTAATCTTTCTTCTAGGTTATTAAGCTCACTCGGTGGGCGGTCTGAAGTAAGAACAATCTGAGCACCTCTTTCATAAAGTTCATTAAAAGTAGAGAAAAACTCATTTTTAGTTCCTTCTTTATCAGAGAAAAATTGAACATCATCAAGTAAAAGTAAATCTAAAGTTCGATACTTTTTAATAAAGCTATCCATTTGTTTTTTTCGGCTGGCATTGACATAGTCAGTAACAAAACTCTCTGAACTGACATATAAAACATAGGCTCGAGGATTTTTCTTTAGATACTCATTTCCAATAGCGTGTAATAAGTGAGTTTTCCCCAGTCCTGAATTTCCAAAGATAAATAAGGGATTGTATTGATCACCAGGATAGTCTGTAATGGCGATAGCAGCAGCTAAAGTCATACGGTTTTGATCTCCTTCAATAAAGTTATCAAAGTTATATTTAGACTGTATATTTGATCTAGGATTCTTAAGTTTGAATTCTTTTCCTTCTTCCTTGACACTTTCAGAGAACTCTTGATTAAGCATTTCAAATTCTTTAGCATCAACCTCTTTGCTAGAGAGAATTTTATAGTTAATAAAAGTATTGTAGATTTCAATACTTGCAGTCTTGATTAAATCATCTTGCCGTTTCCAAAAATCTTTATGAAAGTCACTTTCAACAAGAATAGTAGCTTCATTATTTTCGACAGAAATTAAGCGTGCTGGAGCAATAAAGTAATCAAAAGAGGCTTTCTTCATATTTGTTTCAGCAAGCTCTTGAAGTTTAGCCCAAAATAATTCATCTATTTTTTGAATTGGCATTGTCAGCTCCTTTTTGAATTTATAGTGCTTAAATATCATAGCATGTTTAAAGAGACTTTTCAACAGAATTCTTAATAAAAGAAAAAGTTTTACACATGTGGATTAACATGTGTAAAAAATAAAGAGGGAATGTGGAAAGATTAAAATTTCCCACAGAATAAAAGGCTAAAAATTGCAGTATACAAAGGGAAATTAACTTTCCACAGAACTGTGGAATAAGATTAATTATCGGGAAAAAACTGTGAATAAATAAAAATTTAATTTTAGTTTTCCAATTTTTTTATTAAGTTTTCCAGTTCTTCTAAGTTATCAAATTTTACAGAAAGAGTCCCCTGATGTTTTTTATTTTCTGTAATTTTTACGATATTTCCAAGCTGCTGATGGAGATTTTCTTCAATTTCAGTAAGAAAGATATTCTTCTTGTTTTTTTTCTTTTCCTTAGATTTTTGATAGATTAAAGCTTCTAATTCTCTGACAGAGAGTCGTTTTTTTATTGTTAATCGAGCAAGTTCTAACTGTCGGATTTCATCTTTTTCTGCTAGTAAAGCACGAGCATGACCACTGGAGAGTTGATTTTTTTCTAAGAGGTATTTGATTTCCTTATTTAGGCTTAGTAGGCGAATGAGGTTTGAAACATAGGCTCTTGATTTTCCGATTATCTCCGCGATTTCTTCGTGCTTTAATCCAGACTTTTCAGTTAAGTTAAGTAGAGAATTCGCTTCTTCAATAGGGTTGAGATTTTCTCTTTGTAGATTTTCAAGAAGGGCTAAAACTCTCATTTGCTGATCATCATAATTCCGAATAATAGCTGGAACTTCTTTTAATCCAGCTTTTTTAGAGGCAAGAAAACGACGTTCACCTGCTAAAAGCTCATAGCCTATAATCTTTGAAGGGCGAACGATGATGGGTTGTAAAATTCCATTTGCTTGGATAGATTTGGCTAATTCTTCCAGTTTTTTTTCGTCAAAATGAATCCTTGGTTGATAAGGATTACTTGTGATTTCTTTTATTTTTAAAAATTTAATTTCTTCTGTCATTTTTTTAATTATAACATAGAAAAAAGCCTAACTCGTAACTAGGCTTTACTTCTCTTTCTGTTGATCAATCCATTTTTTTCTTTCTATGAGTGCACGCTCATATTTTCCAAGTCCGTCTGTTGAAAAATAGTTAGCATTTTTAAGTTTATCTGGAAGGTATTGCTGATTGACCCAGTGTCCTGCGTAGTCATGAGGATAAAGGTAGCTTTGAGCTCGCCCTAAATCCTCAGCACCAGCATAGTGTCCATCTTGTAAATGTGCAGGAATTGCTAGATTTCCATGTTGATGTAAATCTTTGAGTGCCTGATCGATACTTTGTACCGCTGTGTTTGACTTTGGAGAAAGAGCTAAATCAATTACGATTTGGCTAATAAGTATTCTGGCTTCTGGAAATCCAATTTTTTCACAGGCGTTGAGAGCAGTAACTGTATGGATTTGTGCTGAAGGATTAGCTAAGCCAATATCTTCGTAAGCAATAACAGTGAGGCGTCGAGATAAGCTGAGTAAATCTCCTCCTTCGATTAAACGAGCAGCATAATGTAGACTTGCATTAACATCTGAGCCACGAATCGACTTTTGAAGGGCTGAGAGTAAATCATAATGACTATCTCCGTCCTTATCAAAAGTCATTGCCTTTTTTTGAAGCGAATTTTCCATATCAGACAGACTCACCTGATGATTTTTACTGGAGAGTATTGCCAGCTCAAGGCTGTTATAAAGTGCGCGTAAATCTCCATTTGTAGAATGGACTAAAAATTGAATAGCTTTATCCTCAACCTTAATATCAAAGTCAAAGGCACGTTTAGAGTCAGATAAAACAAGTTGAACTGCCTTTTCTAAATCTTTAATCTCCAGTGCCTTGACTTCAAAAATCTGAACACGACTTCTTATCGCTGGGAGAACGCTAAAGTAAGGATTCTCGGTTGTTGCTCCAATTAAGATAATTTCTCCATTTTCAAGTAAGGGCAGAAGAAAATCTTGTAGAGGTTTTGTCAATCGATGGATTTCATCAAGAAGTAAGAGGAGAGTTCCAAAGGATTTAGCTTCTTCAGCGATTTCTTGTAATTTTTTCTTATTATCAACGGTTGCATTAAATGTCCGAAAACTGAGTTTTAAAGTTGTAGAGATAGCAAAAGCGATGGATGTTTTTCCTGTTCCTGGTGGTCCATAAAGGATCATGCTTGATAAAAGTTCAGTTTCAATCATACGACGTATGATTTTCCCATCTCCGATTAGATGCTCTTGACCCAAAACCTCGTCTAGTATTCTTGGACGCATACGTGCTGCTAGATTTTGATGATTCATATTTAGTTTTCCTTTAAAAAGTAAGCATAGATAATGTTATCTACCCAAATATCATTAAGAAAAAATTCTTTATGTTCGATACCTTCAATGACGAAATTAGCAGATTCGTAGATATTTATTGCAACCTTATTTGTTGAAAGTACAGAAATTGAAATTTTATGGTAGCCTTCATCTTTTGCATAATCTAAAATAAATTCTAATAAAAATTTCCCTAAACCTTGTCCACGAGCACTTTTAATAACCATAGGTGAAAAGGTAAGTACCTTATGATTTGTAGATAAATTTCTATGTTTATCAAATAAAACAAGAACTGCAAAAATTTCATCGCTTGTTTCTTCAACAGCTAAAAAATATCTGATACCACTTTGTATTTCATCAATGTACCGTTCTACAGAACTGTCAATAATAGCTGGAGTTTCATAAGATGTCCAGTTTTTATTTTCTAGTTTTGCGACTTTAGCAAAATCTTTAGGCTCCATCTGACGAATGATAATGTCTTGTCTTTTTTTCATAATCTTATTTTATCATATAAATTCTACTTTTAGTAGACAAAAACTAAAACTATTCTGATACTAATTTTCTTAAAGACTACAAAGAAATTATGAATATGGTAAAATTAAAGTTATGAATAAGAAAAATGGATTTTTAGATGTATTAAATGATGAGCTTTCAAAGAATTTTCATTATAATTATGAGATAAATTGGGATAAGAAAAATCATGGAATTATTGTGAGTTTTTTGCTTGAGATTGAAAATTTAGAAGGACTTGAAATGATAGATGTGGATGGGGTCAAGTCAGATGAAAATTTCCTTTATGAGGATGCGGTTCTTTTTTATCATCCTGAAAAAACAAGTTTTGATGAAGAGGATTATCTGACAGTAATTCCTTATGATAATCAAGGCTTATCTCAAGAATTTCTTGAATTTTTTAGTCAATTTTTACAAGAAACAGTCGATGAAGGCTTGTCAGATTTGATGGATTTTTTAGAGTCAGACGATGAAGAGTTTTCTATTTCCTGGAATCAGGAAAACTTTGATCAAAGAGATGAAAATCTTAAAGAAACAGAGTTTTATAAGTATCCACGCTATTAATAAAAAGAGAGAATAAGAAATAAATGAGTATTTTAGATGTAAAAAATCTAAGTCATGGTTTTGGTGATCGTGCAATTTTTGAAGATGTGAGTTTTCGCTTACTAAAAGGTGAGCATATTGGTTTTGTGGGAGCAAATGGTGAGGGAAAGTCTACCTTTATGAGTATTATAACTGCTGAGCTTGTTCCTGATGAGGGAAAAATTACTTGGTCTAAAAAGCATCGTGTAGGTTATATGGACCAACATGCTCAGCTTGATAAAGGAAAGACAACACGTGAGGCATTGTCTGAAGCTTTTCAGTACCTTTTTGATGTGGAAAAAGAAATTAATGAGACTTATTTAGTAATGGCTGATATGTCTGAGTCAGAAATGACCAAGGCTCTTGAAAATGTTGGTGAACTTCAAGAAGAATTAGACCATGGTGATTTTTATATGATTGATGCTAAGGTTGAAGAAACAGCACGTGGACTTGGTCTCTCAGATTTATTAGACAAAAATGTGGAAGAGCTTTCAGGAGGTCAGAGGACAAAGATTCTATTAGGAAAACTTTTACTTGAAAAACCTGATATTTTGCTTCTTGATGAGCCGACAAATTATTTAGATGAAGAGCATATTTTCTGGTTGAAAAATTATCTGAAATCTTACGAAAATGCATTTATTTTAATTTCTCATGACATACCATTTATGGATGAAGTTGTAAATATTATTTATCATGTTCATGGTCTTACCTTGACACGTTATACGATGGGCTATGCAGAGTTTGAACGTGTCTTTGAAGAAAAGAAAAAGCAACTCGAAGCACAGCATAATGCTCAAGTTGCTGAAGCTGAAAAACTGAAAGATTTTATTGCACGTAAAAAAGCAAATGTTGCGACAAGTGGACAGGCAAAAGCACGTGAGAAAAAGCTTGCAAAAATGGAAATTGTAGAGACGATTTCAGAAAAGCCTAAACCTCACTTTGACTTTAAATTTAGCCGTAAGCCAAGTCGCTTAGTTTACGAAACAAAAGATTTAATCATAGGATACGAAGAAGCTCTATCTTCTAAAATAAATCTGAAAGTAGAAGCAGGACAGAAAATAGCATTTATAGGGTCAAATGGAATAGGAAAATCAACCTTGCTTAAAAGTATCATGGGCTTAATTCCAGCTCTTTCAGGAGAGATAAATAAAGGTGAATTTCAACATATTGCCTATTATGAGCAAGAGGTAAAAAATCCAAGTCAAAAAACAGTATTAGACGACCTTTGGGATGAGTATCCTTCTTGGAATCAAGCAGAATTACGTGCTGCTCTTGCACGTGTAGGATTGACAACAAAACAAATAGAAAGTCGTGTCTATGTTTTGAGTGGAGGTGAACAGGCTAAGCTGCGTTTTGCTAAGTTAATGAATACAGAGTCTAATATTCTTGTTTTAGATGAGCCAACCAATCATTTAGATATTGACGCAAAAGAAGAGCTGAAATCAGCTCTAATCGCTTACCCAGGAACGATTTTAATGGTCTCACATGAGCCAGAATTTTATCAAGGAATTATTTCAGAGCTGATTAACTGTGAGGAGTGGACGACAAAAATATGACGAACTGGATAAAAATAACTGTAAATGTTTCACGTGAAACACAGGAGCAAGTTTCAGCTTTACTACTTATGATAGGAGCTTCAGGACTAGAGATTGAAGACAGTCAAGATTATCTTGATTATGAAGCGAAAAATGGAGAGTTATTACCAGAAGTTTATCAGTCAGAGGATATTAAAATCTCTAGTTATTATCCTGAAGAAGAGGTAAATCCTGAATTTTTATCAGATTTAAAAAGTCAACTGACAGAAATTGCAGATTTTGATTTAACTATTGATGAGCTTGAAGAGGAAAATTGGGCAAATGCTTGGAAGAAATATTTTTATCCAAGTCGGATTTCACGTTATTTGACGATTGTACCAAGCTGGACAGATTATAAATCAAAGAATCCAGATGAAAAGTTAATCCGACTAGACCCAGGAATGGCATTTGGAACAGGGACGCACCCTACTACAAAGTTATCAATCTATGCATTAGAGCAAATATTGACTGGAGGAGAAAGAGTTCTTGATGTCGGTACAGGTTCAGCTGTTCTTTCAATTGTAAGCTCATTTTTAGGAGCTAAGGAAATCTATGCTTATGATATTGATAATGTCGCTGTGGCTGTAGCAAAGGAAAATATTGCCTTAAATGAAAAAGTAAAAAATATAGAAGTAACTGCAAATAATCTTTTAGAGGGAATTGATATAAAAGCAGATGTCATTGTTGCAAATATCCTTGCGGAGGTATTGCTTTTGATGCTAGAGGATGCTTATCGATTATTAAAAGAAGAGGGTTATTTAATTTTAAGTGGAATTATTTCTCATAAAAAGCAAGAACTTTTAGAGCAGGCTGTGTCCTTAGGATTTAAACTTGAAACACAAATGCAGCAAGGTGACTGGCATTGTCTTGTATTAAAAAAACATGATGAGGAGTTATTTTTTGGCTAATCAATACTTTGTAAATCAGACATTACCTGAAAATGACTTTGTGATTTCAGATAAAGAAACGGCACACCATATGTTTACAGTCATGCGTTTATCTGCTGGCTCAGAGGTTAAGATTGTTTTTAAGGAAGAGAAATTAGCAGTTTGTAAGGTAATCAATCCTGAAGAAAAGAAGCTAACTCTAATAAAGCTTTTAGATAAACAAACAGAACTTCCGATAGAGGTTACAGTAGCTCTGGGCTTTCCTAAAGGAGATAAGCTTGACTTTATTACGGAAAAAGTAACGGAATTAGGAGCAAAAGCTATCTGGGCTGCTCCATTTGAGCGCTCGATTGTAAAATGGAAAGCAGAAAAGTTAAAGAAAAGACAAGAGAAGCTACAAAAGATAAGTAAAGGAGCTGCTGAGCAGTCAGGAAGATTGAGACTTCCTGAAATTCAGCTTTTTGAGAAACACTCCAGTCTTATTGAAAGATTTTCAGATTTTGATTCAATCATTATTGCTTATGAAGAGTCAGCAAAAAAAGGGGAAAACTCTCGATTAATAGAAACTTTATTAAAAAAGCCTAAAAAGTTGTTGATTATTTTTGGTCCAGAAGGTGGGATTTCAGAAAGAGAAATCAAAGAATTTGAAACGTATGATGTAAATCTTGTAGCTTTAGGACCACGAATTTTAAGAGCTGAAACTGCACCACTCTATGCTTTGTCTGTTATTTCAAGTTTTTTTGAGCTAAAAAATGATATCCACTAATTTTTAGTGGATTTTATCTTTGAAGAGAGACAAAATCTATCTTATTCAAGTTTCAAATTTAGATTTTGTAAGAGACTATAAATTTTAATTTTTATGGTAAAATAGTGCAAGGAATAAGGTATAAAATGGCAGAACAAGCAATCATTACAGGTGAAGAACTTTTAGAAATTTGTAAATCATATATGACAGTAGAGGATCTTGAAAAAGTTTCTTTTGCTTTACACTGTGCACGTACAGCACATAAAGATCAGATTCGAGCATCTGGTGAGGCTTATGTCGATCATCCTATTCAGGTAGCAGGTATACTAGCTGACCTTTATTTGGATGCAACCACTGTTATTTGTGGTCTTTTGCACGATGTCGTTGAAGATACAGGAGCGATTTCTGAAGATTTAAATGAACTTTTTGGTGATGAAGTTTCTATGATTGTTGAAGGTGTGACAAAGCTAGGAAAGGTTCAGTATAAAAGTCATAAAGAGCAGCTAGCAGAAAATCATCGAAAGATGCTTATGGCCATGTCAAAAGATATGAGAGTTATCTTAGTAAAGCTAGCAGATCGTCTGCATAATATGCGAACACTCAAACACTTGCGTCCAGATAAACAAAAACGTATCTCAAGTGAAACGATGGATATCTATGCACCTCTCGCAGATCGATTAGGTATTGCCAGTATCAAATGGGAACTTGAAGATTTAAGTTTTCGTTATCTAAACTCACAAGATTTTTATCGTATTCGTGGACTGATGAATGAAAAGCGAACAGCCAGAGAGAGTTTAGTCGCAGAAGTTGTTGAAAAAATAACTCAATCTGTAGAAAAAGCAGGAGTTACGGCAAAGATTTATGGTCGACCTAAGCATATTTATAGTATCTATCGTAAAATGGTGGATAAGAAAAAACGTTTTGATGAGATTTATGATTTGATTGCGATTCGCTGTTTGACAGATACAACCAGTGATGTTTATACAACTTTGGGTTATATCCATGAGTTATGGCGTCCAATGCCTGGGAGATTTAAGGATTATATTGCAAATCCTAAAGCAAATGGTTATCAGTCTGTTCATACAACTGTTCATGGCCCTCGTGGTCCTATTGAGTTTCAAATCCGTACACAAGAAATGCATGAAGTTGCTGAGCATGGTGTCGCTGCTCACTGGGCTTATAAAAAGGGAAAAACTTCTGCTGTAAATGTTAATGACGTCTCTCAGACTCTTAATTGGATTAATGAGATAGTTGAAATTCAAGAGAGTTCAGGTGATTCGGCTGAAGAATTTGTCCAAGCAGTTCATGATGATATTTTGAGTAAAAAAATCTATGTCTTTACACCTCAGGGAGCGGTACAAGAACTTCCAAAAGGTTCAGGACCGATAGACTTTGCCTATGCTATTCATACTCAGGTTGGTGATCATGCAGTTGGTGCTAAGATTAATGGACGTATGCAGGCTTTAACTTATACTTTAAAAACAGGTGATAGTGTTGAAATTATCACAAATAATAGCTCATTTGGTCCAAGTCGAGGCTGGTTAGACCTTGTAAAGACCAGTAAGGCACGTTCAAAAATAAAACAATTTTTTAAAAATCAAGATAGAGAACTCTCAGTGAGTAAAGGTCGTGAACTTTTACAAGATTATCTTATCGAGCAAGGCTTTGTTGCCAATCAATATATTGATAAATCAATTATTGACATAACTGCACAAGAGTTAAACTTTAAAGATACTGAGGCTCTTTATGCAAGTATTGGCTTTGGAGATCAAAATGTTGTGACTGTCTTTAATAAATTGACAGAAAAAGAACGCCGTGAAATTGAGCGTGAAAAACGACAAAAAGAAATTGATGCCCTCCAGCATGGTGAAGTCAAACGTGAGACAAAAAATGTCATGAAAGTTAGACATGATGGAGGTGTTAGTGTTTCAGGGATTGACAGTCTTTTAATTCGTATTGCAAAATGCTGTAACCCTGTACCGGGTGATGAGATTTTGGGATATATTACCAAAGGTCGTGGTGTGAGTGTTCATCGTCTAGATTGTCAAAATGTTAAATCTCAGCCTGATTTTCAACAACGTCTAATAGAAGTTGAATGGGATGAAGAAGAGGTCAATCAAAAAGATTATATTGCTAATATTGACGTCTATAGTTTCAATCGTCCAGGAATTTTAAATGATATTATGCAGGTCTTATCTAACTTAACAAAAAACTTACTCTCAATTAATGCTCAACCAACTAAAGATCGAAAGATGGCAAATATCCACATTTCACTTGGTATTCGAAATATTTCTGAGTTGAAGGCAATTGTAGATAAGATAAAAATGATACCGGATGTATATAGTGTTAAAAGAACAAATGGTTAAAGTAACTGTAGCCCAACTGTAACCCAACTGTAACCCAACTGTCAAGATACTGTTAACTTAGTTTATAAAAGAAAGGAAAAGATAATGAGAGTCGTTATTCAGCGTGTCAACCAGGCTTCAGTTTCTATTGAAGGTAAAGTATTTAATGAAATTAAACAAGGTTTTCTTTTACTTGTTGCAGTTGAGGATGCAGATACCGAGCTTGATTTAGATTATGCTGTCAAAAAGCTTTCTCAACTGAGAATTTTTGAAGATGAGCAAGGAAAGATGAATATTAATATTCAGGATATCTCAGGTGAGATTTTATCGATTAGTCAGTTCACACTATTTGCAGATTTGCGTAAAGGTACACGTCCTAGCTTTTCTAAAGCTGGAAAACCTGACTTTGCAAAGAAAATGTACGAATTATTTAATGAAAAGTTAAATGAATATGTACCAACAAAATCAGGAGTTTTCGGAGCAGATATGAAAATCTCTCTGGAAAATGATGGTCCAGTTACAGTAATTTTAGACAGCATAACTATGAGGGAGAAAAAGAACTTATGAAAAAATTTAATTACAACCAAATACCCAAGCACAATATCTTTTATATCTTTTTACGAAATCTTGTAGGTTTTCTACTTTTTCTACTCAATGGAAAAAGTAAGTATCATAATACTCAAAGAATTCCAAAGGGAGAGAATTATATCCTAGTTGCTCCTCATAGAATGGCTTGGGAACCTGTTTGGTTTGCTTTTGCAACTAAGCCTAAACAGTTTATCTTCATGGCAAAAAAAGAACTTTTTGAGAACCCCCTAGGAAGTTGGTGGATTAGAATGTGTGGTGCTTTTCCAGTAGACCGTGAAAATCCTGGGACGAAGCCTATCAAGTATGCAATCCGTATCTTAAAAGAGTCAGATAAATCTTTAATTATGTTTCCTTCAGGTACACGACATTCTGCAGAGATGAAAGGAGGTGTTTCTGTTATTGCAAAAACAGCAAAAGTTCGTCTCCTTCCAGCAGTGTATCAAGGACCAATCACAATGAAAGGTGTCTTTTTAAGACAAAAAATAGCTCTCAATTTTGGTGAGCCTATCGATATCTCAGATATTAAACGTATGAATGATGAAGGGATTGCTGAAGTTAATCGTCGAATGGAAGAGGCTTGGGATAAGCTAGATAAGGAAATTAATCCTGATTTTCACTATGAAGCCAAGTAAAAATTAGCAGTCAAAATAAAAGACTGCTATTTTATTTGTCAAAAAAGGTCAAACTATGATATAATATTCTCCATGAACAACGAAGAATTATATAAAGAACTTGGCGTTGACAAAAATGCAAGCCAAGATGAAATAAAAAAAGCTTACCGAAAACTTTCAAAGCAGTATCATCCCGATATTAATAAAGAATCAGGAGCAGAAGATAAGTATAAAAAAATCCAAGATGCTTATGAGACTTTAGGTGACGAGCAAAAACGTGCCAACTACGACCAGTTTGGAGCAACAGGAAATTCTGGCTTTGGTGGACAAGGTGGTTTTGGAGGTTCAGGTTTCCAAGGTTCAGGCTTTGGAGGCTTTGAAGATATTTTCTCAAGCTTTTTTGGTGGTGGTGGACAAACCTCGTCAAATGGTCCTCAAGAAGGAGATGATCTTCAGTATCGTGTTAACTTGAAGTTTGAAGAAGCTATCTTTGGTGTGGAAAAAGAGATTAAATATCAGCGTGAAGATAATTGTCAAACTTGTGAAGGTTCAGGAGCAAAGCCCGGAACAAAAGTTGAAACTTGTTCGAAGTGTCATGGTCGTGGTGTAATGAATGTTGTTGCAAGTACTCCACTTGGACGTATCCAAACTCAGCAAACTTGTGATCTTTGTCAAGGTCGTGGAAAAATTATTGCAAGTCCATGTACAACTTGTCGAGGAACAGGACATGAAAAGAAATCACATACTGTAAAGGTAAAAGTTCCAGCAGGTGTAGAAACTGGTCAGCAAATGCGATTACAAGGTCAAGGAGAAGCAGGACGAAATGGTGGGCCTTTTGGTGATCTTTATGTCCGTTTCCAAGTCGAATCCTCTAAGATTTTTGACCGTGATGGTAGTGAGATTTTTTATGAAATGCCGATTAACTTTATCCAAGCAACATTGGGTGATGAGGTTGAAATTCCAACAGTTCATGGAAAAGTTAAACTTAAGATCCCAGCAGGAACACAAACTGGAACTAACTTCCGACTAAAAGGAAAAGGTGCACCAAAACTCCATGGAAATGGAATGGGTGACCAGCATGTTGTTGTAAATCTAGAAGTTCCAAAATCACTCAATGATTCTCAACGTCAAGCATTGAAAGACTTTGCTGCAGCTTCAAATATTAAAGTAACAAAGCCTAAAAAAGGATTTTTCAAATAAAATAAAACTTACAGTTCTTACTGTAAGTTTAGCCTTTAAGTAAGTTCTCGAATTTCGGGGACTTTATTTATTACTGTAATTTTTTGATAGGGTGTCTAATGATTGTCTTGAGTTTTTCAGGGCTTGTTTTTCTAGGGTCAGAGAGATAGATTTCATGATGATGTCGCTTATCATTTAAATCTGTGATATAGCCATTTTTATCTAAAAACTCCTGCATTTTTTTGACTGTTTCAAACTCTTCATCAAAAGGTCCAATATGAGTTATCTGTGCACAGAGTCCTTCAGAAAGACTGTAGAAATTTACATGAGAGGCATCTAAGTCTTTTTTTTCTTCCACTTTTTTGATGGCCCAGTTAAGATCTGATTTTTGAATAAAGTTAGGTAATCGAATCATAGAAATCCATTGGAATTTATTTTTTTGAGAAGGGTCATAACCCTTGATATCTTTTTGCCACCAAAGACCTTCTAAAGGTGGAACAACGTACTCAAAAAAACCTTTAATTTTATAATCTGTTTTATAACTCATGCGTAGAGTATAGGCAAGAGGGTAGAGAGTTTGTATCGTCTTTTGATAGTCTCCATTTTCTTCATTAGGATTTCCTTCTCCAAAGATAGCCATATAGTTTAAGCTTGGAAGAGTTAAAACTTTTGCTGCTTTTTTAACTCCATAAATTTCTTTTTCTTCTTTTTTGAAATCATAAGGCATAGTTTTCTCCTTTATTTAAAGCTTTTATTGATAGATATTATAAGTCTTTTTATTGATTATATCATTATTGTCAGATATGTTATAATTATCTTTATGATTTATGCACTCGAAATAGAAAATTTAAAAAAAGTCTACACCACAGGTGTAGAAGCTTTAAAAGGAATTAGTCTTCAAGTAGAAGTTGGGGATTTTTATGCCTTATTAGGACCAAATGGGGCAGGGAAATCGACAACTATTGGAATTATCAGCTCTCTTGTCAATAAAAGTTCAGGAAGTTTGAAAGTTTTTGGCTATGATTCAGATAAAGAAACAGTCAAAGCCAAGCAGCAGATTGGCTTAGTTCCTCAAGAGTTTAACTTTAATCAGTTTGAAAAAGTTGAGCAAATTGTCCTTCAGCAAGCTGGCTACTACGGTGTTCCTCGTAAGGAAGCCCTCAAAAGAAGTGAAAAATATCTTAAAATGCTAGAGCTTTGGGATAAGAAAGATGAAAAAGCACGTATGCTCTCAGGAGGTATGAAAAGACGTCTGATGATTGCACGTGCTCTCATGCATGAGCCAAAGCTTTTAATTTTAGATGAACCAACAGCAGGTGTTGATATTGAGCTGCGTCGTTCAATGTGGGATTTTTTGAAAGTATTAAATGAGGCTGGTACGACGATTATCCTGACCACACACTACCTTGAAGAAGCAGAGATGCTCTGTCGAAATATTGGAATCATACAAAAAGGGGAATTAATCCAAAATACAAGTATGAAAAATCTGCTGTCTCAATTAGAAATGGAAACCTTTTTTTTAGATCTTGATAAATCCTCTAAAATAGATAATCTATATCTGACAGATTGTCTTTTTAGACTTTTAGATGCACAAACTTTAGAAATAAAAGTAAAACGTGAAGCAGGATTAAATACTATTTTTGAACAATTAAGTCAGCAAGAGATAAAAGTTCTTTCTATGAGAAATAAAGCTAATCGTTTAGAGGAACTTTTCCTTGAGTTAACATCAGAAAAGGAGGAAGAAAATGTTTAAGCTTTATATGATCGCACTTAAAAGTCTGGCTTTTAAAGAAATTAACCGTTTCATGCGTATCTGGATTCAAACTCTTGTACCACCTGTGATTACGACTAGTCTTTATTTTATCATTTTTGGAAACTTAATTGGCTCTCGTGTTGGTGAGATGGAAGGCTTCAGCTATATGGAATTCATCGTACCAGGCTTGATTATGATGTCAGTGATTACCAGTGCTTATGCTAATGTGTCTTCCTCTTTCTTTAGTCAAAAGTTACAAAAAAATATAGAAGAGCTCTTGGTTGCACCAGTACCAACACATGTGATTATTTGGGGCTTTATGATTGGGGGATTGGGACGTAGTATTATCGTAGGAACTTTAGTGACTTTGATTTCTTTAGCTTTTGTTCCTTTACAGATTTTTTCTCTGCCATTTGTTGTCCTTACTTTATTACTTACTGCCATGCTTTTTTCATTAGCTGGCCTTCTTAATGCTGTTTTTGCTAAATCTTTTGACGATGTTAGTATTGTCCCTACCTTTGTCTTGCAGCCACTGACTTATCTAGGAGGAGTTTTTTACTCTATCAGTAGCCTTCCTGTATTTTGGCAGCATGTGTCAAAAATTAACCCTGTTGTCTATATGATTTCAGGTTTTCGATATGGTATTTTAGGTGTTAAAGATACGGCACTTTTTTCCACCTTATTTATTTTAATCCTCTTTGTCTCTGTCCTGTACTTCCTTTGCTGGTATTTGATTGAAAAAGGAAGAGGTTTGAAGAGTTAAGGAGAGTAATAAAAAGATGAGAGGCCTTCTCGTCTTTTTATTTTTCTAAAAGAAAGGGATATTTGTCCTTTGCCAGCTTATCAATAAAGTCCTGAAAACTTCTATTTTTTGCTAAGTCACAGATGACTATCAACTGCTGTTATACTTTTTTTCTTCATCTCCTTGATTAATCCTGCAAAGTACTTGCATCTTTATCTCTAGCAGGAAATCTAAGGCATAGATTATCTTGTTTTTGCTCGTAAAGTCAATGACTTTATTAGCAATCTTGAGTGTATGTTCCTCCTTTTTTAAAAGTGAAAAGTAGGTCCGCATGATTGTTTAAAACAACGATATAAAACCTTTTAAAAAAATGATCAATGAAAGAGCTTGGGAATACTTTAAAATAAGTACTTTCTAGAAAATTAATCGTATTTTCTAGAACGATCAAAGAAAGTTGTTTTTGCTTGAGTACTTTCAAAGAACTGCTTGAGATTAGAATAGTGGAATAATAACGATATTCTTGAGAAGAAGTTAATCTAAAGATCTTAATCTCAATCGAGCTAAAAGAGCAAGGAGTTTTGAAGAGATATGCTTCTTATCCGATGACCTTTGTTCAGTATTTTCTTGCAATGATGATTGCTTTTGTAATTTTATCAATTGTCAGTGTCCTTATATTTGGAGCGATTTCATTTATTTTTTATGGAGTAAGTTTTTATATAAATCTGATGACAAGCTTGATTTTTCTAATTCTCTTTTTATTTGTACTTATAATATTTGACTCAATTGACTTTATCATTGCCTTACTTATTTCTAATGCGCGTGTTGCAAATATATTTTATTTAGGGGTATTTTTAGCAATGATTTTTACGTTAGCTGTCGTGATGCTTGTAGAATCCATGCCTGAAATGCTTCAAAAAATAGCTTGTATTTCCCCCATGTATCACTTTACTTAGCTATTCACTTTTACTTGGGTCAATTTATTTAGTTTCTCTGATTTGATAGGGAATCTAATTTTTGTGTTTGTATCAACACTTGTATTTTTAATCCTCTTAATGTATGTGAGACTGAAATGGGACTAAATATAAAAATAATAAATAAGAGTATACGTGTTGAACCTAATATAATCAAGAAACCTGACTATATAAATTAGAAAGTTCTTTTGAAAAGTTAGGACTTATTGGAAAGAAGATTAGTTACATTAAAGATAAAAGCATTCAAGTAAGGGTAGTTTCTGATAAAGGAGTAGAGTTTGAAGGAAGTTACTGGAAAATCTCTCCTTTAACTCATGAGATTGAAACTTGAAAAGGAACTGGATTATATCGAGGCTCAATATTGGGAGTACGAGGGTTAAAAGCTTGTAGATTTGATGTAAATTTAAATATTGAAGTCTCATTGATATTATTGTTAATTAAAATCTAGCTTAACTGAGTTGGATTTTTCTTTACTAAAAATGAAACTAAATCACTAAGCTATTTTTTTGTTATAATTAGACTTATGGAAAAACAAGTCTTATTTACAATTTTTGGTGCGACAGGTGATTTGGCAAGTCGCAAACTTTATCCGTCACTTTTTAGACTTTTTAAGCGTGGAGAGTTGGCGGAGCATTTTGTAGTGATTGGTACAGCAAGACGTCTCTGGACGGATGACTATTATCGTGAGGTTGTCTGTCAGGCAATCTCAGACTTGGCGATAAATAAGCGTCAGGCAGTTGATTTTGCTTCTCATTTTTACTATCAAAGTCATGATGTGGCTGACTCTGAAAACTATAAGTCTTTAAAGAATTTGGCAGAAAAGTTAGGAAAAGACTATCAAACACAAAATAATCAAGTTTTTTTCCTGGCAATGGCACCTCAGTTTTTTGCAAGTATTGCAGAGCATTTAAAGTCAGAAAATATATTGACTGGAAAAGGTTTTGAGCGTATTGTGATTGAAAAACCTTTTGGTGAGAGTCTGGAAACAGCGAGAGAGCTTAATGACAGTTTGATTTCTGTTTTTGATGAATCTCAAATTTTCCGTATTGACCATTATTTAGGTAAGAAGATGATTCAGGATGTGTCGGCGATTCGTTTTGCAAATCCAGTTTTTGAAGCAGTTTGGAGTAATCAATATATTGAAAATATCCAGATTACCTTTGCGGAGTCGATTGGAGTAGAGGATCGTGGAGGATATTATGATAATTCAGGAGCTTTGAAGGATATGGTTCAAAATCATGTGCTACAAGTTCTTTCCTTACTTGCCATGGAAAAGCCTGAAAAATTTGAGAGTGAGGCGATTATTGCTGAAAAAGTTAAAGTTTTAAAGGCAATTCGAAAGTATCAAGAAACAGAAGTGGCAGATAATTTTATTGCTGCTCAGTATATTGAGGGACATCTGGAGTCTAAAAACTTTATCGCTTATAAAGATGAGCCAAATGTAAAAGAAAATTCAAAGACAGAAACTTTTGTTGCTGGGAAGTTTCTGATTGACAATGAACGTTGGGAAGGTGTACCATTTTATGTACGATCCGGAAAACGTCTGACTGAAAAAGGAACGCGTATCAATGTGGTCTTTAAAAAAGATAATTCTTCATTATTTGAGGGTGAGGCAAATATTTTGACGATTTATATCCAGCCTACCGAAGGTTTTTCCTTATCAGTGAATGGGAAAAAAGAAGCTTCTGGATTTGATATTTCTCCTCTAAGACTGGCATTTCGTCATGATGCTGAATACTTAGGGAACTCACCTGAAGCATATGAAACCTTATTTTTAGATGTGTTAAATGGCAACAGTATGAACTTCACACACTGGAGAGAAGCTGAGCGTTCTTGGGAGTTGATCGATGTGATTCGAGAAGCTTGGGATAAAAATGATCAGAAACTTCCAAACTATGCTGCAGGGACGATGGGGCCGAAAGAAGCATTTGAGTTATTAGAAAAATCAGGACACCACTGGCAGTGGACACCAGATATCTGGTATAAAGAAAGAGGTTTACTCTGATAATATTAAAAAAGAGCCAAGGCTCTTTTTATTTTTCTTCAAATTTTTGAACAAGCTTTTCAACCACTTTACTTTCAAGCATTTTTTCTATCTGAGTGATGGCTTGTGAGATATCTTTTTCTGTTGCATTGCCATGAGCTTTGATAAGTGGAGCTTTAAGTCCAAAAAGAACAGCGCCTCCAGTATTTGAGCCCATAGATTTTAAAGCAGTAAGGTCATTTTTAATCATTAAACCTCCAAGCTTTGTTTTTAAATTACCTTGATTGATGGTTGCTTTGATTAGCTTAAATATGCCAGACATAGTTCCTTCGATTGCTTTGAGGACAGCATTTCCTGTAAAGCCATCTGCGACGACCACATCTACCTCGCCGTTTAAAATATCACGTGATTCAATATTTCCAACAAAGTTGATTTCAGATAATTGAGATAAAATCTGATGTGCTTCTTTGATCATTGGAGAGCCTTTTGACTCTTCAGCACCATTGGATAAAAGTGCCACTTTTGGTTCTTTTATATCACGGACATGCTTGGCATAGTAACTTCCAAGAATGGCAAAGTCACGTAGATGCTCAGCCTTATTTTCTACATTTGCACCTAAGTCTAGCATATCAAAACCTTGACCATTAAATGTTGGGAGAGTCGTGAGAAGTCCAGGACGTTCGACCTGCTTGATACGCCCGATTTGTAAAAGTCCTGTAGTCAGTAAAGCACCTGTAGAACCAGCTGATAAAATAGCATCAGCTTCTCCTGACTTGACAGCTTGTATGGCACGTATCATGGAAGAATCTTTTTTAGTCTTAACAACCTTCATTGGGTCATCATGAAAGTCAACGATTTCAGTTGTGTGAATAATCTCTACATTTTTTGTATTCGTTAAGTGGGTATCAATTGCTTTTTTATCTCCAAAGATGAGAAACTCTAGTTGAGGAGCAGTCTCTTTGGCAAGGTTGACTCCTTTAATAATTGCTTCAGGTGCGTAATCGCCTCCCATAGCATCAATTGCAATTTTCATAATATCTCCTTAATTAATGTTTTCTAAATATTGATAAAGTCGAGCAGTTATTAGGCAGTCATTTAGTGCATCGTGAGAACGAAGGGGCATGTCAAAGAAGTACTTAATGGTAGACAGCTTATAATTTTGTAAAAAAGTCATCTGCTGTCGAGCTTTTGTCAAAGTGTCATAAGTCCTAAAAAAAATATCTTTTTTAAACCTGTCTAGCTCATAATTAAGAAAAGACATATCAAAGTCAATATTATGACCAACAATGAGTGTATCTTTAATAAAGAAAAGAAAATCATCAAAAACTTCTTCTATACAAGGTGCTTTTTCTAAATCAGCAGAACTTATCCCAGTTAGTCGAGTAATCTCTCTAGAAAGCTGAGACCTTTGTGCTTTGACAATCTGACTGTATCTGGCAATTTCTTTTTTCCCTTCAAACTTAACGGCAGCTAGCTGGATAATTTCATTTTTGCTAGATGAAAAACCTGTAGTTTCAAAATCAATGACAATGTAGATTGAATTAGACATGTCTTGATTATACTATATTTTTAAGATTTAGTCTAAAGGTCTCAGATGACTTTTTACTGACTTAGTGAAAATAAATTTATTAAGATAACGGCTAAAACAACAAGATTAAAAAATATCATTAAATATTTTTCAGATAATTTTTTACTCAGACTTGCTCCTAAGATTCCCCCAAAGATGGCAGCTGGAATGATGACATAAATAAAGCTAAAATCAAAAGATAAAAGCTCTCCTGAAACTGTTAGACTTATCAGCTTTGAAAACTGAGAAAAAAAGATACTAATAATTGAGTAACTTGTAGCCTGTGTGAGAGATAAGGGGAAAAGACTATAAAGCAAGATGACATTTATAGGACCACCTCCGATTGCTAGAAAGATAGATATTATCCCAAGAAATAGACCAGAGAAAAAATAAAGAAAGTGACTTTTTTTATTTAAATGAATATTAACTCGACTTATAAGTAGAATAAGAAGGAGGCTAAAAATAAGGATGATGTTCTGAATTTTTTTGACTTGATTATCTGATGAAAAAAATTGGAGAGATAATTCAAGTAAGACTTGTCCGAGATATCCTCCTAACAAAGCTCCAAAAGATAAAGATAAAGCATTTATCCATTTTATTTCAAGTCCATTTTTAAGTTGCTTTATTGTAGAGGAGATTGACATTGTAAAAACAGCAAGGCTTGAATAAAAAGCAATTTCAGCAACACTGTGATAGTTGACAATATCAAGGATGGGCTTAATTAAAACACCACCTCCCATCCCACTGATAGCACCAATAGTATTTGCAGTAATGATAATAAGTCCATAAATAATGTAAATTAGCATTTTTCCTCCCTTTTAAAAATAGTATAACAATTTTGAAAATAAATTTCAATTAAATTAAAAAATTAAATAATTTGACAAAGAATTTCAAAAAAGCTATAATAAGCTTGTAATAAAAAAACGCTTTCAAAAAGCAAGGGAGGAAAAAATGGAAACTCTTTCAATTGGAGTCATTATTGTTTTATTGGCTTATACAGCCATCGGAGTTCTGGATCAAATTTCTATCCAGATTGGACCTTATAGTCCACTCTTTGCAGCTGCATTTACAGGTTTTGTTATGGGAGATTTGACAACAGGCTTGATTATAGGTGCAACCTTACAGCTGATGACCTTAGGTGTTGCAAATTATGGAGGGGCAACAGTGCCAGACTTTCTAAGTGGTGCAATCATAGGGACAGCTTATGCTATACTGTCAGGAAATGGTGCTGAGTATGGGATTGGGGTTGCAGTACCGATTGGACTTCTACTCACACAGATGGATATCATCGGACGTATGGTAAATACTTTCTGGCAGCATCGAGCAGTAAAAGCTGCGGAGCTAGGAGATGCAACAAAAGTTGAACGCTCCCATGTATTTGGAATCTTCTCCTGGACCCTCTCACGTATGATTCCTGTCTTTATTGGTTTATTCTTTGGTGAGCAGGTTGTAAATTTCATTAATAACTTAATCCCAGTTTGGATTATGAATGGCCTAAAAGCAGCAGGTGCTATCTTACCTGCAATGGGTATTGCAATTTTGATTCATTATCTACCAATCAAAAAATACTGGGCTTACTTTATCTTAGGATTTACACTCATGGCTTACTTCGCAGCGAACTTTACAGTTTTAGGTGTCGCACTTGTTGGTGTCTCTCTAGCAGGACTTTATGTGATGAATCAACAATCCAAGTCTGGACTTAGTATGGCAACAGACGTAGGACCAGTAGCTGTGGAAAAATTAGAAGTTAGCAGCCAAGATGAAAATTCGGCAGATTTATATATTAATGAGGAGGTAGAATTTAATGACTAAGGAAACAAAAAATTCCATCACGACATCAGACCTGAAAAAAATCTATTTACGTAATTTATTAGGCTTTCAATGGAGTTGGAATTATGAAAGTATGCAAGGATTAGGCTATGCTTACTCTATCATGCCTGCCTTGAAGAAACTTTATGGAAATAATAAAGAAAAGATGATTAAGGCACTTAAAACACATACAGGTTTCTTTAATACGACACCTGCGATGAGTGGCCTAATCATTGGAGCAAATATTGCCTTAGAAGAAGAAGTAGGTAATGACGATGATGAGGCAATTATCGGACTTAAGACAGGTTTAATGGGGCCATTTGCAGGTGTAGGAGATACCTTATTTATCGCCATTTACCGTGCAGTTGTCTTTTCAATGGCAGCATATCTGGCCCTGGCTGGACAAGTTGTAAGCTTGATTATTCCATTATTGATGGGCTTTGCAGTGATAGCCCTACGCTGGAAGTTCTTACTCATCGGTCATGCACAAGGTCGTAAAATTGCGACAGAATTTGCCTCTCAAATGAAGGTATTTACAGAAGCAGCGGCTATCTTGGGTTTGACAGTGGTTGGTGGATTAATCCCTAGTGTGATTAGATATAAATTGGATCTTTCTTATACAATGGGAGAGGTGAGTTTAAATATTCAAGAAATGCTAGATAAAATCCTACCTGGCTTAGTTCCACTTTCTATTGTTGCTTTAAGTTATTGGCTGCTTGGAACTAAAAAAGTAAATTCAACAGGCTTGATTTTTATCTTGATTGCCCTAGGTATGTTACTTGGAAACTTACAGACAATCTTTGGAAGTCTGGGAAGTTTGATGAAATAGGAGGAAAACAAAATGATCATACATGCGCGTGTGGATGAGCGATTGGTTCATGGACAGGTTGCAGCTGTTTGGACGAATATTCTCCGAGCAGATCGCTTATATATTGTCAATGATAATGCTTGGCAGGATGATATTGTCAAAGGTGCCTTGTCTCTGGCAAAGCCAGCTGGAAAGAAAATGACGATTTCTAGTATAAGGCGTGCTATAATTAACTTTAGAAATAAAAAATATGAAAATGAGCGTATCTTTGTAATTACAAAAAATATTGCAGATATGAAAACTTTAGTAGAAGCTGAAATTGGACTTGAGGAATTTAATGTGGGAAATCTTTCAGGCCATGATGACTCTGTACAGATAAAAAAATCAGTCAGTCTTTCAAGCCAGGATATTAAAGACCTTAAAGAGCTTTTGGATAAGCAAATTAAAATCACAGCTCAGATGGTTCCAGGAGAAAGTGACCAAAGTATTCAAGTATATCTAGAAAAATAAAAAATAAGGATGGTTGAAGTGGACGTTAGACTGAAAATAAAACAAGCCTATGAGAATTTAAATAAAAATCAAAAACGAATTGCAGATGTATTTTTACATGATGCAAAAGTTTTGACTATGTCTATTGGTGAGATAGGAAGGCAGTCTGAAACTTCTGCTTCAACAGTGACTCGATTTGTCCGAAAGTTTGACTTTGAGAGTTTAGAGTCTTTTAGGATTGCTCTGGCACAGTCAACTCCAAAAAGTGAAGGGACAGTGATTGATCCAATTATCAAAAAAGGTGACTCACTGTCTTTGATTAATGAAAAAATAGCTGTAATGCTCTCAGTCTCCGTCATGGATACTGCCTCTCTTTTAGACAATAAAGTCGTTGAACAGGCAATTTGTGAAATAAAAAAAGCCAGGCGTATTTATCTTTTTGGAGTTGGAGCAAGTGCGGTTGTCGCTTATGATTTGACACATAAGTTTAACCGTGCAGGATTTTTATCTATCTTTCAATGGGACACTCATATTGCTCTTGAAGGATTGAATTATATTTCAGACTCTGATGTACTCATTGCTTTTTCTTATAGTGGTCAGACAAAAGAAACTCTCCTTGCTTTAGAAATTGCAAAAGAGCGAGGAGCAAAAAGTTTCTTAGTCTCAAGAAATCAAGAAAAAAAGCTACAAAAACTAAGTCAAATTATTAGTATCCCAAGTACAGAACACTTGCTTAGAATTGGAGCGATTACCTCAATGACAAGTGCTATGCAAGTGGCATCGGTCCTATTTTTAGGAACGATAGAGTCTATGATTGACACTGTCCTGACACAAAGAATGCTAGAGACTGCAGAGTTGGTCAAAGAAATTAAAGAAGAAGAATGGAAAAAATGAAAAATTTACTACTAACAACAGAAAAACGAAATCCCAATAGTTTAAATATTGATCGTCTGAGTACTCTGGAAATGTTAGAGATAATGAATCAAGAAGATCAAAAAGTTGCAGAAGCCGTCTCAAAAATTTTACCCCAGATAGCTGAGGCAACAGACTTGACAGCTGAACGATTTTTAAGACAAGGCCGTCTGATTTATGTAGGGGCAGGAACAAGTGGTCGTTTGGGACTTTTAGACTCGGTTGAGCTAACTCCCACTTATAGTGTGCCATCAACACGCGCCTTTGCCCTTTTGGCTGGAGGAAAAGATGCTCTCTTTGAGTCAGTTGAAGGTGCTGAAGACTCAGAAGAGTTAGCTTTAAAAGATGTTAAAGAGGCGAATATTACAGAAAATGATATTATGATTGGTCTCTCAGCAAGTGGCCGTACACCATATGTTTTAGCAGCTTTAAAATATGCCAATGAAAAAGGAGCGTTAACACTCTCGATTGCCTGTAATGAGTCAAGTGAATTGTCAAAAGTTGCAAGAGTCGCAATGGATGTCGAAGTAGGACCTGAAGTTATTACAGGCTCTACTCGTATGAAGGCAGGAACAGCACAGAAGATGATTTTAAATATGCTCTCGTCCTCTATTATGGTAAAAACTGGAAAAGTTTATCAAAATCTGATGATAAATGTTCAGGCAACAAATGAAAAGTTAATCACACGTGGAATTAGAATAGTTTCAGAAGCGACGTTGATCAGCTTAGAGGAGGCAAGAGAAGTTTTTGAAAAATCAGGCCATCAAGTGAATCTGTCCATCCTTATGATTGAACTTAAAATTTCAAAAGAAGAGGCAGAAGAACTACTAGAAAAAAGTGATGGAAATATTGCCCATATCATCACTGAAAAAGATGAGAATCCTTCTTAATTTAAGAATAAAAATAAAGCTAAGACCGTTCATTTAGCTTTATTTTTTATAAAAAAGTTACAGATAAAAATCTGTAGCTTTTAATTTTTAAATTAATCAAGGTCAGGAGCTTTTCCAAGTTCAGCTTGGAGCATCCAGATTGTTTTTTCTAAGTCTGCAAGACTATTATGGAAAATATCGCTTGAGACATAATCTTCTTCGCTGTCAGCAGTAGCGATTCCTTCTTTATATAACTTTGAAAGATAACGAAAGGCAGTGATTAAATCCTTGACACGTTGACTTGTTTCGACATCATAAGAGCCTTTTTCAAGTTTAATCTTACTATTTTCAGCAAACTCGACTAAGGTTGAGTAAGGAGCACCACCAACTGTGATCAAACGCTCTGAAATCTCATCTAGCTGTTCTTCGATAGCTTCACGAAAGCTGTCCATTTTTGGGTGAAGAGAAAGAAACCCTCGCCCACGCATGTACCAATGAATCTGATGGATTAATGCTGAAAGTTGAGAAAGATCAGCAACTGCCTGATTTAAAATAACTTTTGTATTTTCGTATGACATATAAACTCTCCTTTTATATTATGCCTTTATTTTAACAAATATAAGAAGAGATGCGAGGAAAAATGCTTAATTTTAGAAAGGGAGATTAAACTTGCCCATTTGCTTTTCAGTTTTTTCAGCAATCTGTCCTAAAGCATCATTGACAGCTGAAGTAACCATTTCTTCAAGTGTCTCAGCATCTTCGCTGTCAATAATTTCAGGTTTTATTGTGATTGACTTCATCACATGATCACCTGAAAACTCAACGCTAACGAGCTCTTGAGCTGATTTTCCAATAAAAAGGCTAGACTTGATTTCTTCTTGAGAAGCTTGCATCTGTTTTTGTAATTTCTGAGCTTGCTTCATCATATTTTGCATATTCATCATGAGGGTAAATTCTCCTAATTCTTTTTTAATAATTAATTATAACAAATGAATATCTATTTGACATTTTTTAAATGTGGAACTTTCCTTATTTGAAAAATTATGCTACCATATGAAAGGTAAAAAATCTTTTACAGAAAGAATTTAAATGTTAGTTAGTACAAAAAATATGAGTGTCTCTTACCATAAAAAACAAGCACTTGAAAATATCAGTCTGAATATTTCAGCTGGAAAAACAACAGCTATTATTGGGAAAAATGGCTCTGGAAAGTCAAGTCTATTGAGAAGTCTGGCTGGCCTAGCTCCTTATAAAGGAGATGTTTTCTTGGATGCACGACCTTTAAAATCTTACCCAAGTAAAGAAAAAGCGAGAAAGATGGCTTTTTTACCTCAGCAGTCAAGTTTATTTGTAGACCGAACAGTTTTTGATTTAGTAGCTTTGGGACGATTTCCTCACCAAAAGCCACTGCAGCAATCTTTGACTATGAAAGAGCGTGAGCTTATTGATTCAGTACTAAAGGACTTAAATCTTTGGGACTTAAAAAATGAGCGAGTGAGTAGTTTGTCAGGCGGGCAGAGGCAGAGAGCTTGGATAGGCATTGTTTTAGCTCAAGAGTCAGAGCTTTTGCTACTAGATGAGCCTACGACTTATCTCGACTTATCTGCTCAGCTTAAAATTCTAAAACTTTTAAAGAGTGAAGTTGAAAAGAAAGGAAAAACTTTAGTTTATGTGCTACATGATCTTAATCAGGTGTCAGAGTTTGCAGATGAGTTGATTATCTTAAAAGATGGTCAGTTATTCCAGTCAGGAGCGACAGAGGACTTATTTACAGAATCAATGATAAGAGAAGTCTTTTCTTTAGAAGTGTCTTTAGGTCAGGAAAGTTTTTCATCGAAAAAAATGATAAGGGGGATGCGCAGTGTTTAAGTCAAAGTTTTTCTATCTTCTTTTTATTTTAGTCTTACTCTCTCTGATTTATTTATTTTATGCGGGGGTTGAGCCATCGATTATCATGGATATAAGGTTGCCTCGTTTACTTTCTGTCTTGATGATTGCGAGTATCTTATCTGCAAGTGCCTTGCTCGTCCAAACTCTAACCTTAAATCCTATAGCAGAAATGACGACTTTAGGACTTGCAGGTGGCTCAAGTTTCGCCTTGTCTCTTTTACTTTTTTTAGGAATTTCAAGCTCTACAATTTATAGTTACAGTTTTTCAATTATAGGTGCTTTTCTCTCTCTTTTTCTCTTAATTTTAGTAAACATAAAAAGTCGTTTTCAGTTAATTAAATTAATCTTGTCAGGGAGTTCGTTGGGTTTATTTTTGACAAGTTTAGCGACAAGTTTAAGCTTTATAAACCATGACAGTCAGTCTTATGTTCGCTGGATGGCAGGTTCATTTTCAGGAGTGACTTGGGAGAAAGTTATTTTTTTGCTGATATTTCTCCCCTTATTTTTTCTTCCGATTCTCTTTTTTTCGGCATCGATTTCAGCACTTAGTCTGGGTGAAGAGCTGGCACAGTCTTTAGGTGTTTCTCTTGTCAAGATTCGTCTCTTAATTATATTTCTTGTGGCGATGGCAACAGGAATAAGTGTTGCAATGGTAGGGGTAATTAGTTTTGTAGGCTTAATTTCCCCCCATATTGCCAAAAGGTTTGAGCAAAAGAGTTTTATTAAATCTCTCTTTTTCTCAAATATTATCGCAATGCTTTTACTTTTATTTTCAGATTTTCTAGCCAAGACTCTCTTTTTTCCTTATGAGTTTCCAACGGGGGCATTGACGATGATTTTTGGAGCTGGATTTTTGATTTTTATTTTACTGAAATCAGATATGTTGGAGATAAAAAATGAAATTTAAATTTTTTCTTGTTTTATCAATTCTGGTCTGTCTGATTTTTCTTTATTTAACCCACTTTTCAGCAGACTTTGAAAGTCTTTCACTTTTGATTCTTCACTTTCGTCTCCCTCGTTTATTGGCTTTGATGATTGCTGCTTTTTCCTTGTCTCTTTCAGGCTTGTTGATTCAAACTTTGACAAGAAATCCTTTGGCTGATGCTGGAAGCTTAGGAATTATCAGTGGAGCGAGTGCAGGAGCAGTCACAGCTTTAGCATTAATGCCTCTAGTATCTCAACAGATAACTCTTCCTCTTTTTGTTATCTTGTCTGCTTTATTGACTTTTTCTTTTCTTTATTTTCTTGCCATAAAGAAAAAAATATCAAATACAAAACTCTTACTTTTAGGTCTATCTTTGACAGCTCTTTGTCAAGGCTATATTATGATTATCCAACTTTTTATAAATCCCTTTGATGTTCAAAAGCTTATCATTTGGATTTCAGGAGAGGTTTGGCAAAGCTCTTGGATAACTTTATTTCTTGCATTTCTTCTCCTTTCTTTTTTAATTTTTATTCTTAAAGGTCAAAGCTTTTCTCTTGAAGTCTTAAGTTTGGGAGATGAGTTTTCAGTCAGTTTAGGATTAGAGCTTGAAAAAACAAGGAGGAGGATGTATTTGATTGCAGTTATTTTGGCGATTATATCTGTTTATCTTGTAGGTGGATTGGCTTTTCTAGGCTTAATTGCTCCTCATATTTCAAAAAACTTGATAAGATTTAAGATAAACTCTCTTATTTTTATGACGGGCTTGATTGGGATGATTTTTCTGATTGCATCGGATTTATTTGCTCAGTTAATTATTTATCCCTCAAGTCTCCCTCTAGGATTTGTCGTAGCTTTTATCGGCGCTCCTTACTATATTTATCTCATACAGAAAGATTTATAATGAAAAAAATATATTTATTACTAATGCTGGGTCTAATGTCTTTTTCTCTTTTTGCTTGTAATACTGCAGAAAAAAAAGAGGAATCTCAAAAAGATATTGTGACTTTTCAGGCTTTAAATGGAGAAGTTGAGGTTCCTAAAAATCCTAAGCGTGTCGTTGTTCAAAACTATCCCGATGAACTTCAAGCTTTAGGAGTTGAAGTCTTTGGAACAGATAGCTGGTCTATGGCAAATCCTTATCTGAAAGAAGAAGTTCCAGATTTAGGTACTCCAAGCTTGAATATTGAACGTCTACTTGAAATAAATCCAGATTTAATCATTACAGTAGATCAAGAGCAGCTTGCAGATTATGAAAAGATTGCTCCGACAGTTTTAGTCAATTATCAGGACTTTTCAAATATGAATGATAGCCTTGATTTCTTTGCCGATTTACTTAATAAAGAAGAAGAGAAGGAACTTTTCCTGTCAGAGTTTAATAAAGAGGCTGAAAAACAAAGAGAACGTTTAAAGGAAAGAGGTATTTCTCCTGAAAATCTTACGATTTCTCTGATTGAGCTTTCAGCTGATAAAATATATGCTTACGGGAGTAACTTTGCGCGTGGAGGACAAAGCTTGACTACAGGCTTAGGATTTAAAGAATCTAAAGCAATGAAAAAACTCTCTGAAGGAATTGGTTATGCAGAACTTAATGCTGAGAATTTAGATGAGTTTGATGCAGATTATATCTTTGTAGATTATAAAGCAGCTGATAGTGAACAGTTTAAAACTCTCTCATCTAACCCTGTCTGGAAAAAAATGAAGGCAGTGGTGTCTGGACAAGTGATATCTATCGACTATGACAAAGTTTATTTTTATGGTGGACCTCTTGCTTCCCAAGCCCAGATGGACCTCTATGTAGATTCGCTCCTTGAGCAACTTAATTAAAAATAGTTTTTTAATAGAGGTTGATTTTAAGCTATTCTTGAAAATTTGACTTTTATTATATGGCAATAAAAGTCAGTTGAATCTCTCCTTTTTTGGGGAATAAAATATTGGGAAATTGAAAACAGTATCTGACTTAGATACTGTTTTTGTTAACTTTTAAAATCATGGGTAACTACTTGTCTGACTGAAGATAACTATCTATCTCCAACTTGTTTTTTTCTCCATTAAAGTGTTACTTTCAGATAGATAAGTAAATAGAGGCTCTAAGCTGGCAGAAAAATTCACTAACTCTAGATTTTTAATAAACTGTAATCCTTTTATTTTATCAGGTTCATTTAATGTTGGAATTCCAGTAGCAACACCAGCAAAATAAAAGTGACCTTTCCACTTTGTGTCCCCAAACATGAAATCATCACAATAAATTTCTTCTAAATTAGAAACAACTAGAGCGATTTCTTCATGCACTTCGCGTATTGCGCAATCAATAGGAGACTCTCCTGCCTCTTGCTTCCCGCCAGGAATATTCCACATAGTTTCTCTATCCTTAATAATTAAAATATCCCCAGTTACATTTTTGAGAAAAACTCTAGAAAACACCTTTTCCATAAATATCACTCCTTCTATTCTGTTACTTCTTAATTTAATTTATTTTATCACGAATCTTTCCCATTGTTTTTCCAATAACTCTTTCTTATAATTTTTTCTTTTATGAGTAAGCTTTCTGTTGAAAAAGAAATATTCAAATTTGACTTAAAGCTTTATAAAAGTATTTATCCTATTAAAAAAGTAGTGAAGCAAAAAACTAATTTTAATCTAAAATTGGTTTTTTATAAGAATTAATAAGAGAAAGAAAAATAGAAAATCCTTAAATATTGTGCTACAATTCTAACTATGTCTGAAAATAAATTACTACTAATTGATGGCTCATCTGTAGCCTATCGTGCTTTTTTTGCTCTTTATCAATCTTTAGATCGCTTTATTGCTCCTTCAGGTTTACATACCAATGCGATGTATGGCTTTCATTTAATGCTGTCTAATCTTATGGAGAGGATAAAGCCAACACATGTCTTGGTGGCTTTTGATGCAGGAAAAACAACTTTTCGTACAGAGATGTATCAAGACTACAAGGCGGGGCGTTCTAAAATGCCAGATGAGTTTCGTGAACAACTTCCTTTTATTCGTGAGATGATTGAAAAGCTAGGCATGAAGTACTATGATTTGCCAAATTATGAAGCAGATGATATCATCGGAACTTTGGATAAGATGGCTGAAAAAGAAGGCTGGACAGTGACTATTGTGACAGGTGATAAAGATATGATTCAGCTGACAGATGTAAATACGACTGTAGAAATTAGTAAAAAAGGAGTGGTTGAGTTTGAAGCTTTTACTCCAGAATACCTTAAGGCTAAAATGGACTTAACGCCAAATCAATTCATTGATTTAAAGGCGATGATGGGAGATAACTCAGATAACTATCCTGGGATTACAAAGGTGGGCGAAAAAACTGCCTTGAAACTTTTAGCTGAGTATAAAAGTTTAGATGGTTTATATGCTGCTGTTGATGGGATGAAAAAAAGTAAGCTTAAAGAAAATATCATTGCAGATAAAGAAAAAGCTTATATGGCAAAAACTTTAGCAACGATAAATACTCAAACGCCTATTGAAATTAGTTTGTCAGATTTGACATATACAGGGCCGCTTAAAGAAGCATTGCTTGACTTTTATGATGAGCTTGGTTTTCGTCAGTTTAAGCAGCAACTTTTAGGAGTAAAGACTGAAGATAAAGGAAATTATCAAGATTTTTCTCTTCAGAAAACAGTTCTTTCAGAAGAAGAGATTGACATTAATTTTGAAGAAGTAAAGGAAAATCCTCAGGTAAATTCCGATGACTTTTTTTATATTGAAATCTTAACAGATAACTACCAGCGGGAGGAAATCGCTGCCTTTGCATGGGGAAATGCCGAGAAACAATATGTCTCAAAAGAGCTTCAACTTTTAGAAAGCTTTAAATTTCCTAAAAATAGTTATGATTATAAAAAAAATCGTGTTCTTTTAAATAGAATAGGGATAAAGATTGAGCCTGTTGATTTTGATAGTATGCTGGCGAAGTATTTGGTATCAACGACAGAGGATAATAAAATTTCAACTTTAGCCGCCTTGTATCAGAAGGTTTATTTGCCTAAGGATGAAGAGATTTATGGTAAGGGGACAAAGCGTGCCTTTCCTGAAGATGATCTTCTTTTTGCTCATTTGGCAAGGAAGATTAAGATTTTAGCTCAGACAAAGGAGAGTTTGATTGAGGAGCTAGAAAAAAATGAGCAGTGGTCCTTGTTGGTTGATATTGAAATTCCTCTTTCTGAGGTTTTAGCAAAGATGGAAATCGAGGGAGTTAAGGTTGATGCACAAACTCTTTATCAGATTGGAGAAGAGTTTGAAGGACGCTTATCTACTTTGACAACTGATATTTATGAATTAGCAGGAGTAGATTTTAATCTAAATTCTCCAAAGCAGTTAGGAGAGATTCTCTTTGAGAAGTTAGCTTTACCACATGGTAAACGAACAAAAACAGGCTACTCAACAGCAGTGGATGTTTTAGAAGGTCTTGCTAAAGAGCATGATATTGTATCAAAGATTTTAGAGTATCGTCAGCTGTCGAAGATACGCTCAACTTATGTGCAGGGCTTGATTCCTCAGATAATGGAGGATGGTAGAATTCATACACGTTATCAGCAAGATTTGACGCAAACAGGACGCTTGTCTAGTATTGATCCTAATTTACAGAATATTCCTGTTCGATTTGAAGATGGGCGTAAGATTCGTCGTGCCTTTGTGGCTAAAGAAAACTGTATGTTATTGAGTTCAGATTATTCTCAGATTGAGTTGAGGGTCTTGGCAGATATGGCTGAAGAGGATAATTTAATTGCAGCTTTTGAGAAGGATGAGGATGTCCACTCGGCAACTGCTATGCGTATTTTTGATCTTGAAAATATCGAGGAAGTGACTTCAGAAGATCGTCGGGCAGCAAAGGCAGTTAACTTTGGGATTTCTTATGGTGAAACAGAGTATGGCTTGGCAAGACGTCTGTCTATCAGTAATAAGGAAGCAAAAAATATTATTCAGACTTATTTTGAGCGTTATCCTAAAATTGCAGATTATATTGATAATACAAAACGTGAGGCGAAAAATACAGGCTATGTCAGTACAATCTTTAATCGCCGTCGTAAATTGCCAGAAATTAATGCCAGAAACTTCAATATTCGTCAAGGGGCAGAGCGTCAAGCAATTAATGCACCTATCCAAGGAACAGCAGGAGATGTCTTAAAGATTGCAATGATTAAGCTAGATCAAGCGATGATGGAGAGAAATTATAAGAGTAAGATGCTCTTGCAAGTCCATGATGAAATTATTTTAGAGGTTGTCAATGAGGAGTTAGCAGAAATTCAAGTCCTTGTTCGGGAAATTATGGAAAATGCGGTGACTTTAAAAGTTGCTCTAAAGGTAGATGAGAACTTAGGAAAGAGCTGGTTTGATGCAAAATAAAAAAGTGCAAAAATAAAAAGGTGTCCAAAATCAATTTTTTGACTTTACTTTTTAAAAAATTATGATAAAATAATAAAGTACTGTTTGAGACAGAACTTTGGTCCGTTGGTCAAGGGGTTAAGACACCGCGTTTTCATCGCGGTAACACGGGTTCGAATCCCGTACGGACTATAGTTAAATTTTATTTAACTTTCAATCAGCTTGGAGGATTACCCAAGTCCGGCTGAAGGGAACGGTCTTGAAAACCGTCAGGCGGGTAAAACCGTGCGTGGGTTCGAATCCCACATCCTCCTAAAACCTTTTTTTATGTAAAGGATTTAAATAGTATTATTATCGCGGGATGGAGCAGTTAGGTAGCTCGTCGGGCTCATAACCCGAAGGTCGTTGGTTCAAATCCAGCTCCCGCAATAGGAAATAAAATGACAGTGGTCAATAATATTTCCTAATGGCTCGGTAGCTCAGTCGGTAGAGCAAAGGATTGAAGCTCCTTGTGTCGGCGGTTCGATTCCGTCTCGCGCCATTTTATCTTAATTTAAGATAAATAAAAAATATTTAAAGCGGGTGTAGTTTAGTGGTAAAACCACAGCCTTCCAAGCTGTTGTTGTGAGTTCGATTCTCATCACCCGCTTCTTAACATAAAATGTTAAAAATGATAGAAATATCGGGAGTTTAGCTCAG
>JBKECB010000084.1:0-2343 GCA_047974165.1 Lactovum sp.
ATGGTTTCAAACCTTCACAACTTGGGTGGCTTCTGAAAACACCTTAAACAGAGTCAGAGGCTACCTAGATACTTATATGCTCCCTCGTTTTGGAAACTATAAACCAGAGAAAATAACTTCCTCTGATATTCAGATTTGGGTCAATGAATTGGCAGTCAATGCTCAAAAGCGACCACATCTCACAAAAGACGCTCTGAGAAGGGAAAATCAAAAGATTTTGGCGCAATTGTGCACAAGCTCTCTGATATTTTTGATTTTGGGATGACGAACTTTGATTTGAAGAGAAACCCTGTCAAAGCGGTAAAAATACCTCCTAAACCCAAAGCCAATAAACAGCGTATCATGGTCTTACAGGATGAAGAGCTAACACAATGGCTCGCCTTTCTTAAGCACTTACCTAACACAAGAGGGAACAGGCGCTTCAAACTCATTTGTGACAGCTTGTTGTGTTCGGCACTCAGAATCAATGAACTGCTTGCCTTAACCCTTGAGGATTTAGATTTTGAAAACTCTGAAATGATTGTGAATAAAACTTTGATCTGGAAAGCAGCCGATAAAAAGTCAGGACTCAGAGGTCGGGTTGTTTGTAAAACAACACCTAAAACGGAATCGGGTTACCGAACCGTTCCTGTTCCCCTTCGCAATTTAGAGCAACTCAGAAGTTTTCATCAAGAAATGAATGACTACTTCACGGCGCATGACTTGCCAACCTCTCAACTCATCTTTCCAACGATCTATGGCAACTATATGTGTGATAGAAATGAGAGAGCCACACTCAAAAAACGCTTGGCAAGTATCGGCTTACCCGATTATGGTTTTCATATTTTTAGACACACTCACGCCTCTCTCATGCTCAATGCAGGCGCAAACTGGAAAGAGTTACAAGTGAGAATGTGACATAAGTCTATCACAACCACCATGGATGCCTATGCGGAATTAGCCCCTAAAAAGAAGATGGAAGCTGTGAATATTTATCCCCAAAAAATCTCAGAATTATCTCAATAGACTCTCTACCTTTTTCTCTACCTTTTCAGTTTTGAAAAAGAGCGAGTTCTAAGAAGCCCTCATAACAAGGCTTCACAAGGCTAAAATAAAAATAACTTCACATTTAAAGAGGTTAAATAAGGTTTCATTACACGTCAGTTGATGTCAAAAAGGTTGATTTTAAGCCATTCTTGATACTTTGACTTTCACTATATGGCAATATAAGTCAGTTCAATGACTACCTTTTCTGAAAATAGCATATCGGATAAAGTCAACTCATCTCAGCACTCGCTGAGATTTTTTATTGTCTTTATCTTTCACTCATGTCATGAAAATCAATCGAAACACTTCCTTTTTTGAAAATAAAATAGATGAATAACGAAGAAAACCTAGCTGAAATAGCCAGGTTTTTATATCCACCCCACAAAATATTGTTTTAGATTTTTTTGATATATTTTGATATATTTAGTGGACGAGATTGCGCTATCTTTTTTTTGACAAAAAGTGTTTCTAATGTTAAAGTTGTATGTAAAGAAAGAAGAGACTAAAATGGTAATTCAAAAAGTATCAGCAAATACTTATTCAGAGTTACAAGAAGAAGTTTAAAATTATGCTGCTGGATGCTGTAGCTGTTCATGTTCATGTAGCTGTTGTTCTTTTGGTGTAGCGCATACTGAATAAGTGAATACAATTTCAATGCGTAGTAATTTTTTAATTGCTATGCACTTTTATTTTAGTGAGGGAAAAATGAAAAGATTTATTATTTCTATTATTGTTGGAATTACAATTGCAGTTATCATAATATCAATGACTATCACTTGGTGGTTTGCAGTGAAAACTATTGAATTAAATGTTCAATATACAATAAAGCTAGCTATTATTCCAATAATGGATGTCATTAAGTTATCAGCAAATAATACAGTAAAAACGATTAACCTTTTAGGGACAAGTTTAGTTGGTGGCATTTCATGGGCATTTGTGTATGCAGCAATGTCACTTTTAAAAAAAGAAAAGTAAGAATGAAAATTGATGAAGACACTTCCTTGGTTCATTTTAATCATTTAGGTAATATTTTAAAATCTAAGCTTATAAATCAATTCTCTATTTGGCTAGATGATAATTAAACTTTGTGCTTGATTGATAATAATAATATATATTTAACTCATATTTATTCCTAAACTAACAGGTTGTTATGGTTGTATGGAAAAAAAAGATTTAATATCAATCCATCAAATCTACCATCAGATTATCAGGAAATAAAGCCTAGTAGAGATCTTTTTGAAATTGAAGATATAAATAATATAAATATTGCATTAGGATTGCTATTCCGTCACTTATCAGATCTACGCTTACATGGCT
>JBKECB010000056.1:0-39992 GCA_047974165.1 Lactovum sp.
GGAAGCGAACGACGGGATTCGAACCCGCGACAGCTACCATGGCAAGGTAGGGCTCTACCCCTGAGCTACGTTCGCAAAATAATTTAATGATAAATATAACAAAAATTTTTCTCTCGAAAAATCTTATTTGCCGACTACATGATTCGAACACGCGACCCTCTGATTACAAATCAGATGCTCTACCAACTGAGCTAAGTCGGCTAATCAATGATTACCCATTAATTTGGGGATGAAGGGACTTGAACCCCCACGCCGTAAAGCGCTAGAACCTAAATCTAGTGCGTCTGCCAGTTCCGCCACATCCCCATGATGACATTAAAAAAATGAAATCTGACCCCTGCGCGGCTCGAACGCGCGACCCTTTGATTAAAAGTCAAATGCTCTACCGACTGAGCTAAGGAGTCATTAGCCACTCTCAAGTGAGCATTACAGATAAACTGTTCCATTACTGGAACGGTCCCAACGGGAATCGAACCCGTCTCTCCGCCGTGACAGGGCGGCGTACTAGCCGATATACTATGGGACCCTTTCAAACTTTCGTCTGGCTAAAATATTATAGCTTTCGCTATTTTTATGTGTCTAGTCTTTAAAAACTAGATAACAAATATAATTAAATATTTGATGGGAGTTAACGGGATCGAACCGCTGACCCTCTGCTTGTAAGGCAGATGCTCTCCCAGCTGAGCTAAACTCCCAAGTTTTTTGCCCTCGTTAAGACAACAATTTATTTTATCAAAAACAATTTTTCTTGTCAAGTAAAAAGTTCTATTTTTTTAATTTTTTTTGAGAAAGTTTGAGAAAGCCTTATTTTCATACTGTTTAAAGCTTTATATAAAATAATTTGTAGTTTTTACTTTTATTATTTAAAATCTATTTTCTTGATTTCTTCTTAAAAATTTTCTATAATGAACTATACACAATGGGTGCTGTTTCAAATCTTCTGAAATAGCTGAGATTAGACCATCTGACCTGAACAGGTTAATACCTGCGGAGGAATGTGAACATTAAATTTATTTTTTTGTTAAGCTAATTTCTACCCTTTTTGTGCAAGCAGAAAGGATTTTTTATGTCACAGTCAAAGAACTTAGTTCTGGCTGAGGTAGCAATTGCGACTGCTCTTGCTTATGTTCTCAGTTTTTTTACTATTAATATCGCAAATTCATTTTATCTTGAATTTGCAGTTATCCCCTTAACTTTACTAGCAATTCGTCGAGGCTTTAAATGGGGAATTACTGCCGGTCTCTTATATGGAGCACTAACTCTCATTACTGGTCAAGGTGGAAATATGGTCTTAGAAACAGCCCTTTTCCAATTCTTAGATGGTTTAATTGAGTACATCTTAGCTCCTTGTTCTCTCGCTTTTGCTGCACTATTTATCCAAAATAAAGTCAAAATCCCTATGATTACGGTAGCTGCAAGCATTGCTGCCTTATTCAAGTATTTTTGGCACTTCATTGCCGGAGGAATCTTTTGGTCAGCTTGGGCACCCGAAGGCTGGAATGCCTGGCTATTCTCTGCTTGGTCACAAGGTTTAAGTGGAGTCATTACCGCTTTTGTTTCTAGTCTAGTTCTTGTCTTTCTTTTAAAAGTTACTCCTCAACTTTTAAAAGCTAAAAAATAATTTTTGCCTCTAATATTTAAAGAAGAAGTCACTTTTATTTAAGTAACTTCTTTTTTATTCTAAAAGCAATACTTTTTATCTAGTTAATTACCTTTCCCTATTTTGAATCATCAAACAGGCAAATAGAATTACAAATAAAATATTTATCACTTTCTAACTTTTTATATTTCCTTCTAAATTTATTTTATAAATTAATTAAAAGATATTTTTCTTTATTATGGTACAATAGCTTATTATGTTTAATTGGATTTTTCGTGTCATAAAAGGGATGATTATTGCCCTTGGTTTTATTCTACCTGGTGTTTCAGGTGGTGTACTTGCTGCAATTATGGGGATTTATGAGCGTATGCTTTCCTTTCTTGCTCACATTAGGAGAAATTTTAAAGAAGACTTTCTTTTCTTTCTCCCCGTAGGAATTGGTGGAATTTTAGGACTCGTTCTCCTATCAAAACCACTAGAGTTGCTTCTTGAGCACTGGCAAGTTATCGTGCTTTGGGGATTTGCCGGAGCAATACTAGGTACTCTTCCTTCTCTTATTAAAGAATCAACTCGTGAGTCAAAAAGAGATAAAACAGATAAGATTGTCCTTATCTTAAGCTTTCTTTTATCACTCATTATTCTTTATCTCCTACCAGCAATTGGTCTTTCTGTTCCCGCAAACTTCTTTGGCTTCTTACTCGCAGGAGCACTGATTGCTCTTGGAGTACTTATTCCAGGTTTATCTCCTTCTAATCTTTTGATTATACTTGGACTTTTTACTCCCATGCTTCAAGGATTTGATGACAGAGATATTTTGGGTGTCTTTCTCCCTATCGCCTTAGGAGGAGCGATTGCCTTACTTGCCTTTTCTAAGTTAATGGAAAAACTTCTAACTTCTCACCATTCTCGTGTTTTTCACTTTATCATTGGATTAGTATTATCAAGTACACTACTTATCATTATCCCTACTGCATCTAAGGAATCAATTTCCTATAGTAATATTTCATTTATAGATATTAGTTTTTCTCTTATTTTCTTTATTCTTGGTATTTTACTTGGCTATTGGATGTCTACACTTGAGGATAAATATAAATAATAGCTCAAAATACTTATCTCATGGTACAATAAAGGTATGAGTATTTTTACAAAGATAGCCATTGTGATTTTTCCGATCATTATTTATATTATTTTAAGGCTTATTTTTAAATTACTCAAAATTCATCATTCTAAAAAAATCAAAATCAGTGATGTTCTATTTATTTTCTTAATTTTTGGACTAAATAGCTTTATGAAAATTGCAAGAGAAACCTCACTTTTGCCCTACTATTTGATGCTCACTTCAGGTATTGCTCTCGTATTACTTCTCATTGATTTATTTTATTATGAAAGATTTGTTTTCCCTATCTTTTTCCGTCACTTTTGGAGAGTTACTTCTCTAGTAACATTTATCATGTATTTTACCTTGATTATCCTCTTTTTATTCTTTTAAATTAATTAAAGAAAAAGCTGTAAGATTTTACTCTTACAGTTTTTTTATGCTTCATTTTTTAATTCTTTTACTAATTTTGCAAACTCTTCATTTGTAAAGGTAACACCTTTTCCCATTTTTTGATGATCCGGTGACCAACTTCTAATATCATACTTTGCCTCTGCTCCATTAAATGACACACGATTTAATTCCTTTGTCCATCCTGTTGATGTTGAGGAAAGTTCCATTAAGTGTTCGATAATTTCAAATTTAAATTCTGCCATTATTTTCTCCTGTACTTATTTATACGTTATTTTTCTTTAAATGTTTCTTTATTTTTTAAGTGTTGAATTTTTATTCCAGTATAATTCTCCACAGCTTCAATCGCATGATGATATCGACTAAGATAGCCCGAATTAGGATTTTCTCCCTTATCCGCTAAGATAACAACCTTATCCATAAGTCCAAATTCTTCCAATTGTCGCATCAACTCATCATGAAAGGCATAACGACTCTCTTCCCAATCCATATTTCTAAAACCATCATCAACATACTCTGTAATTGGTGGAATTACTAAAATCAAATCCATATGCTCATCAGCAATTGTTTTTTGAAAAAGAGGCTCCAAAGCTTCAGAATCTTTCTGACTCAGATATAGCTTGACATAAACTCGAGTGACGATAGCATCAGTATCTAGAAAAACAATTCCTTGATTAGAGGGAGAATTTATTTCTTTAGAGTTAGCATCATATTGACCGGTAATGAGTCTAGCATAGTCCTCTAACTGCAACTCATCATCATTGATATTTGACTTTTCTTCATATTCACGCGCATATTCTAATGAAAAAGGAGCATTAATTGAGCGTGCCAAGCGTCTCACCATTGTTGTTTTTCCTGTAGAAGCTGAGCCCATCACAGTCACAACTTTACTAAAATGTCGACGAAATACACGGTTAATATCATTCCAATACTTTGATGGATTATTTCGAATCTCTGTTGCTGAAATTCGAATATCATGACGGTCAGCAATTTCAACCGCATAGGTATTACCATCCTCTTTAGGAAATCTTTTGACTAACTCTTCAACATAATTTTCCTCACCTACATAAAAAGTAATCTCTTTTTTTTCTTCAACAGTATTGTCTTTAATGACATCAAGTAACTTTTCTACCCAAGAATCCCAGCCCATTGGCATTTCTGGAATATCTTTTTCATCAAGCATTGCAACCTTAATTAATTCCTCATCGTTAAAGGCTTCACGAAGATAACGAAAACGTTTCTGCAAGGGTAATCCAATTTTTCCACCACGATCATGATCTGTTCCTGAGGCAATTAGTAAAACTCCGTCATTAAAATTTGCACATTTATAAATTTGTTGCTGATGACCAATATGAAGGGGAGCAAAAGTTCCAAAATAGACTCCTATTTTTTTTCCTTTTAACTTTTCTTTAGAAATATTATTTGTCTTCATTATTCCTCTAGTTCTTATGCTCTAATTGTTTTAGACTTTCCATCTTCCTGATAAAGATTAATCAAACCCTCACCTGACTTTCGAATCATATCTCCTACTTTAACCTCTTGAGGAACTGTAATTAACAAGAGTTCCATAGGATTTGGCGCACGATTGATACTTTCACCTGTTGAAGCCAATCTTAAGTTTTCTACAACAGTATCAAAGTGACGGAAGCCTGGCCCATAAAACTCAATGGAATCTCCTTCTGTAATGACATTACGCTGACGAATTGTTGCTTCTGATTTTTCAGCATCATAGCTTACAACTTCTCCTACAAATTTATACTGAGGAATCTTACGACGAGCACCAAAAAGTTGTTTATTTTCATCTGGCATTCCATAGTAAAATCCTGTATCTAACTCTCTTTGTGCAACTTTCCAAAGCTCATCTGCCAAATCTTTTTTAATGGCTTCAAACTTAGCTGGACTTTCTAAGTAAGCTTCAACTGCAGCTTTATAGACCATAGATACTGTTGATACATAATGGATAGACTTCATACGTCCTTCAATCTTCAATGAATTAACCCCATTTTCAATCATATCAGGAATATGTTCAATCATACTCATATCAACTGCTGACATTGAAAATTCTTCGGGAATTTCTCCCTTGATACTACGACGTCCCGCAAATGGTAGATCATATAAATCATACTTCCAACGACAAGACTGTGAACAGCCCCCACGGTTGGCATCTCTCATGCTCATATAATTAGATAAAACACAGCGGCCTGAATAAGAGATACACATTGCTCCATGTACAAAAGCTTCGATTTCAACATCTGTATGCTTACGAATTTCTGCCAACTCTTCCATCGATACTTCACGAGCTAAGACAATACGCTCGAGGCCTAAATTCTTCCAAAATTCAAGTGTTTCATAATTTGTTGCAGAAGCCTGCGTCGATAAATGAATAGCTAAACCAGGAGCTTCAGCTGCACAGATTGCTATCAAGGCTGGATCAGATACAATAACTGCAGCAATCCCTGCATCTCGAACAGAACGGAAAAATTCTCCTGCTCCCTTTTCATTTCCTTCATGAGTTACCATATTTGCAGCAACATAAACTTTTGCTCCATAAGATTTGGCAAACTCTACACCTTCCGCCATTTCTTCAAAGCTGAAGTTTCCTGCTCGTGAACGCAAACCATAAGCTTGTCCTCCAATATAAACAGCATCTGCACCATACTGTATTGCAACTTTAAGTTTTTCTAATGTCCCTGCAGGTGAAAGTACCTCAGGAGCTTTATATTTTTTCTGCATTTTTATTCCTTTTTATCTGGAACTATTTTCAAGATAGAACCGACATTCTTTTATTTTGAAAAGGTCATAAGACCAAAACTTTTTATATACTTCTTTATCTAATATCATTAGGATTAATATCATAAAATCCATGTGATAAAGTACGTTCTTCTGGATGAAGTTTTTTTATTTCTTCTTCCAACTCTAAGGCTTTCTCTTCTGTCATCTTCTCATTTTCAATAAGCTGACGTGCCTTATCATAAACTTTTAAAATCTCAACAAACTTATCGCCTCGTGTGAAAATACCATCTAACTTCCATTGATAATATCCCATTTTAGCTAAGTCTGATAATTCTGTCATCATATTGAGGTCATCATTGGCAAATACGTGTGTTCCTTGATTATCTTCAAAAATAGAATAATGTGTCTCATCTTTTAAAGGCTCTGAAATAAAGTGATTATCCTCACGAGTTTTACCTTCACCTTCAATTTTTGAGAAATTAAAATAATTTTGTAATAAAGGACGCTTACTATGATGAATAACTGTTGCCCCATAAATTAAAATCTCAGCTGGAATTTCTAAGTTTTTTGCCATTTCCTCCAACTCAGCCTTAGGAAGCTCACGTGCAAGAACGGCTCCAACTGCTCCTTGCTTTGCCCAGAAATTCACTTGACGGCTTGAAGCCACTAAAGTTGATGCATCATAAATATAAGGAAGCTGATATTTATCACGCTGTAAGACATAAATAACTCCCGTATCTCCAACTGTAATTTGATCCACCTTTAATTCTTGTAAAAAATCAAGATACTCTTTGATAATCGCCATCTTATCTACATGCATCAAGGCATTAACTGCAACTGTTACAGTTTTTCCTAAAGAATGTGTTAACTTTACAATTTCAGACATTTCTTGTCTTTTTAATGGAGTTGGAACACGTAAAGAAAAATCCTCATCTCCAATATATATTGTATCTGCACCATTTTCAAGCAAGGCTTTTGCTTGCTCCAATGACTCAGCAGTTGTTATAATATTTATTTTCATATCCTACTATTATAACAAAAAGAGAAGATTTTTACTTAAAAATCAAAAATGTTTAAAATAAGAATTTTAAATAAGACCAGCTTTTAAGTTTCTTGTAAAAGGTTTGTAAAAGTTTATAGATTATGCTATAATTATCGAACTTATGGAAGCAAGGAAATATGAAGATGAAATTGAAGAAACTTTTGAAATAAAAGAAAGCATTAATACAGAAAATGCATTTCAAGAGTATGTCTCTATTGAAGAAGAGATTCTAGAAAAAAATAAAAGTATTCAAAAACGTGAACTTAGCTTTTTTGGTCATGTCAGTAGTTTTTGTTTGTTATTTATGCTCTCTTATCCTCTTTTTTCTTCCTTCATTCCTTTCGAGCCTCTCTCTCTTATTTTAAGTTTGATTTTACCTGTCCTTTTAATTATTATGGGAAAGAAATTATTTAAAAAATATTACTAAAAAATAAGCCTAGGCTTATTTTTTTAGTTTAAATTTAATATAAAAATTAAAAAATAAGTAACTTAAAATAATAAATATAAGATTTATTAAAAACTGCTGATATCGTTTTTCTGCAAGAGCTAAGAAAAGAAAGGAAATAAATTCTACACTCAAAATAAAAGCTAAAATCTTTGAAAGTAAATTTTGTAAAGCTTTTGAAGAATCCAGAGGATCAACAGGATAAACTTTTATCATTGGTTGGAAATCTTGACTTTTTTTCAATGCCAAAAGTTGAAAAATCAAAAGATAGTTCATCAAACTAACAAAGACAAAAATAATTAATTGATTTTTTATAAAAAGAAGAGCTAAAATCGAGAGTAAAAGTAAACGAAGACTTAGAGCAAAGTAATCTGCTGATCTTAGAAATGTACGTGTCAATAAATAAGAATAAAATGACTTTTCTTTTTTAGGGAGTAAAAAATCAAGATAGGATCGACGCTTTGACTGACTACTTATTCCTTTTACATCTGTAAAAATAGAAAAGAGTTTTAATAAATTCATCTTTCTTTTTTGTTCATAGTCTATTAAAGCCTGCCAGTCTAAAGTTCCTGACTTTTGAAAAGATTTTAGTTTTAACTCAAGTAAAAAATACTTAAATAAAAGAAGTGAAATTAACCAGAAAAGCCAGAAAAAAATAGGAAGTTTTATTAAAGGACTTGTAATTGCTGTTGATAAAGAAATAACGATCAAGGGAAGAATTAAGGAATATTTTTGATTTTTAGAAAGAATTTTTTTTAGCTCTTCTTCCTTGGTTAATAAAAAGAGGGCATCAGCTTCTTCTAGTAAACTCACAAATTTCCCGATAGTTAAACTCAGTAAACTTACAAGTATAAAAATAAGAATTCTAAAAAAAAGATCTAAAGTATTTTTGGAAACAAACCTGATATATTCTGTCGCTAAAGCTGACAGTAAAATAAATAAGAAAAGAACAAAGTGATCATTGAAAACATAACGAAGATAGCGGAAATTTTGTTTATTATAAACCTGACGTCTTTGACTAAATATCTTATTCATTTGATAAGCCTTTCGTCAAGTGAAGATAAATATCATCTAAGCTTGCATTTTCTAACTGAAAACTTTCTCTTAAGCTAGGAATATCTCCTTGAGCAATTACTTTGCCTGCATCTAAAACTACAAATTTATCACAAAATTTCTCAGCTGTAGCTAGGATATGAGTACTCATCAAAACAGAAGCACCCTTAGCCTTTTTTTCTTTCATCAACTTTACCAAATCGTCTACCGCCAAAGGATCTAGTCCCATAAAAGGTTCATCAATAATATAAAGAGAAGGTTCTACTAAAAAAGCACAGATAATCATGACTTTTTGCTTCATTCCCTTACTAAATTTTACAGGAAACCAGTCTAATTTATTTTGTAAGCGAAACATTTCTAATAAAGGTTTGGCACGCTCTAAGGCCTGATCTTTTTCAATATCATAAGCTAGGGCTGTTAACTCTATATGCTCTTGAAGTGTCAACTCTTCATAAAGGCTTGGTGTTTCAGGGATAAAAGAAAGTTTTTTACGATAGGCTGTTTTATCCATTTGAAGACTTATTTCATCAATCTTTATTTCACCTGAATAAGCCTTCAAAAGTCCCATAATTTCCTTTATTGTTGTCGATTTCCCAGCCCCATTTAAACCAATTAATCCAACAATTTGTCCATCTTCAATATCAAAAGTTACATTTTTTAAAACAGGACTTCCAAAATAACCACCTGTCAAATTCTTAACACTTAATCCCATATTTCCTCATTTTCTATTCTTTTTTTAATTATAACAAATTTAAAATAATCTATCTATTATATTTTTTGAATTTTATAAAAAATAAATAAAATCTTTTATAATATGGTATGATATTAATATAATTAATTTCTAGTGAGATTGGAGAAAAAATGAACGACTGTATTTTTTGTAAGATTATCAATCATGAGATTCCATCTGTTAAAATTTACGAAGATGATAATTTACTAGCTATTTTAGATATTTCTCAAACAACAAAAGGACACACTCTTGTAATTCCTAAAAGGCATGCACGCAATCTCCTTGCTATGTCAGCAGAGGATTCGGCCTTACTTTTTGCTAAAATTCCTGAGATTGCAAACTTATTAAAATCAAAACTAAAGGCTGAGGGCTTAAATATTCTTTCAAATAATGAAGAACTTGCAGGACAAAGTGTTTTTCATACACACATCCATTTAATTCCTCGTTATTTTGATGATGATGGACCAGATTTTTTAAATTTTACAACACATAAATACAACTTAGAAGAAATTGCAAGGGAGGTTCTTAAATAATGAAATTTTTTAAAGAGATTATTGGAAGTTTTAAAGAGCTCAAAAAAAATGTGAGTCTAACTAAGAAAAAGGTAGCAATCTTAGAAGGCGAGCTTAAGCAGGCTCAAAAAGTTGAAGAGGATATTCAAAGAAAAGTTGAAGAATTTCAATTTAGTATTCAAGGGAATCTTGATAAAATTAATAAAATTTCTGAGAATTTACTAAAAACTAAAAAGGTAACACATGAAAAAAATTAAATTTCTCTCTCTATTTTTCAGTCTTTTTATACTGACTGCTTGTATTAATAACAATACTGAGACAAAAACAAAAGAGAATTCTAAAGAAGTTTCAAAATCCTCAAGCTCTCAAGCCATCAATAATAAAAGCCTTGAATTTGAAACTCGAGATATTGATGTTCCAATAGACTATTCCATAAGTGAAACTGACTTTATTAATAGCGTTGTCACACGTATTTCAGACAATGGAGATGGTGATTATGCAGCCTCTCTTAAAGTAACAGGACTTGATTATGTTGATTGGGATACTGTTGGTGTTTATCAAGTTACTATTTCTGCTCAGGAATCCAATGGTGATTATGACGATGATGATGTTGAGATTTACGTCAATAATACGATTACGGATTTACAAACTCATATTGATAGCGCTGATGAAGTTAATAACAACGATGACGATGATATTTTTCTAGATTAATTAAAATAGCGAATAAAATTTACTCGCTATTTTAATTTTATCTTTTTTAATGAATGGCAGTCTTAAATCTACCACCTTTTGTCTCATGTGTATTCATAATAGACATAAAAGCATTTTCATCAAGCTCATAGACAATATTTTTTAATTTTGTAATTTCAAGTCTTGTGACGACTGTAAAAATAACATCTTTTTCTAAATCTGTATAACCACCACGTCCATGAAGTTTTGTAATCCCACGACCTAATCGATCATGAATAGCTTCTGAGAGTTCTTCAGAAAAATCACTGACGATAAGAACGGCTTTCGTCTCATCAAATCCTTGAGTTACTAAATCAATTACTTTAAAAGCAATAAAGTAAGCCATTCCAGAATACATAACTTGCTCTAAACCTAAAATAGAAGCAGCCATTAAAAAGATAAACACATTAAAGAACATAACAAACTCTCCCACAGAAAAAGGGAGCTTTTTTGATAATAAAATTCCTAGTATCTCAGTTCCATCCATCGTACCCCCATTTCGAATGACTAATCCAACTCCAATCCCTAATAAAAGACCTCCAAAAACTGCTGCTAAAATAGGCTCTTTAACTAAGCCTTCTACATGATGTAAAGCTGACTCCACAATTGCCAAGAAAACCGTCGCAAAAATCGAAGAAAACATAAAAGTTTTTCCTATTTGTTTATATCCCCAATACATAAAAGGAAGATTTAGGACCACAACAAAAACTGCAAAATTTACATAAGCAACTGATTGAGTTAAGTAATCAAAAATAAGAGAAATTCCAATAATTCCTCCATCTATTAACTTATTTGGAACTAAAAATAACTCAATTGCAACTGCTGCAAAGCTTGCTCCTATTGCAATCATTACCATTCTTATAATAAATTTGATTAACTTTTCTTTCTTATGCTCTTTTTTCATTTCTACCTCATCTCTAGCTTTCTTTTCATTATAACATTTAATTCTTGTATAATAGAGAGAGTTTCATATTTTTAAGGAGAAAATTTTGGATATTTTATTATTAGTAGAACAAATCTTAATCTTATTTTTAATGATTGGAGTTGGTTATTTTTTAATGAAAATTAAAATGATTGATCATTCTTTTAATCAAAAACTCAATACTCTTGTACTTAATTTAACACTTCCTTGTTTAATTATTTCATCTGTTTTTTCTGAGACTGATGCTAAGCCCTCCAGTATTTTAAATGTTTTATTTTTTAGCTGTTTTATGTTTGTTGCTCTTCCTTTTATCGCTTATCTGGTAGTTAAGCTAATCCCCATTGCCCCTGAAAAGAGGAATTTATATCAATTTATGCTCATTTATTCTAATAACGGATTTATTGGTATTCCAATTATCATGGTTATTTATGGAAATGCGGGGGTTATTTACAGCTCTATTATCGTCATGCTTTTTAATCTAAGTGTCTTTACCTACGGTATTTATTTATTTACAAAAGACAAAAAAGAAGGATTTTTATTTGATTGGCGTTCTTTAATTTCACCAGGTGTTTTAAGCTCTTTAGCCGCTTTATTTCTTTATTTCTTTCAATTATCAGTTCCCTCAGCTATCATCCAAGTTTTTCAATATCTTGGAGATATGACGACACCACTTGCTATGATTTTAGTTGGTGCCTCTTTAACAAGTATTTCTTTTAAAGAGATTTTTACAGACTGGTCTCTTTATCCCTTTGTATTTATTAAGCAAGTACTTCTTCCAATAGTTGCCATTCCCTTAGTAAGGCATTTCGTAACAAATTCTATCGCTCAAGGAGTTATCATCCTCTGCTTAGCAATGCCTGTAGCTAATATTGCTGTCATGTTTGCCAGCCAGTATAAATCTGATGCCTCTACAGCTTCAAAAGGAATTCTCTTGACCACCCTACTCAGTCTTTTAACTCTTCCTTTAATCGCCAGTTTATTATAACTCTAAAAAACTGATGCAAGATTTTCTAATGCAATTTTTAGCTGCTCTCGAGGGCAGGCAATATTTATTCTCTGGAAGTACTCCCCTTCTTTTCCAAACATTTTCCCATTATCTAACCACAACTTTGCCTGATAAATTATCCGATTATTAATCTCTTCATCTGAGAGATTAAAAGCTGAAAAGTCAAGCCAAGCTAAATAAGTGCCTTCTAAATCAACAAGTTTGACTAAAGGCATTTTTTTATTCAAAAATTCTTTTAAATATTGATAATTTCCTTCTAAATACACTTTCAACTCTAAAAACCAAGCCTCAGCCTTTTCATAGCAAGCTTTTGTTGCAACTAAGCCTAAAGAGTTTAGCTGACTATAGCCTGATTTTAAGATTTCTACCTCAAACTTTTCACGTAAACTTTGATTAGCAATAAAAACATTTGATACTTGTAAGCCTGCAATATTAAATGTCTTTGAAGCTGATGTTAATAAAACTGTATGGTCTAAAAAACGTTCATCAATACTTGGAAATAAATAATGCTGATGTCCATTCAACGCCAAATCACAGTGAATCTCATCAGAGATAACTAGGACCTGATATTTCAGACAAATATCTCCTAACTTTTGTAACTCCTCTTTTTTATAAACACGTCCCACAGGATTATGAGGACTACAAAGAATAAATAACTTTACTTTATATTTTACAATCTTAGCCTCAAAATCTTTAAAGTCAATATAATATTTACCGTTTTGATAAGACAGAGGATTTGTGATTAATTTTCTTTCATTGGCTTCAATTGCCTCAAAAAATGGATAATAAACAGGTGGCTGAATCAGAACTGCTTCTCCTTTTTGGCTAAAAGCTTTTATTGCATGACTTAACGCAAACACAAGACCTGGAGTTTTAACAAGCCAGTCTTTTTTTAATTCATAAGAAAAGTACTTTTGAAACCAGGTAATCACTGCTTGATGATAATCTTCTTTTACCTCTGAATAGCCAAAAATTCCATGCTCTACTGACTTGTGTAACTCTGACAAGACAACATCTGGACTTTGAAAATCCATATCAGCAACCCAAAAAGGAAGAACCTCTTCAGGTTTTCCTCTTTCTACTGCAAAATCATACTTTAAACTTTGGCTATTTTTTCTATCGATAATCTGATCAAAAGAACTCATATTTTCTCCTTTTACTTGCATAATTTTCTTTGTTTTTTCTATAATTATAATATTTACTGACAATTCTAAATTCTTGGAGGCTTTTAAAATGGATATTGAAACAAAATGCGTACATGCTTCTCACTCTAAAAGTGACCCGACCTTAAGTTTAACTGTTCCTATCTATCAATCTACAACTTATGGACATATTGCTTTAGGTAAGAGCTCCGGTTACGATTACTCAAGATTATCTAATCCCACTCGTGACACACTTGAGCAATTAATCGCTGAGCTCGAAGGAGGAAAAGCTGCCCTTGCCTTTAGTTCAGGAATGGCTGCCTGTTCTACTCTTATGGAGTTATTCCAACCTGGCGATCATATTATTGCTGCAAATGATTTATACGGTGGCTCTATCCGTCTTTTTTCTACAATTTCTCAAAAAAATGGCATTCACTTTGATTTTGATGATTTTAATGATTTAACAAAACTAAAAAGTTTAATCAAAGAAAATACAAGTGCAATTTTTATCGAAACACCAACAAATCCAATGATGAATGTTTGTGACATTACTGAACTCTCTAAAATTTGCAAACAAGAGAATATTCTCCTCATTGTTGACAATACTTTTTTAACCCCTATTCTAATGAATCCTCTAGCATTAGGTGCTGACATCGTACTCCATAGTGGAACAAAGTATCTCTGTGGACATAATGATGTCTTAGCTGGTTTTTTAGTCCTAAATGATGATACTATTATTGAGCGTTTACGATATATTCATAAAACTATCGGAAACTGCCTATCTCCTATAGATTCTTACCTTGTGATACGTGGAGTCAAAACACTCTCATTACGTATCAAAAAAGCTGAGGAAAACGCACATATTATTGCTGACTTTCTAGAAAATCATCCTAAAGTTAAGGATGTTCTCTATCCAGGTCTCAAAACAAGTAAAGCTTATGATATTTCTAAAAAGCAGGCAAGTGGATTTGGTGCGATGATTTCCTTTCATACCGATTCATTTGAAACAACAAAAAATTTTTTAAATCGCACAAAAATTATTATCTTTGCTGAAAGCCTTGGCGGTACTGAAACTCTTGTTACCTTTCCAATGACACAAACACATGCCGACTTATCTGAAGAAAATCGTCTTGCCAAAGGAATTGATGATAAATTACTCCGCTTATCTATTGGTATTGAAAATGTTGAAGATTTAATAGAAGATTTAAAACAAGCCTTAGCTTAATCTTAAAGAAAAACTAGACATCATATCCTTTTCTTCTTTTAAAAATAAAGGCATAAATTTAATAATTAGCTAATCAACTACTCATTTCTCATAAAATTTTGATTCTTTAAATACTTTAGAAGTGTTTGTGAATATTCATGGTGAGATTCTTCAGTATATTTAGCAATAGTATAAACTTCTGCAAGGTTTTTTAAATCCAAGCTTTCAACCATTTCACGAAGTCGAGGAACTTCCATATAGCGCCTCCAGCCTTTTTCTTCTCTTTCTTGATAGATTGTAGAAATTTCTTCTTCACTATAATCCTGATATCTTTCTTGATGAACAAGGCCTGTCAGAGGAAGTCTGTCACGTAATTCAGGATTTTCATCAGGATATCCTAAGGAATATCCTACGACAGGAACAACGTTTTCTGGAAGATTTAAAACCTTACCAATTTGATCACAATTTGCAAGTGTTGAGCCCATGTAGCAAATACCAAGCCCTTGTTCTTCAGCTGCTAAAGCACAATTTTCTGATACAAGTGTTGCATCAATCGCTCCAATCATAAAGCTCATCAAATTATCAAAATGAACAGGAGCTTTATTTTGCTTTAGCCATTTTCTCATTCGATTAAAATCTGCACAAAAAGTTAAAAGGACTGGAGCATCAATGAGCATTGACTGTTCCATATGTGCCTCATAAAGTTGTTCACGGATTTTTTTATCTTTTGTTACAATAATCGAGTAAGGCTGCATATTACCACTTGAAGAGGCACGAATGCCTGATTCAAGAATCTGATTTAAAAGTTCATCTGAGACTTCCTTATTTTTATACCTACGAATAGAGCGATGTTTCTGAACTAATTCTTTAAATTCCATTTTATCTCCTTTATTTTTTGAATAGTTTGATAATTCATTCTATTTTATAATAATTCTAATAAAATTTAAAGTATTTCTTACGATTTTCTAAAAATAATCTAAAAATTTTATCAATCATTATTTTTTAAATAATATATTTACTCATAAAAATAAAAAAGTTACAGAAAAATCTGTAACTTTTATTTTTTATTTATTAAATTAAAATGATGTTGGATCAATTTTAATACCAGGTCCCATTGTCGTTGTAACTGTAAGACTTGTCATATAAGTTCCTTTAGCTGATGCTGGTTTAGCTGCTAAAATTACAGTGTGAAGAGCTTTTAAGTTTTCTACAAGTTTATCTTCTTCAAATGAAACTTTACCAATGGCTGATGCCAGGATACCTGCTTTATCTGCACGGTAAGTAATCTTTCCACCTTTAGACTCTTCAACAGCTTTTGTAACGTCCATTGTTACTGTACCTGTTTTAGGGTTTGGCATAAGGTTACGAGGACCGAGAACACGACCCAAACGACCTACAACTGCCATCATATCAGGTGTTGCAATTACAACATCAAAGTCAAGCCATCCGCCGTTAATCTTTGCGACTAACTCATCTGTTCCCACATAGTCAGCACCTGCTGCTTTTGCTTCTTCTGCTTTTGCACCTTGTGCAAATACAAGAACACGTGATGTTTTACCTGTTCCGTTTGGCAATACCATTGCTCCACGGATTTGTTGATCAGATTGTTTAACATCGATATTTAAGTTGTAAGCAACCTCAACAGTTGCATCAAATTTAACGAAACTTGATTCTTTTGCAAGTTTTACTGCTTCTTCAACTGAGTAAAGTTTTGTGCTGTCAATTTTTTCATATGCAGCACGTAATTGTTTGCCTTGTTTAGCCATTTTATTCTCCTTGTGGTCTAGCGACATTATTTAAATGTCTTCCATCTTTATGTTTATTTTTAGTCAGAAACAACAATTCCCATTGATTTTGCAGTTCCTTCAATGATGCGAATTGCTGCTTCAAGCGTTGCTGCATTTAAGTCTGGCATTTTTTGCTCAGCCACTTGTTGTACTTGAGCTTTTGTAATTGTTGCTACTTTACTTTTATTTGGCTCACCTGAACCTTTTTGAATTTTAGCAATTTGCTTAAGAAGTGCTGATGCTGGGGGTTGTTTTGTGATAAATCCCCAAGATTTGTCATCATAAACAGTAATCACGACAGGGATTAACATGCCACCCATTTCTGCTGTTTGAGCATTAAATGCTTTAGTGAATTCCATGATATTGATACCTGCTTGTCCAAGTGCTGGACCAACAGGTGGAGCTGGTGTTGCTTTACCAGCAGGAATTTGAAGTTTTACGAGTTTTTCAACTTGTTTAGCCACGATATATTCTCCTTTTGTTTTTTGGCAAATCAAACATCTCATTCATGAGGAAGCCTTTCATTGCACAAGTTTTCGTGATGTGGTCATAGCGGTCTGATTCGTTTAAGTCTTTCAACTTACCCATGGCCTGCCACGCGTACATAAAAACATACCTAAACATTTTACACAAAATTTCTAATAAAGTCAAGAAAAATAAAGAGCTTCTAGTTAAGCTCTCATTCATTAGAATATTCTCTCCAGATATCATCAAAAATCGTGAGATTGAAATAAAAATTAGAGGACATCTCAAGATAATTTGAAACCTCCTGATAATCTGATGACTGTTTAGGAAATGCACGGTCTTGAAAAACCAGATTTGCAAGACGTGTCACATCATCCAACTCACTAGCAGCTCTAAATCTCATCAAATATTCATAAAACGTCATGCCAATGCTCCATTAAAAATCTACGACGTTCGGCAATTTCCTCAGAATATTCTTTAGGATGTTTTTTATAAAATGCCTGATGCTTCTCCTCAGCTGGCCAAAATTTAGTCGCCTTTTCAATACTCGTGACAATTGGACGCTCAAAAATCCCTGACTTTTCTAAATTAACTTTTGAATTTTCTGCAATAAGATGTTGATTTTCTGACTGATAAAAAATCACCGGACGATAGTTGTCTCCACGATCTACAAACTGACCTAGAGCATCTGTAGGGTCTGTACTTTGCCAGTAAAGTTCCAATAACTCTTCATAAGAAATTTCTTCATTATCAAAGATAATTTCTACAGCTTCAGTATGACCTGTAATATGTTGACAAACTTGCTCATAAGTTGGCGAGTTAAAATCTCCGCCTGTATAACCACTGGTCACTGTCAAGACTCCTTTTTTTTCTTCAAAAGGCTCAACCATACACCAAAAACAACCTCCAGCAAAAATGGCACATTCTTTTGTCATTATTTTCCCTCTTCTTTAATTAATTCAGTACTGTCTTGTGTTTGTCTTATCTTTTTAGCCTTCATCAAGCTGCCTAAAGCTTTTTTAAACTGACCTTTTGAAATTCCAAAAGTCGATTTAATGTCTGCTGGGTCTGACTTATCATGATAAAACATCCGCCCTCCTGCATTTTCAAGATAAGTTAAAATCATTTGAGCATCTGCATCTAACATTTCAAAACTTCTTGGCTTACAAGAAAGATTAAGTGTTTTATTTCGTGCATTAAAACCAATAACTCGTGTCTCTAACTTTTCGCCAATGCGTGGTATGACAAATTGTTCAGTCGGATGAATAAAACCTAACATATTCTGGACTGGGAGATAGACAAAAGTCCCTGACTCTTTGTTTCGATAAACGATGGCTGTCAATTTTTGATTCATCATATTATCATAAGCTCGACCAGCAAGTACCTGAAAGTCCTCTGCCCATGCTAAATGTCCCCAAAGACGATTTTTTTGATCTAATATTAGCTTAATATAAAGTTGGTCATTTTTTTTAGGCCATTGATTTTTATCCTCAGGTAAATCATCTAAAGAAACAACAATATCTTTATCTGTCAAACCTATATCTAAAAACACACCTAAGTCACGACGAACATCAACCACACATCCCCAACCATAACTTTCAGTTGTTACTGTCACTGGCTGACAGGTCAGGCGTAGCTTTCCTGAGCGATCTTCATAGACGAAGCCTTTTACCAACTCACCAATCTGTCTTTCTCCTTCAGACTTTAAAATAGCATAAGTCTCTCCAGATTTTTGTACAAAATAAAAATTTTCATTTTCATCTGTAATTATTGCTGCAATTATTTTTCCAAGATTATTTTTCATATATTAGATTATAACAAAAAGCCCTAAAATATAGGACTTTTAAAGTTAAAAATATTTAATATTTTCATTTTCTTTTGTTTCTTTACTTGGTAAACACATAAAGACAATCAAAATAATAGGACCTATTGTAGGGATAAAGTTTAAAAATATAAATGGCCATGGATAACCTGTATCACGCATCCTGCGTATTGCTATTGCCCAATTAGGGATGATAGTAGCTAAACCGTATAATACCATGATAAATATTAAAATAATAAATAAGGAAACTAAGGCTCCTGAGCTAGAACTACCTTCTATATTTATTAGAACAAGAAAAATAATAAACCAAATAATAAAAATTGGAATAGAAATTATAACATTAAATAACGCCACCCACCAATAATCAGCAACTGTCGAACGATCTGAAAAGTTAACATAACCCTTCCAGAATTTTTTATAAGCCTCTAACATATTTACTTCCTTAGTACTCTTTTTTTATAACAAAGTAACTGCCACGAATAACTCCTGCTACTTTATCTTTCATTTTATAAAATTTAAGCTTCTTTTCTTCAAAAATTTTAGGCTCAGTAACTCCTTCAGCTAGCTTAAATCCTACAGCACGACGCTTTTTATTTGTCAAATTATAAGTCACATTGATATCAAGACCTGTCTTAAAGACAACCCAAACAAAGCGAGCTTCACCATGATCTTTCTTTCCAAAAAACTTGAGATTTGTTATCTCCTTAACCTTATAATCTCCCACTAATACAGGGACTTGATCTTCAAAGTTAAGATCACGTTCTTCAAAAACTTTGCTTAGCCAAGGATAAACTTCTGCTTTTTCTTCTAAAGTGTAGAGTTCCATTTCTGTATCAAATTTTTCATTTAAACGTTTTGCCTCACTTGCAAGCAATTTCGCAACTGACTCACGAACTTCTTCATTCACATCTGACAATTTTTCTACAATATCAGAAATATTTTTATAATCTACTTTAAACATTATACCTCCATCAATTCTTTTTCTTTTTCTTTTGCGACTGCTTCAACATCTTTGACAGCATCGTCTGTCGCTTTTTGAATATCTTTTTCAAAAACTTTTAAATCATCTTCTGAAATCTCTGATGCTTTCTCTTGTTTTTTAGCTTGCTCTATTGCATCACGGCGAACATTACGGATAGCAACCTTTGCTTCCTCCACAAATTTCCCCATTGATTTAACCAACTCACGACGACGCTCTTCTGTTAGCATTGGAATAACAAGACGGATATTTTGTCCATCATTTGCTGGTGTAATTCCAATATCTGATTCATTAATTGCACGTTCAATTTCTTTTAAAGAAGATTTATCAAATGGTGCAATTGCAAGAATACGTGCTTCTGGGATTGTAATTGAAGCTAACTGCTTGAGAGGAGTTGGTGTTCCATAATACTCGACCATTATACGGTCTAAAAGGCTTGCGTTCGCACGTCCAGCACGAATTTGGCCAAGATTACGACGTAAGTTTGTGACTGACCCAGCCATTTTTTCTTGAGCTTGCTCAATTATTTCTTTTGTCATTTTTATTTCCTTTCTTATTTTATTCTACAGTAGTACCGATATTCTCACCAAGTACCACACGTTTAATATTACCAGATTCATTCATATTAAACACAACTAAAGGGATGTGATTATCCATCGACATTGTAGATGCTGTCGTATCCATCACTTGCAAGCCTTTTGTAATTACATCCATATGAGAGAGATGCTCGAGTTTGACAGCATCTAAATTAATCTTTGGATCAGAATCATAAATACCATCAACTCCATTTTTCGCCATTAAAATAACATCTGCGTTGATTTCTGCTGCACGAAGTGCAGAGGTTGTATCTGTTGAAAAGTATGGACTACCTGTTCCACCTGCAAAAATAACTACACGTCCTTTATTTAGATGACGTTCTGCACGACGACGGATATAAGTCTCAGCTACAGCCTTCATTTCAATTGCTGACATCACACGTGTGTCCACGTCAATTGATTCTAGCGCTGACTGGATAAACAGGCCATTTTGTATCGTTGCAAGCATACCCATGTAATCTGCTTGAGATCGTTCCATTCCTGCTTGTTCACCTGTTTGACCTCTCCAGATATTTCCTCCACCACAGACAATTGCAATCTCAGCACCAAGCTCATGTACTTCTTTAATTTCTGCAGCGACAACTTTAACCATCTCTGGATCAAAGCCAAAACCTTTTTTACCTGCCAAAGCTTCTCCTGATAGTTTTAGTAACACACGTTTATATTTTATATCAGTCATATCTCTCCCTTTATTTTAGTAATTCTCCAAGAAAAAGCTCAGATTTCTCTGTGCATTTTCTTTAAATCTTATTTGAGTCTTTCTACATCCCTTGTAATCACAAGTTCTTCATCTGTTGGAATTACCAAAACTTTGATAGCCGAATCCTCTGTTGAAATATCTCCAAAATTTCCATGAATATTTTTTGATGGATCAATTCTTACATTTAAAAATTCAAAAGCTTTCATTACTTCAGCACGGAAATAATTTCCATTTTCACCAACACCTGCTGTAAAGACAATCGCATCTGCACCGTTTAAAACTGCCAAGTATTGACCAATATATTTTTGGACGCGGTCTACATACATTTCAAAAGCAAGTTTTGCTTCAGGATTTGTTTCTATATTTGACTCTACATCACGCATATCTGAAGAAATTCCAGAGACTCCTAAAAGTCCAGATTTTTTATTCATCATATCTACGACATCTTGTGCATTATTGAGTTCTGGATCTTTTTCAATCAAGTAAGGAAAGACTGATGCATCCATCTCACCTGTGCGTGTCCCCATCATAAGTCCTGCAAGTGGAGTGAATCCCATTGAAGTATCTACAGATTGACCGGCTTTTACTGCTGTGATTGAAGCTCCATTTCCAATATGAGCAGTAATAATTTTAGTATCTTTAATATCTTTCCCTAAAAGTTTTGCTGCTTCTTTAGCCACATACTCATGAGAGGTTCCGTGAGCACCATATTTACGAACAGCATAGTCTGTATAGTATTTTTTAGGTAATGGATAGCGATAAGCCTTAGCAGGCATTGTAGTATGAAAGGCTGTATCAAATACTGCAACGGCAACAGCGTCAGGCAATAATTCTTTAAAAGCTCTAATTCCTGCAGCATTTGCTGGGTTATGCAAAGGTGCTAGAGGAGAGAGACTCTCAATCTTTTCAAGAACATCATCATCAATCAAAGTAGATTCACTAAAATATTCTCCACCTGCAACAACACGGTGGCCAATTCCTGTAATTTCGTTAAAGTCTTCAACAATTTTCAAACGTTTCATATTATCAAGTAAGATTGAAACAGCATCTGTATGAGTCTTCACATCATAAATATCTTCTTCTTTTATCTCACCAAACTTAAGGCTGATAATTGAATCATTTAAACCAACACGCTCAAAGATTCCTTTTGCGATAACCTTTTCTTCTGGCATTTCATAAAGTTGCCACTTTAATGATGAGCTTCCTGAGTTGATAATAAGTGTTTTTGGCATACATTCTCCTTCTATGTAAGTGAATTTTCTATAACTTAACTCTGTCAAGTTTTTATACCCCTCTATTTTACCATAAAAATACAAGTCTTGTAAACTTGTGAAAGTTTCTGAAAATAAAGACTAGGTAAAATTTTAAGCTATAAATAAAGTCTATTTAAAAATAAAATAGACTTTATAATTATAATGACAAAATATCATTGTACACTTGAAAGTGATTGAGCTAAAATTTCTTCAAAATTATATTCATATTTCTGAATGTCACCTGCTCCCATAAAAATATAGACTGCATTTTCATGGTCTAAAAGTGGTGAGACATCATTTTCTGAAATAACTGTAGCTGGTTTTTCTAATTTTTTTGCCAAATCATGAACTTTAACATCTTGACGATTAACCTCACGAGCTGAACCATAAATTTCTGCTAAATAAACAGAGTCAGCATGATTTAAAACTTCAGCAAACTCATCAAGTAAAGCAATCGTGCGTGTAAAAGTATGCGGTTGGAAAATAGCAACAATTTCACGATCAGGATATTTTTGACGAGCCGCATCTAATGTTGCCTCAATTTCTGTTGGATGATGTGCAAAATCATCTATTATTACAGTATCAGCAATCTTTTTTTCTGAAAAACGACGTTTGACACCTTCAAATGTCTTGAGAAATTTTGCAGATTTTTCCATATCTTGTCCGATTTGATGAAGAACTGCAATCACTGCTAAAGCATTCATCACATTATGGTTTCCATAAGTTGGAACTTTAAAATCTCCTATCTTTTCATTATGAAAATAAACTGAAAATGTAGAGCCAACTGTTGTACGCACAATATCACGAGCCTGATAATCATCATCTGATTTTTCTCCGTAATAAAAAATAGGTGTTTTTGTTTCTAATTTTCGTAAATATTTATCCTCGCCATAAGCAAAAACTGCATTTTTCACCTGATTTACATAATCATTAAAAGCAGAAAATACATCTTCAATGTCTTGAAAATAATCAGGATGATCAAAATCAATATTTGTAATAATACTATATTCAGGATAGTAAGGTTTAAAATGACGCTCATATTCATCTGATTCAAATACAAAATATTTTGCATCCTTTTCACCATGTCCAGTACCATCGCCAATTAAATAAGAGCAAGCAGTTAAGTTTGACAAGACATGACTCAACATCCCTGTCGTTGAAGTTTTTCCATGAGCACCTGCTACACCGATACTGACGAATTTCTTCATAAAATCTCCTAAAAACTCATGATAGCGTTGAAATGGAAAATTATTTTTCTCAGCAAAAGCAACTTCTACATTATTGTCTGCACGAAATGCATTTCCAATAATAAGTTGCTGATCAGGCTTGATATTTTTTTTATCGAATGCTAAAATTGGAACTTTTGCTTTTTCTAACTCACGCTGTGTAAAATAATATTTTTTCTGATCTGAACCTTGAACTGATTCACCCATTTGCTGCAATAAAAGAGCCAGTGCAGACATACCAGCTCCTTTAACCCCTGTAAAATGATAGATTTTTTTCATAATTCCCTTTATCTTTGATTAAATTTATACTAATTTTAGTCAATTTTATCTTTTTATCTTAATATTCATATATTAACTTTAATTAAAAACCGCGGTCATAAGTTCTATTACGCTTTTGTTTGAAATAATCTCCTGTCGTTTCTCTTGAAAACAAATCGCCAGAACTATTTGTCTTTTTTTGTGCTGTTGGTGTATCCAAGCGATCAAAATTTACTTTATTTGAAGGACTACTAGAGTTAGAGGAAGAAGAACTTGAGGTATTTAGTTCTTTTCTTTGCTGATACTCTCTAAATCTTTCTTCATTAATCTTTGGAGCCTCTTCAATCTTAGAGTGGAGAGTTGGACGTACTCGGTCTGTCGGATACACATATCCTTTTGGTCTTCTAGGTTGAACCGCAGCTCGCTTTGCTCTTTCTTTTGACTCTTCTACTGCTGTGCGTCGATGACTTCTTTCATAGGTATTAACTTCCTCTAACTTAGAGCCCAAAGGACGCTTAACCGAGCTATAAGTTGGTCTTTGATTTTGCTGAATTTTTGAAGAATTAATATTTTGTAAATCTGGATAATTTCCTGGTTGAGAATAGGAAGTCGTTGAGCGCACTAAAGCCTCCTCATCACTATGACTAGGAGAGTTCGTCAACATCTGATGATTACTCATCAAAGTTCTATTATCCGGTGAAAAACTCATATCATCCGGAAAAAGTGGAAATTTTACAGTCATATATTCCTTAAAATTTTACTCTATAAATGTTTATTTGTCAAGAATAAGCACTCTGATTACTTTTGATATCTCCTTCTTAAATAACTATATATAGTTATTTTTTCTATTTTTTATCTTTCATTTCCTATAACTCGTATCTTTTATTTTTAAAATTCCTTTTTCTACGAAATAAAAAATATAAAATAAAGGCAAATAAAGCTCCTGAACTATCAATACACACATCAACAAAACTTGCAACTCGTCCTGAGACAAAGTACTGATGAAATTCATCTGTCACTGCATAAAAAAAACAAAAAGAAACTGTTAAAAGTCTCAGACTTTTCCAAGACATTGAGAGATTTACTCTTAAAGCATAAGTAAATAATAAAGATAAAATCATGTATTCTCCAAAATGTCCCATTTTTCTTATAAAATGATGAAAACCTTCTTTTGACCAGGCAAGACTTAATCTTATTGGATTTAAAAGCTCTAAGATAAAATCTGTAATTCCTGTACTTAGTTTACTTGACTCTGACTCTATCTGTGATGAAAACACAAAAATAAGGATCATCCATAGAAAGACCAATAGGCAAGCTAAGATTTGTTTAATTCTTATCTTTTTTTTCATTTTATCCTTTCCAAAATAAAAGGCTAATAAATTTTTAGCCTATTATTTAAAAGATTTCAAAAAATCTTGAATCAGCAAATTACGATCTTGAATCCATTTTTGACGTTCATCTTTTAGATGAATACGATTTGAAAGAAAAATGACTGCTTCTTTTTCTTTTAGATTTATCATTAGAAAAGTTCCTGTATAGCCTGTATGAATCAACCAATCTTTATTTAAATGTGCCCAAGCAAGAGAACGTGAATTTCCTTTTACTTTTGAAAAATTTTGATTTAACTCTAAATATTTTTTATTAGATAGATAGACTGAAACGAACTTTTTCAAGTCTGTCAAACTACTAAATAAGCCAGCAGAGCCACAATGTTTCCCTAATACTCTAGCCTTAGGATCATGAACTTGACCTATTTCCTGATTATAAACCATTGGAACAGCATTTTTTACAGGCCCATATCCTGTTTCTGACATTCCCATTGACTGAAATAACTCTTGACTAAGTTCAGACAAACTTTTTTTACTTTGATATTCTAGTAAAAAACCTAATAAAATAAAATTAACATCACTATAGTTAAATTCTTTTTGCTCTTTTACAGCCAAATGATTCATTGCTTGAGCCAACTCTGTAAAAGACATTCTCTCTCGGTTTTCAATATAAGGGTCAATCGCTGAGGTATGTGTCAAAAGCTGACGAACAGTTACTGTTTTTTCATGCCATATTGGATAATAATAACGAAGACTTTGATCTAAGTCAATTTCTCTCTCAAACACTTGATGAGTCAGCAAAGTTCCTACAGACAAAACTTTTGAAACAGAAGCCATATCCCAAAGTTTTCCAGGTTTTAGATCTACTTTTTTAGGTAAAACAGAGGCATTGCCAAAGCAAAAATCTTTCCAGACAGCATTTTTTAATATCGCAAATTCGCAGCCTGGAAAAATACCCTCTAGTAAATAGTCTTCAATTCGTTTTAAAAAACACTCACTTTTCAAACCAAAGCTCAATTCCTTCAGGAAGTTCTATCATGAGTAACTTGTTCCTTGAATCTAAATATGTTGAAAAGTTAGAGAATTTTTCTTGGAGTTTTTTAAAGTTAACCATCTCAGATACTTGAAACTTTAAAGCTTCAAAATCCCAGCTTAATTTTATATTTGAAGCTTTTTGTTCACTATAGTTAAAATTTATATTCTCAACAACTAAACCTTCTGACTTTAAAATTTCTAAACTTTTAGATAAACTATTTTCTTTAGAAAAATTAAAGGATAAAGAGGTCACAGAAAAATCTGAAAGTAAAACTTTTTGCCCTTCTTTTATAGTCTGTTCTCCTTTTTGAGAATCTATCTCCTGAGAAATAACTCTAAATAAATTGCCATCTGAAAGACAAAAGTCAAAAGAAGAGCTGTCTTCAGATATTTTCTGATTATGGAGAATTTGTTTTAACTCTGAATCTTTGATATGAATACAAGTTAAGCTATTCTTTTTTATTTCATCCTTACTTCCTAAAGATGGAGCATGTGATTCTTCTAAAATTAAACGTGCGACTTTTCCTTCATGCCCACCCAAATAGGCCATCGGACCTTCTTCTAGTAAAACTTTCATCCCCAATATTTGACAGAAAAACTGCGAGTCCTTTTCTCTGTCATTCACTCTATAAACGGGTAATACACTGATTACTTTATTCATATTTTTCACCTTTTTAATTGATTGCCAACTTGGCTAGTTATCTTATTTTATCAAATTTCAAAATAAGCTGCAAAGAATTCAATCTTTTTCTATTACTTTTTATCATAAATAAACAAATTTAAATAAGGCAACAGCTAAAATTCCAGCAATAATAGGCATTATAGTAGGAACCCAAGCATACCACCATTTGCTTTGTCCTTTATTTTTTCCTAAAATAGACATAGGTATGAAAGAATGAACAAGACGTGGACCTAAATCACGTCCCGGGTTTAGTGCTGGTCCTGTTGGACCACCAAGACTTGCAACTAAAACTAAAACGAGAAATCCTAAAGCTAAGTGTGCGACTGAAAGTCCAGAAAAGGTATAGTTTTTTGCTTGATCTAAAATACTAGGGTCTGATAAATTTGCCCCTTGAGCACTCAAGTTTTCTGTTATTTTTACCACTGACTCTGCTCCAAAATAGAGTTTTGTCAATCCCATTGCTCCAAAGAAAAGAATGAATGAACCTATAAATTCATTGCAAGCTCCATTAAAATAAGCTAACTTCCGTGTTTCTTTCCTTCCATCATCTACCGAGGCAATTGTTGAAAATGTCGCTAAAATAGCGTTTGAATTATCCGTTTTCTTATAAAAAGGAGAATAAACTAATACTATAATTAACTGGCCAAAAATAGCACCTAGTATCTGTGCAAGCAAATAAAATGGCACATGCTCCCAGGGAAAAAGTCCTGAAACTGCCAGTCCAAGGGTAAAGCCTGCATTGATGTGATTTCCTGAAACATTTCCAAACATAAGAGCCGTTAACATTACAGCAACACCATAACCCCATGCAATAATTAGCCAACTTTGACCATAAGCTTTAGTTCCTTTCAACTCAACATTTGCAACAGCACCATTACCTAAAATAATCAATAAGGCTGTTCCAAAAAATTCAGTCATATATTTTATCGTCCAAGAATAATCCATTTTCATTTCCTTTTCATAATTTACTCTTTTTAGTATATCAACTTCTTAGTTTAAATTCAGTAATTACGCTCAATGACAGTTTATAATAAATTATGAAAATTTATGAAAAAATGAAAATTTTAGTAATAAATAAAAGAGATAAATTAATGTGTTATAATCTCTAAAACTATAATTTCATTTGGAGGATTCACATGGCAAAATTCAATCATTTTTCTATTATTGAAAAGACTTATGAAGAAAAACTTAAGGATTTTAAAGAACTCAATCTTGATTTTTCTTCTTTTAATGAAAAAGAAATTCTAAAGGAATTTTTCTCTGTACCAATGGCAGATTATTCTAGCCTACAAGCTACAAGAGAGTTAAGTTTAGAAAACTTTTTAGCGGATCAGAATATGGAAGTAACTTGGGATATTTTTTGGACTTTAGCCTTACAAGTTCAAGGCTTTATTCTTCATTTTGATTTTGAGACAGAAAATGCTCAAGACTTTGCACGCTCTCTTCAACTTCCTCTTATTTCTCAAAAGGAGATGAGTACTCAAAATCTTACCTCAGCTCTTTACTTACTTTTACTTAGCCGTCGAAAAAATGGAATGACATTGGTAGAACAATGGGTAAGTGAGGGTTTAATTCCAGCTGATAATCAGTTTCATTTTTTTAATGACAAAGCTTTATCTACATTTAATCAAGCTGATTTTATACGTGAAATTGTCTGGGTTGAAACAGAAGTTGACACACAAGATCAAGGAAAATACGACCTTGTTAAACTTGAAATTCACAGACCTTTATTTGATGGAAAAGTTCCAGCCATCATGACAGCAAGTCCTTATCATTTAGGTATGAATGAAGTTGCCAATGACAAAAAACTCCATAAAATGGAAGGAGAGCTGAAAGAAAAAAAAGCTACTAAAATTTCTGTTCATGACAGTCATTTCAAAGTAGCTAATTATAAAAAAAATACACAGGATAAAAAAGGACAGGCTGAAAAAAGTTTCACACATTCTTGGACTTACTCACTCAATGACTATTTCCTATCAAGAGGCTTTGCTTCTCTTTATATCGCCGGAGTAGGAACACGTGACTCCGATGGCTTTCAAAGTTCTGGAGATTATCAACAAATTTACTCTATGAAGGCTGCTATTGACTGGCTTAACGGTCGAGCACGTGCCTTTAGCAGTCGACAAAAAGACTGTGAAGTTAAGGCTGATTGGGCTTCAGGAAAAGTTGCTACAACTGGCCAATCTTACCTCGGAACCATGTCTTACGGTTTAGCAACAACTGCTGTTGAAGGTTTAGAGGTCATTCTTGCTCAGGCTGGTATTTCTAGCTGGTATCATTACTATCGTGAAGGCGGACTTGTTCGCTCTCCAGGTGGATATCCAGGAGAAGATTTAGATGTTTTAGCCGAGTTAACTTATTCTAGAAATATGTCTGCAAATGACTTTCTCAAGTCAAATGCTCTTTATCAAACACAGTTAGAGGCAATGTCCCAAGCGCTTGACCGTGACAGTGGAGATTATAATCAATTTTGGGAAGATAGAAATTACTTAAAAAATATTGATAAAGTTAAAGCAGATATTTTAATCTTACATGGATTACAAGACTTTAATGTCACTTGTGACCATGCTTACCATTATTGGCATGCTTTAGATCCTAAGATCAAAAAACATTTTTTCTTACACCGTGGTTCACATCTTCCAATCCATAACTGGCAATCTATTGACTTTACAGAGATTATCAATCACTACTTTACAGCCAAGTTACTAGCTCGACCTTTAAAACTTAACTTACCTGCAGGAATTTTACAAAACAACCATCAAGAGCAAAGCTGGAAAAAAATGGACACTTGGGGGGGAGAAAAGAAAAAAGAACTTTCACTAGGTAATCACTTTGTTCAGTTTGAAAATGCTTACCCACACGATAAATTTCTAAGTTACAGTCAGAGCTTTGAGTCTTTTAAAAAAGAACTCTTTAAAGGACAAGCACAGGCTATTACAATTGATCTAACAATCGAAAAAGATTTTGAAATTAATGGAATTAGCGAATTAGAAATTAAATTAAGAATTAACGATACAAAAGGATTACTTTCTTGCCAATTACTTGATTTTGGGCAGAAAAAACGCTTGGCTGACCGTCCTAGTATTATTGATAGTTTATCTTTAGACCGTGGCCGACTTTTTAAACAGGAAAATTTACTAGAACTCCCTTTTAAAGAGAGCCCTTATCAGCTTATTAGCAAGGCTTTCATCAATCTTCAAAACCGGGAGGGACTTATGGAAAATTTAGCAATCAATGCTAAAGAATGGATGACAGTTAAAATCCCTCTTCAACCAACCATTTATCAATTAGAAAAAGGAGACCAACTTCGCCTCCTAATTTATAGTACTGACTTTGAACATACCATACGCGACAACCGACAAGTTACTTATGAGATTGATTTATCTAAGTCTAAGCTTATTCTACCTCATATTTAAAAAGGCCAAGTGGCCTTTTTATTATTCTTATGAAGAGTTATCTCAGTATATTTTCTAATCTCTTTAAACTTTTTTTAGGTCCAAAAATTTCTAAAGCTTCATGGAGTTGTGGTCCATGGATATAACCTGTTGTTGCCACACGAATCGGCATCCAAAGTGCTTTGCCTTTGATAGAAGTTTCTTTTTGTACAAGCTTAAAAAGAGGCAAAATATTCTCAGCTTTAAAGTCAGATTCTGATAATTTAGAAAGTTCCTTATAAAAAGCTTCAACTACTACTTTTGCACCTTCATCTTTCATCACTTCTTTTTCTTCTGGACCAAGTTCAGGAAAATCTTCATAGAAGAAATTTGTAAGCTCAACTATTTCTTCTGCACACTTAAGTTGAGGCTGATAAAGTTTTACTAAAGCCTCTATATGCTGATCCACTCGTCCAGCTTTCTCTAAAAATGGGCGACATAAGTCAACTAAAACAGACAAGTCCATTTTTTTAATATACTCTGAATCTATCCATTCTAATTTCTTTTGATCAAAGGATGCAGGAGCTTTACTTAAACGCTCTGATGTAAAGAGTTTAATTAACTCCTCTTTTGAATAAATTTCTTCTTCCCCGCCAGGATTCCAGCCTAAGAAGGCAATAAAATTAAAAATTGCTTCGGGCAAATAACCTTTCGCACGGTAATCTTCAATAAATTGAAGAGTATTTGTATCACGCTTTGATAATTTCTTTCCTGTCTCTGTATTGATAATTAAAGTCATATGAGCAAATGTTGGAATTTCCCAGCCAAAAGCTTCGTAAATCATCAGTTGCTTAGGAGTATTTGCAATATGATCATCACCACGTAAAACATGAGAAATCTCCATCAAATGATCATCAATAACAACTGCAAAGTTATAGGTTGGATAGCCATCTGCTTTTTGAATAACCCAATCACCACCAAGATTTGAAGATTCAAAAGTTGTTTTTCCTTTAACCATATCCTCCCAAGAATAAATATGATTTTCAGGCGTTTTAATACGAACTGTCGGTTGAATCCCTGCTGCCCGTCGTGTTTCCTGATAAGTTTGAACCTCTTCTTCAGTCATACCTAGATATTCATTTTCATAATGTGGAGCTATTCCCATCGCTTCTTGTCGTTCATGATCCGCAGTTAATTCCTCAGCAGTTTTGAAACTATAAAAAGCTTTTTTCTCTTCTAAAAGTTGCTGAATGTAGCTTTGATAAATATCTAAACGCTCTGACTGACGATAATTTTCATGACTTTCTGGTGACTCATCCCAATCAATCCCTAGCCAACGTAAGTTCTCTAACTGAGAACGTTCGCCATCTTCCACATGACGTTTGCGATCAGTATCTTCAATACGGATAATAAAAGTTCCAGCTAAATTACGGGCAAATAAGTAATTAAAAAGAGCAGTTCTTGCATTTCCTATATGCAAAAGACCTGTTGGGGATGGCGCATAACGCACACGAATATTATTTTTCATTTGTCATCTTTCTTTCGTAAATTCCTTTTATTTTATCATATATAAAAGACATTAACAAGATACACTCTTAAAATAACTTGACAAATAGATATCTGAATATTATAATAAATTCTAACAATAAAAAGGAGACTATTTTAATGATTATTGCTGTACCTAAAGAAATTAAAAAACATGAATACCGAGTTGGACTTGCTCCCCACTTTGCACAAGCTTACGTTAAAGCCGGACACAGTGTTTATATCCAATCAGGAGCAGGCGAAGGATCTAGCCATTCTGATGCTGATTATCTAGCGGTAGGTTGTCAAATCTTAGGAACTGCTGAAGAGATTTATAAAATAGCTGATATGATCATTAAAGTAAAAGAGCCTTTAAAGACCGAGTATGACTTAATGCGAGAAGGACAGATTTTTTACACTTACTTCCATCTCGCTGCAGACCCAGTACTCACACAAGTTGTCTTAGATAAAAAAATAATTGCCATTGCTTATGAGACAATTCAAGATAAAAAAGGGAAACTTCCTTGTCTAAAGCCTATGTCTGAAGTTGCTGGCCGTATGTCTGTTCATGAGGGAGCAAAGTATCTCGAAAAACCATTTGGAGGACGAGGTATCCTACTTGGTGGAGTTCCTGGAGTTCTTCCAGCAAATGTCCTTATTTTAGGTGGCGCAGGTGTTGTTGGGCAAAATGCTGTAGCTATGGCTGTCGGAATGCATGCCAATGTTACAGCCGTTGATGTTAATCTTGAAGCTTTAGCTCAATTAGAATTACAATATCAAGGACAAGTAAAAACTGTTTACTCAACAGAAGCTGCTGTCAATGAATTAATCGCTGAAGCTGACCTTGTGATTGGAGCTGCTTTAATTCCTGGTGCAACAAGTCCTCAACTTGTTAAAAAATCACACCTTAAACTTATGAAAAAAGGTGCAGTTATTATTGATGTTGCCATTGACCAAGGTGGAACCGTTGAAAGCTCTCATGTAACCTATCATGATAACCCTGTTTATGAAGTCGAGGGTGTTATTCACTATGCCGTTGGAAATATGCCTGGAGCTGTTGCTGTTAGCTCAACTGCTGCTCTTAATAACTCAACCCTTCGTTATGGGCTACAAATTGCAAACTTAGGCTATAAAGATGCACTTAAGGCTGATTCTGGACTAAAGTTAGGTCTTAACGCTCACTTAGGAAAACTTACTTGTGAACCTGTTGCAAATGCTCATAAGCTTCACTATACAAATCCAGATAGCTTCTTATAAATTAAAGCATTTCTAAATTAAAAAATAACGCCATTTTAAATGAGCGTTATTTTCTTTTCTACTCTAAATTCCTAGAAGGAAGACAATAATAAGTCTATTCATACTACTTTTTTATAGAGAAAGTTAGCTGAAATAAAAGCAAATACAGTAATCAGTAAAAGCCAAATTATTGCAGTCCAAATCTCTTCTCCTACAGTTCCTTGATTCAATAGATTTCTCATCGTATTTGTCACTGAAGTTAGAGACTGATTCTCCGAAAACCAACGAACTGGTCCAGACATTGTTTCAGTAGGCACAAAAGCAGAAGATAGCATCGGTAGAAAGGTTAACGGATAAGAAAGCGCACTTGCTCCTGTCATTGTTTTTGCTAAAATTCCTGGAATTACATTAAGCCAAGTAAGTGCTAAAGTTAATAAGAGAAAAAGTACAATTACTAATAGCCAGGCAGTAAATGAAGCTGATGATCGAAAACCCATTAAAACTGAAAGAAGAAGGATAATCATAAAAGATAACATATTTGAAACAACTGATGTCAGCACATGTGCCCAAAGAAAACTTGGGGACCTTATTGGCATTGATTTTATTCGACTAAATATACCTTTTTGACGATCTTCAAATAAACGATAACCAACATAGGAAGTTCCCATAGCTACAGCCATAATTAAAATTCCAGGCAATAAATAATTGATATAAGAAATATCCATACTTATCGATTGCCCAATAGATGCTCCAAAGACGTAAACGAATAATAACATAAAAAGAACAGGCATCATCAGTGTTGTAATGATTGTATCCGCACTACGTGTAATATGTTTCATTGTTCGACCCATTAATATAAATGTTTCTCTTACCATTCTTCCTTCTCTTTCTGCATTGTAATATTCAAATAAATCTCCTCAAGACTCACTTCTTGTTCAACCATTATCGTTTTTTTTGCTGGAATAAGCTTTTTTAAGTCTGCAAAACTCCCATAAGCAATAATACTCCCGTCATGAAGAATGGCAATCTTATCTGCCAATTTCTCTGCCTCTTCTAAGTATTGTGTGGTTAGGAAAAATGTTATACCTATTTCAGATAATTCTTTAATAAGCCGATAAATTTCTTGACGTGCTACTGGGTCAAGCCCAGTTGTTGGCTCATCCAAAAAGATGATTGAAGGTGTAGTTATCAATGACATTGCAATATCAATACGGCGTTTCATTCCACCTGAGTAAGTAAAAACTGCTTTATCGGCCACTTCTATTAAGTCAACTTTTTCTAGCATTTCTTGACTTCTCTCTTTAAAGGATTTAACTTTTGTTAACCTTGCAATTAGCTCCAAGTTTTCACGTCCTGTTAGTATTTCATCAACTGCTGAAAATTGACCTGTTAAACTAATACTTTGCCTCACTTTTTCAGCAGATTTATTCAAATCAAATCCATTAATGATTATCTTTCCTGAATCTTGCTTTAGCAAGGTTGACATAATATTTATCATTGTTGTTTTCCCAGCACCATTTGAGCCTAAAAGACATAAAACTTCTCCTTTTTTAACTGTTAAATTCACCCCTTTTAAGACTTCTTTTTTTATTTTTTTAACTTTAAAGGATTTTCTTAAGTTACTGATTTCAATAATATTCATTATTTTTCTCCAAATATTCTAATATAGTTGTTATTAAAGTAAGATAACTCATCGTAACTCATCAAAGTGAATATAAATAACTTACCTTTTAGCAAAATATTCATTTAACTTCTTTCTTTTTTGATCTAAATAGCTATTCTGAGTGATTTCTTTATCAAAGAAATAATTACAAAAAGCTGCTAAATCTTCTCCAACAAACTGACGAGCAGAACGACCATCTAGTACTGAAAGCTGGAAAAGTTCTAAAAGCTCCTTAAAAACTATCCAATCTTCAAGCGGCCAGCCCATCTGATAGACATACTTTTCAATTGCTTTATAAGTCTGTCGATAGTCTTTAGGTAAAGCTTTTATAGCTGATCGAAACTCACGCCAGTCTTTTTTTTCTTGTTGCCAATTTTCTCCAAATATTTTATCTAAAACTTTCATATCCTAGAGCTCACTTTCTTATTTAGTTTCTCAGCTTGCTTTTTCTCCCAGCTTTTTGTATCAAGCATTTCATCTAAAAAAGCTGCCACATCCTCTCCCGTAAATTCTGTCACTTTTCTATTTTCAGCCGATAAATCTTCGAGTAAGTCTAACAAATGGTCAAAAGCAAACTTAAAATCTTCCCAACTTGTTATTCCACTTATCCAAAGATAATCTTGCATTTTTTTATAATCTTGATAATAGTCTTGAGGTAGATTTTTAGCACGCTTTTCAAACTCAGCCCATATTTTCTTTTCTTCAAGACCCAACACTCGATCAATTAAATTTCTTTTATGAGTCATAATTTCTCTCTCCTTATAAGTTCAATTTTTTCAGAAAGAAATTCCCATTTTTCCCAAAATCTTTCCAGTTCTTTCTGTCCCTTTTTATTAAGCTTATAAAACTTACGCATTGGACCTCGACTTGATTTTTGTTTCTCAATATCTACAAGTCCTTTCTTTTCTAAACGCATCGTAACAGTATAAACAGTCCCTTCAATAATCTCTTCAAATCCCATTGTTCGCAATGTTTGAGTAATTTCATAACTATAAGTTTCACCTTTAGCAATAATCTCAAGAATACAACCTTCAAGAAAACCTTTTAGCATTTCTGTAATATCTGTCATAATTCCTCCTGGTATTTTGTATTACATATTAGTATTATATAGTAACACATAGTAGTTGTCAAATAAAATAACTAAGTATTAAAATAATAACTCAGCATTTTTATTCACTCTTATAATATTAGAGTTTCTTACTTTGGGAATGATAGTATTAACAATCTTCCTAGAAATCCTCCAGATTATTATTTCATCACAAATTTAAGTAGAAGTCAGTAATTTTAATCAGTAAAATAAAAACGAACTCAATTTGAGCACGTTTTTTAATCTTTTAAATCAATTATTCATATCTCAAGGCTTCAACAGGGTCTGTTTTACTCACTCTTCTTACAGGAAGAAGAGCAGAGAGGAAACCGATAGCAAGCGATAAGACAGCAACACCTATAAGTGATTTCATATCTAGTAGAAAAATTTGTATTAGTTCAGGATATTCTTTTGTTACGAAATAATTGACAGCATAGCCTATTGACCCTGCAATAATTACTGAAATAATAAAGGAAAGAGCAGTAATAATCAGTGCCTCAAAAATAAAAGTTGATTTCACATCTTTATTTTGATAACCTACAGCTTTCATGACGCCAATTTCTTTTGTTCTTTCAATGATATTGATATGAATGATAACTGCAATCATGACAACTGAAACAAGTACAGCTTGTATGGACATCACAATAAGAAGGCCTTGGATAATCTTAATAAACTGTATGACTTGCTCCAGTATATCCGCTTGAGATATCGCCAGATATTTCTTCATCTTATTATTAAGCTTATCTGCAGTGTCTGAAACCTCCTGTGGATTTTTTAACTCTAAGACCATATAAGAGATATTCTTTGAAAAATTATTTTCTGAAATTACTTTTTCAAGTGCTGACTTACTCATGTAAGAATTTGATTCTTCTATCTCATCATCTTGAACCACACGGACAATCTTTGTGCTAAATTTTCCCGTCTTATTACCCTCACTTGTCGCCTCCATAAGGTTACCTTCTATTATTTTTCCAATATAATCCTCATAGTCTATATCCAGATGATTTTGCTCATTAAAAGCATCGATAAATCGAGTCGTAATAGTTAATCCTTCCTCTTCATTATCTGTATATAACTTTCCAGCAGCGACTTCATCTTCTGAATTTACAGATACAGAAATATTCGTCTCGGTAAATAAGCTGACAATTTGAGAATAAGCTGGCATTGACGTTGAAAAATCTATTGATTTTCCATCAATCACAGCATTTGTCATCGACACTGCAAAAGGACTTTCAAAATATTTGATTTTATCTTTTCCAACAAAGTCCTCAATAGCTGTGACATCATCACTGTTTAAAACTGTTCCTGCTTTTCTCAATGAGATTTGAATCTGAGAAGGAATATTTCCACTGTCCATATCATCTTTGAGAGCTGATGTTATCCCCGATCCCAAACCAAGTGAAATCAAAATCCCCACTAAACCAATCGCTGTCGCAATAGAAATCATTGAGTTTCTAAGCTTTCTTTCCTTAAAGTTAGAAAAGGCAATTTTTGCTGACTCCCAAACTTTCAAGGCACGCTTCTTTTTATCTGGCTTTTGAGCTTTCTTTTCACTATTATCTACCAAGTCCGATGGATCTTCTTGTATTTTCTGATAACTGAGAATCTCTCCATCTTTCATGCGAATGATAGTATCCGCATATTCAACAACCTCATCACTGTGTGTGACAATGATGACTGTTTTTCCATTTTTTGTCAGATTTTTTAAAGTCTGTAAAACGAGTTCTGAGGATTTTGAGTCAAGAGAACCTGTGGGTTCATCTGCGATAATCACTTCTGGATCATTTGACAAAGCTCTAGCTATCGCAACTCTTTGCTTTTGACCACCTGAGAGTTGAGTGACATTTTTAGATTCAAACTTATCCAGCTCAACCTCAGCTAAAAGTTGACGGGCAAATTTTTTATTTTCTGCGTTTTTCTTTCCATTAAGATGCATTGGCAATAAAACATTTTCTAGCACACTCAGATGAGGGATGAGGTTAAAGTTTTGAAAAACGAAGCCAATATTTTTCTTACGGAAATTTGTGATTTCAGTTTCATTAAGGCCCTTTAAAGACTGACCACTAAAAAAAACTTGCCCTTCATACTCTCTATCAAGACCACTGATGATATTCAGAAGAGTTGACTTTCCACAGCCTGACGGTCCATAAATTGCTGTGACTGAAGATTTTTGAATTTCTAGGTGAAGACCTTTTAAGACCTGTTCATTGGTTTCCTTGTCGATTTTAAATTCTTTTTCTAATGCTTCGACTTTAATGATTGACATGATTACATTCCTTTTAAATAGTTGTTGAGTTGCTTAAACTGATATACTGTGTAAGCAAAAATAGTAAGTAGACAAGCGACAAGAGTAAAAACTTGATAACTCTCATCAACAAAATAAACCAAAAAGAAAAGTATTGTTTCTAATCCACTATATATAAAAAATGGAATTTTAACAGAGAGAGGGAGTTTATACTTTTCTAGCTCATCTGCAGTTTTTAACTTTATCTTCTCAAAAAATCTTGCCTGATAGAGTTGTAAGATATCCGTATTGATATAACTTAAAATAATACCCAAAATAAGAGTAGGGAGTTCAAAAATAGTAGACTTAAAAAAATTGGTATAAATAATCATAAAAATAGGTATAGCAATCGTCAATTGAACAATACCATAAAAAAATGTGACCCGATAAACATATTTTTTTAAGTCGATAGCTAAAGTTTTCAAAAAAGTAAAATCCGGCTTTAACGATAAAAAAACATAAGATAAATGTTTTCCTTGAAAAAAGATAGCTCCCAGAAATAAACCAAGGGTTAAGTTTTCACTCCAACTTTTAAAATCAAGAATGGAAAGTGAAAAATATGAGAGGACAATCATAAATAAAATAGAAAAAATAGGTTGTAAAAGAGCTTTTAAAATGAAAAGTGGACTTAATATAGAGAGATGATACTTGAGATAGACTAGATAGTTTGAAATTATATAGCCAGTTTGTAAGCTTTGATTTATTCTTTTATTTTTTAACTTAAATAAAAAGTGAAAGAATAAAAAACTTGAATAATGTACAAATAGAAAGACTACCACTAGCAATACTGGATGATAAAAAATATAAAATATAATAACAGGGGAAATAAGAATACAATTTTTAATTAGTAGCAAACTATTGATTTTACTCTTATTCATTCTAAAAAAAATAAGAAATGTTTCTATTGTCCTTGTTTTCAAAGTAAAATAGTTTTCATAACTAATACCAAAAATAAGAATTATAAAAAGAATACAGCTTATAAAATTAAAGTAAGAGAATGGCTCTAATAACATTTCACTTTTTAAGATCGTACTGATTTGTTTATGAAAAGGAATCATCAAACTAAGAATCAAGAAACTTATCAACAAATAGCTGTATATTAGTTTCCACAAACTTTTATCATCAATACTTTCTTCTTCTGACCAATACCCTTGTCGTGATAAAAATAATAAATAAAGTTCACTTCTATATCCTTTTGAAATATTAAACATCTTGCGTTTTTTCTCCAGTTTCTAGTTGACTTCCACCTTTATACAGATGTAAACACTTATCATACGGCTTGAACAAAGCAATATCATCATGACTGATAATGATAAACTTTTTCTTTTTTTCTACTTTTGTACAAATTAATTTTAAAAAATTTTGAGCAGACTCTTGATCTAATCCTGACAGAGGTTCATCCATCAAATAAAGATCTGGATTTATCAAAAAAGCACCGATAATCATTACTTTTTTCTTTTCTCCTAAGGAAAGTAAACTAATTTTTCGATGAAGTAATTTCTCTGAAAAATTCAATAATTTCATTAAGTCAAACAACTGATTGTCGTATTCTTGTTCATTTATCTTTACATTCATTCTCAAAAAATTAAAATAAACAAGTGCTGATAATCCAGTAAAATAATTTTCAGATGAATCTGGAACATAAGCAATTGACAATTTATTGATAACTTCTCCTTGAGAAGGACGGAGGATATTTGCCAGTATTTTTAACAAAGTAGATTTACCCGTTCCATTTTCTCCATAAATCATCAGTTTATCAATCTCATCCATATCAAAATTAACATCACTTAAAATTTTAGATGTAGATTCTTGATAAGCTAAATTTTTTACTCGCATTTTACTCCTTTTTAATAATATCAGCCTGTAAGTTTAACAAAAACAATCTGCTCTGCAGTTTAGAATGTTCCAATATAATAAGATTATTTCACCTAAGCTGAGTCTTTGAAACAATAATCTCATTTTAAACTTACAAATCCAACAAAATTTAAATCATATTTTAATTAATACATATATTTATATGCTTATTTCTTAAAAAATTTGCTTGCCCAGCCTCAAATAGCTGACCATA
>JBKECB010000102.1:0-3407 GCA_047974165.1 Lactovum sp.
TTTAAAGCTGATTTTTTAATAAAATATAAGTAAAAGTAACTATATTGGAGATGTGACATGACTCTGACTTTTAACTTAGAGGAATTATATAAAAAGGATGTTAAGTATCTTGACCACGAACAATTAACAAAAATCCTTAGAGAACCAGTAGAAAAATGGCAGAATTTTATCATACTCAAAGATAGAGAAAAAATGATGCGTTCTAACTTTTCGACTACATCAACTGAGGTATTTAACTTCCTTGAAGAAAAATTAGGAATTGAAGTTGATAGAATGTACAACAACTATAAAAGAAATCAGATTAATACGATGATAAAAAAAGTAGCTCAGACTCATAAAGGGAAAAGAACTACTTTGGATTATTATCAGTTTAGAGATTTGATTTTATTGGATGAATTTAACAAGTTTGTATTGAATAATTTTGGAGAAATAAATGTGCCTGAAGAAGAAATGTACAAAGAAATTATGTTTTTACAACAAAATAAATTCAAAGAGACAAAACTTTATGAATTTCAGAAACAGGAAGATATCAAAACAATTGCTTATGTTCTTAACTTGATTCCAAATTTCGGTGAAATCTTGAAAGAGAGATACTGCTTATTTATTGAAGCGATGGAGGGAGAAGTTTTTTATGGAGATTTGCCGTTAGATGTCAATGAATTAGAATTTTTGGATGTTATTTCGTATAGATTTAGACAGACCAGTAATTCTATTTACAAAGTTGACTCAGAATATGATGTTAATACAACTCCAAATGAACAATTTATTAAGTGGTTTCTTCAAGACATTGATTGGTGGGCTAACGAAGAAATACTTGATTCACTCTTAGAAAAAGAAATAGATTAAGGATGAATAGTTGATTCTATGATTTTAACTCTGCCTTTAATAAAGTATTAAACATGGGCAAGTAGAAAAGTGTTATAATGGAACGAATTAGTTAGGAGAAAGATAAATTATGAAAGGTATATCATTATTTTCGAGTGCAGGAATTGGAGAATATTACTTAAAAGATAGTGGTATTGACCTAGTTGTAGCTAATGAGCTTATTGAACGTAGAGCTAATCTTCATAAAAAAATATATCCAGAATGTGCAGTAGTGCAAGGAGATATAACAGATAAAAAAGTTTTTGATGAAATAATTTCTGTAGCAAGTAAACATAAAATAGATTTTTTGATAGCATCACCCCCATGTCAGGGAATCAGTGTAGCAGGGAAAAACAGAAAACTAAATGATATGGCTGAGGATGAAAGAAATTATCTTATTTTGTATGCTATAGAAGCTATCAAAGAATTAAATCCCAAATATATAATAATAGAGAATGTTCCTCTTTTACTAAAGTTATATCTCAATATTGATGGAATTTTCTATACCGTTGAAGAATTATTACGTAAAGAATTGGGGGAAGAGTATCAAATTATACCAACGATTCTTGATACAGCTGATTTTGGTACACCACAGCATCGGAAGAGAGCAATTATAAGGGTGTTTAAAAAAGAGTTGCGGTGGGATGAGCCACCAGTTTTTGAAAAACAAATTAGTGTAAGAGATGCAATTGGAGAATTACCTTCTTTAGAATCTGGAGAAACATCCGAATTGCCATGGCATTTGGCTAGAAACCATGATAAACGACAAGTGGAATGGATGAAGCATACCCCTACAGGAAATTCTGCTTTTGATAATGAGAAATATTTTCCACAAAAAAAAGATGGTAATAGAGTGAAGGGATTTCATTCAAGCTATCGTCGAATAAAGTGGGATGAACCATCTCCGACAATAACTATCAGAAATGATGCTATAAGTTCACAAAGAAATGTTCATCCAGGTTATTTAAGGGAAGATGGCACATACACAGATGCACGTGTGATGACACCTCTTGAATTATTTAGGTTAACGGGCTTGCCTGATAATGTAGAAATCCCGCTTGATACTCCTGAAATTTTAGTAAGACAAGTCTTAGGTGAATGTATCCCCCCGAAGTTGATTCAAGCATTAGTAAAGGATGTAGTAAATGAATAAAATAAAATCTTTTTCACTTTTTTCAAGTGCTGGAATTGGTGAATTAAATTTACACAAAGGTAATTTAGAATTTGTTGGAGCCAATGAACTTCTTGAGAAAAGAGCGGAGTGTTATAAATTTTTCTATCCTGAAACAAAAATGTTTCAGGGAAGTATTACAGATGATACTCTAAAGAAAGAGATGATTGCTTTTGCAAAGAACAATGGAGTGAAGGTTTTGTTTGCAACACCTCCATGTCAGGGATTTAGTTCAGTTGGTAAGAACAAAGTTCAAGAACACTTTAAGGAAGATAGACGGAATTTCCTTGTATTAGAAGTATTTGATTTTATTGATGAATTAGATTTAGAGTATATTTTAATTGAGAATGTTCCAAGGTTTTTAGAAATGTATTTTCCTTATGAAGATAATTTTTTGAAGTTATCAGATATATTAAATATTCGTTATGGAGAAAAGTATAAGATACGGTGCGAAGTTTTGAATGCCAAAGATTATGGAATTTCTCAATCAAGACCAAGAGCTATAATTAAAATGTTCAGAAAAGGATTAAGTTGGAATGAACCAAAAAGAGAGCCAGAAATTTCTTTGAGAGAAGTAATTGGACATCTTCCATCATTAAAAAACGGAGAAAAATCAAAAATTCCATGGCACTATGTACCTAAAATTCGTGAAGAGATTGCAGAAGCATTATCACACACAGCAACTGGAACTAGTGCGATAAAAAATGAGTTTTATTATCCTAAAAAGAAAAATGGAGATAGGATATCAGGATTTCATAATACTTACAAACGAATGAAATGGGAAACTCCAGCACCAGCAAGAACCACATATAGTGGAAGTGTTAGTTCTCATAATAATGTTCATCCGGGATATTTACAGAAAGATGGAACTTATTCTGATCCTAGAGTTTTATCATTGTTGGAAACTTTTATAGTTAGTTCGATTCCTGAAAATATTAAGTTCCCAGAATCTAGTTCAGATACTTTTATTAGAACAATTATTGGAGAATCTGTTCCTCCAAAATTACTAGAAAAAATTTGTTATCCTAATGGAGGTGGGAAATTTGCTGAGTGAAAATCATTGGGTATTCAAGAAACATATTAATAATCTTGATAAAGCAATAGATGTAGCTTTATATTTAAAAGCAAATAAGGCGGGAGTTTCTCAGGAAGAAAAAAAGCAGCTTTTTGAAAAACTAAGAGAAAATCAAACATATCGCCCAAGAATTTCTGTAAGAGATGAACCACTAGATGCAATGAATCATAGGATAGATATGCTATCTTATTATATGTTTGGATATTCTACTTCTTTAGATGGACAAAAGACATTCATGTTTAGCCCCTTAGGGAATCTATTTTTGAAGTATTTAGATGATTCTTCAAAAACTGCTCA
>JBKECB010000010.1:0-12117 GCA_047974165.1 Lactovum sp.
CATGGAAAACCTGCACAAAGAACATCAAAGTCTGGAATACTAGAAGCATCTAATTTAGTAATATCACATTTTGGATTTCCCCCATAATTTGCTTCATAAACTTCACAAGCATTATCATCAATTTCTGCACTAAAAACGCATTCATAGCCTGACTTTTCCATTCCTTGTCGAAAACCACCTATACCTGCGAATAAATCTATAAATTTTAATATCATCTTTGTTCCTCATCCCAAATTAGTACATTCATTATACTACAATACTTTTTCGTTATTTTGATTACTATACTAATGTATCTTAAAAAGGTATCAGTAAATTACTGATACCTTTTTAGCTATTACATTCTTTGAAAATTGATTTTACACCAATTTCCACCAAATAATAGTCCAAAACGTTGGTATATCTGAAATAGATTAACGTTTTGAAAACTGTGAAGCTTTACGGGCTTTCTTAAGTCCTGGCTTCTTACGCTCAACCATACGTGCATCACGTGTCAATAGACCTGCACGCTTAAGTGATTGACGGAAGTCTGGATCTACTTCAAGAAGTGCACGAGAGATACCATGACGGATTGCTCCAGCTTGTCCTGCATATCCACCACCATTAACATTTACAAGTGTATCATAACTACCTTCAGTTTGAGTAGCTGCAAATGGTTGGTTGATAATCAAGCGAAGTGATGCTTGAGGGATATAATTTTCTTCTTCACGACCATTAATCGTGATTTTTCCTGTGCCAGGTACGAGACGTACGCGAGCGACTGAATTTTTACGGCGGCCTGTGCCAGCATATTGTACTTGTGCCATTTAAATGTACGTCCTTTCTTTAGATAAGTCCTGAAATATCAAGTAATTCAGGTTGTTGTGCAATGTGATTGTGCTCTGCACCACCGTATACATGAAGTTTCATACCTTGAGCACGACCTAATGTATTGTGTGGAAGCATTCCTTTTACAGATAGCTCTATAAGTTTACGTGAGTTCTTCGCACGAAGATCACCTGCACTGATTTCCTTTAAACCACCCATGTATTGGCTATGGCGACGGTAGAACTTATCTGTTGCTTTCTTACCTGTCAGTTTAATCTTATCAGCATTAATTACGATAACAAAGTCACCCATGTCAGCATGTGGTGTATAAGTTGGTTTAGTTTTTCCGCGGAGAATGCTCGCTACAACGGCTGAAAGGCGACCTAATGAAATATCTGTCGCATCAATCACATACCATTTACGATCCGCATTTTGGGCATTACCCATAAATGTCGTTTTGTTGATCATTATATTTTCCTTTATATTTGTTTGTTTACAGTTGTCGTTCCTTACAACTTAGTATTTTTGGGTTTCCGGGGCCACAAAAATGGGGTAAACAATACCGTCTTATATTTTATCATAAGAAGCCAAAGCTTGTCAAGAATAAACTTTTATGATACACTGGTTAGCATAGATGAAAGAAGAAAATCTAACTTTAATAATGTATACCGATGGTTCTTTTAACTCTAAAAGTTTTGTTTATGGAGGCGCTTACCACATTGATGGAGTTATCGAAGGCAGCATTTCAGGAAATGAGCCTGAGCTTGCCAGTGCTCGAAACGTTGCCGGAGAATGTCTCGCAGTTATCGAAGGAATTAAAAAAACAATCCAGCAAGAAAAGCTACATCCTAAAGATAAAATTATTATTTATCATGATTATATAGGATTAGCTGAGTGGGCAGAAGGACGATGGAAGGCAAATAAACCCATCTCCAAAAAATATCTACAGGCTATTCAAACTTTTAAAAGTAAGGGTTTAATTATTGAATTTGTAAAAGTAGCGGCACACAGTGGAGTTACGCTTAATGAAAAAGTAGATAATATGGCTAAGAAAGCTGTTGATTTGCTTTAATAAAATTACTCAAAAAGGATAAACATGTTAAAATTTATTAAAGAGTGGCTACCACTCGTTCTTATTATCGCACTTATTGTTCTCAGCCGTTTTTATCTTTGGGGGAGTGCTGTTGTTAAGGGACCTTCAATGGACCCAACGCTTATGAATAATCAGCGGTTAATCACACTCAAGATTGGAGAAGTCAAACGTGGCGATATTGTTGTTGCTACCGAAAGTTTAGAGCAAACTCAACTCACCGACCCCTCAGCATCAAAAGAGCGGGTTATTGTTAAGCGGATCATTGGAATGCCTGGTGATACTCTTACTTTCAATAATGACTTAGTCACCATCGTAGATAGCTCTGGTGAGACAATTTTATTAGATGAAACTGAAAGCTATCTTGAGTCTTATCTGGAGCTCTTTAAGTCTAATGAACTTGCAAATCACTATCTAACAGATAAAACGATGGATAACTTAGAAGAAGAGGAGCGTCAGAGTTTTGCTGACATGGCTTCAGCTTCAAAGTCCTTTACCACAAGTAGCAATCCTATTGACTCTACAATCAGTGCTTATTCTCCTGAATTTACAGTTGTCGTTCCTGAAGGTGAGTATTATCTATTAGGAGATAATCGTGTGGTTTCAGCAGACAGTCGTAGTGTTGGAACTTTCAAGGAGTCTCAAATTGATGGAAAGGTTATCTTTAGATTTTGGCCTTTTAATAAAATCGGAACTGTCAAATAAGCATATCAAAGTTTTAATTTTTTACGAAATTAAAACTTTTTTCTTATTTTATGCTAAAATAAGAAATCATGAATTCTAACTCAAAACTTATTTCCATCGACTTAGATGGCACAACACTTTCTTCAAATGGAGAAGCTATTTCTGATTTTACTTGTCAAATAATAAAAAAAGTTGAAAGCCTTGGGCATACCGTTGTTATTGCAACAGGACGTCCTTATCGATTAGCAATTGACTTTTATAAACAGTTGGGCTTAAATTCACCAATGATTAATTTCAATGGTGGACTACTTTCTATGCCAAATGATAAAAAATGGAAACATAGTCATAAACGCTTTATTCCGAAAAAATTTGTTTTTGACCTTTTAAAGCACCAGCAAAATTTTGATTTAAATTTTATTGCAGCTGAATATCGCCGAAAATTCTACTTAAATAATTTTCAAGGAGTAAATCCTCAAATCTTCGGGGTAGAAAAATTTGAAGCTTATCACCGACTAAGATTAAACAAACTCACCAGTGACCCTCATTGTATTCTCTTAGCTACTGACGATAAAGATAGAATCCAACAGGCAAAAGAGATACAGTCTTATTATAAGAATGAAATTTCTGTCTCTGCCTGGGGAGGACCTGACGGTGTCCTTGAAATCGTCCCTAAAGGTGTCAATAAAGCATATGCTTTAGAAAAACTTACCAAGGCATTAGGTTATACACGAGAGCAAGTTATTGCTTTTGGCGATGAATTTAATGACGTTGAAATGTTCCAATATGCTCAAACAAGCTACGCTGTTAAAAATGCTTCTGAGCGATTAATTGGACATGCTGATGAAATCTTAAATTGGACAAATGAGGAAGATGGCGTTGCTAGAAAACTTTCTGAACTTTTTCTCTGATTTATTTTAATAGTTCTTTTTATATAGAAGAACTATTTTTATTTACCTTTGAACGTTATATATTTAATGTCCTTTTTTAGATATATATAATTTGCTTATTATGTCTATTTAATGTATGATAGGAGTATGAGCTTTTTAAGACTCATAAAAATATTAATATAGGTAGGTTTAAAAAAATGAGAAATGATTTAAGACGAGATCGAACAAAACGATTTTTAAAAGATGCTTTAATTGAGCTACTTAATGAAAAATCCTTTGAAAAAATTACAACAAGTGAGCTAGTACAGCGTGCTGGTATTAGCCGCAGTGGTTTCTACACACACTATTCTGATAAATATGACATGATTGAATATTATCAGTTGATTTTATTTAATACCATTGAGTATGTATTTGAAAAAAATAAAAGAAGCCTTCGTGAAACTTTCCGTGAAACCTATGAGTTTTTAAATTCAAATGAAATTTATGTTTCATTATTATCTGAAAATGGAAGTAAAGAAATTCATACTTTTATCTTACAAAAATTAACAATCTTAATTGAAGAAGCAATTTACCCAACACTTATTATGGATGATAATGTTGATAAGGTTCGACTCATTTATTCTAAACACTACTTTGCAAATGCTGTATTTGGAATGACTCAAGCTTGGGTACGCCGTAAACGCAAAGAAACTCCTGCAGAAATGGCTGATCTTTTCATTAAATTTTTAGGAACAGATTATGCTGGGAAAAATTACGATAAAGCCCCGGATTAAAAAGTAAATTAAAAGGATTCATCTCTAATCCTTTTTAAATTTATAAAAAATCACTTAAAAATAAGTGATTTTTTATATTATAATCCTGCTTGTGCAGCAACTTCTGCAGCAAAATCGTCAACTTTCTTTTCAATACCTTCTCCAACTTCAAAGCGAACAAAATTAACTACTTTAGCTGAATGTTTGTCAAGGAATTTTTCAACTGTTTCTGAATCATCCATGATGTAAAGTTGAGATAAAAGTGTATATTTTTGATCAACTTGTGTATTATCAACAATATAGCGAGCAATCTTACCTGGTAAGATATTATTTTCAATTACATTTTCTGGCTTACCTTCGGCCAATAACTCTGCTTTTAAGTTTGCAGATACTTCAGCAATCTTTTCCTCAGCAAACTGCATTCTTGATCCAAACTCTGGGAATGGAAGTGCTGCTTTATCAACCATTGCACGGCTTTCATTATCTTGCTCAATCTTGTGAATCATCTCTGCAAATTCTTGCTGAACAAATTCTTCAGAAAGTTCTGTATAGCTCAATACTTTTGGATTCATTGCTGCCACATGCATAGAAATTGATTTTGGAAGTTGCTCATCGCCGCCTTCTAAGACAGAAATAACTCCGATTCTTCCACCATTATGTTGGTAAGTTCCAAAGCTTTGTGCCTCTGTTTTTTCAACTAAAGAAAAACGACGGAATGAAATTTTTTCTCCGATTGTTGCAGTTGCTGAAATATAAGCTGCTTCTAAACTCTCACCTGAAGGCATTGTCAAAGCAAGCACTGCTGCGTTATCTGCTGGTTTAGCTTTTGCAATCACTTCTGCTGTTTCATTTACCAAACTTACAAACTGCTCATTTTTAGCAACAAAGTCTGTCTCTGAGTTTACTTCTACGAGTACTGCAACATTTCCATCAACATAAATACCTGTTAATCCTTCAGCAGCAATACGGTCTGCTTTTTTAGCTGCTTTCGCAATCCCCTTTTCACGAAGGAACTCTGCTGCTTTTTCCATATCTCCATCAACTTCTACAAGTGCTTTTTTAGCGTCCATGACACCAGCTCCTGTTGTTTCACGAAGCTCTTTTACCATTTTTGCAGTAATTTCCATTTTTTCCTCTCATCTACTTCTCACTAGAAGCATTCTTTATTTTTATTTAAATAAGCGAAGCGCGCGGCCTCGCTTAATTCTTATTCTTCTGTTTTTCCTTCTACAAGATTTTGTAGCTCTTCAAGTGACTCTGTACTTGCTTCTACATCTTCTTCTGTTTCTTCTACTGACTCTTTAGCTACTGCATCTTCACCTTGACGGCCTTCGATAACAGCATCAGCAATCATCGCTGTCACTAACTTAACGGCACGAATAGCATCGTCATTAGCTGGGATAATCACATCGATAGGATCTGGATCAGCATTCGTATCTGTCATCGCAACCACTGGAATTCCTAATGTTTTTGCTTCTTTAACTGCGATTTGTTCTTTATGTGGATCGACTACAAACATCAAGTCTGGGATACGAGGCATATCAGCAATACCACCTAAGAATTTATTCAAACGCTCACGCTCTTTGTTTAAAAGAACAACTTCTTTCTTAGGTAAAACGTCAAAAGTTCCATCTTCTTCCATCTTATTGATAGCTTTTAAACGGCTGATACGTTTTTGGATTGTTCCCCAGTTTGTCAATGTTCCACCTAACCAACGGCTGTTGATAAAGAACATACCTGCACGAATTGCTTCATCAGCAATAGCTTCAGAGGCTTGCTTTTTAGTTCCAACAAAAAGAACAACTGCTCCCTGACTTGCAGCATTTTTTACATAATGATAAGCATCATCTGCAAGTTTTACTGTCTTTTGAAGATCGATTACGTGAATGCCATTACGCTCTGTAAAGATGTATGGCTTCATTTTGGGGTTCCAACGACGAGTTTGATGTCCAAAATGCACACCAGCTTCGAGAAGTTGTTTCATTGAAATAACTGTCATGTTATTTTCTCCTTTTAGTTTTTTCCTCTTTTGATCGTCCTACGATACTGTAACCTAGATTTCTAAGCACTGCAGCAGCGTCTTATCAAAATGTGAGATAGTTATCCTCAATTCAGACGACAACAGTTTATTTTACCTTATTTTTGATAAATAAACAAGAGATAACTTCTTTTTTATTTACCTAATAATTTTTTATATTTATTTTTCTTAATGACATTAGAAGGAATAATAGCATCAAAAGAGCGAGTTTCTAAAGAACTATCTTTTTCCTTAGTTTCTTTTTCTTTTTTCCTTACCGTTTTTGTTGTTGCTGCCTCAATTTTAGATTCTAACTTAGAATCTTCTAATTTTTTAAAGTCATCAGCCACGAGACCCTTCATCTGCTTTAAGTTTTCTGTAATCTTTTCAAATTTCTCATACTGTTCATAAAAAGATTCTATATTCTCTTGGTAATCCTCTAAATCTTCAGGACGATTTTCTAATACTGATTCCAACTTATATTTTTTAGCTTCAATTAGTAACTGTAAGGCCGTCTCAATCATTTGGTCATCTTTTTTATTTGATTCAGAAAGAGAAAAGTAATCTTCTTCTAAATCCTCAATTTCTTCTGTTAAATCAATAACCTCTTGGTAATAGTTCTCAGCTAACTCTTGCTGAGATAAAATCTTATCTGAAAGTCCTGTAATTTCTTGCTCTAATTCTACTAAATGATCCAAAGCTAATTTAACAGGAGTTTTTAAGGTTGATAACTCCTCATTCAATGCTTCGTATTGTTCAGGATTTCTTTCCACAAGAAGTTTTAATTTTGACAAGGCTCGCTTTGCTTTCTCAGATGAAAAAGGATCTGACTCAATCTTTAAGTTGGAACTTAATTTTTCTAATTCAGAAATGTCAACAATTTCAAATTCCATTTATCTCTTCCTTCTCTTTTAATTTTTTAAAGCTGCCATAACACTTTCAAATTGCTTAAAGCTACCATCCATCATTCGACGAATCAAGGCAGTATCCGTTTCTTCAATTGCATACTTTTTCATAATCACTTGTAAATCACTTGATATTTTTGCATTCTGAGTATCTACATAATTCAAGGCACTATTCACTGTAGACAACTCTTCTGCAATTTCACGACTAAGCTCTGAGGTAACACGGCCGAAGAAAATCAAAGCATTATCTGGTAAAAATTCAACATCACGCGCACTGATTAACTTAACACGCTTTAGATTATCAAAATAATTTGCAATTTCTTCCTCAGAAATACCATGCTCAATACGTGGTCCACGTACTGAAAATTGATTGCCGTCAAAATCATTAAAGTTAAAGGTAAATTCTTCAGCTGCAGGCATGATATCACTAATTTGCTTTGTCTCTGCTGAAATAAGCTCATAAGTCAAATCAATATCCTCTACTGAAAACAAAAGACTTGGATTTGAAAGTATAAGTTTTGGATTTTTTTCCTTTACATAGTACTCTTCATAAATTTGTAGCATTACATTTCCAAACTCAGGGTTTGTCAAAGCAACACTTTCACTTGACTCTAAAGATACACGGTGTATTTCATCAAAGCCTATTGCTGTCCAAAAATTAACTGCACGATTAACATTTTTTACATACATCATGACAGTCATCCCATTAATCATTGTATCCATTTTTTCTCCTACTTCTTATTTTTAACTCTTCCTTAGTCCTTAGATTTGAGAAATCTATTTTTTAATTTTGATAAGAAACCTGAATTCTCTTTTTCCTCTTCAAACTCTAATTCGTCTTGTTCTTCTTCGTCTTGTTCTTCTTCAAAGTCTAAAATACTTTCTTCTATCTGTTCTTCTTCCTCTTCGATATCATCTTTAACTTCTACTTTAGGACTTACCACCGGAAGTTCAAAACTTTCTTCTTTTAAAGTTTTAATAGATTCAATTTCTTTTTTCCCCTCTAGTGCACGCTCTAGCTCTACAGCTTTTAGTTTATAGACAGAAATTAGACTTTTTAAGGCACGTTGAATAGATTCATCAACCACATTTTCTACAATCTCAACACGCTGACTTTCATACTTTTTAATTTTTTCCTGAATATCCTTTAATTCTTCCTTAATTTTCTCTTGATTTTCTACTTTCTCTAATTGAGCATTCATAATCTTTCTCCCTTAACCTACAAATTCTGAAAAGCTTTCTCTTTCCTTATCAAACTTTACATACATCCCATTAGAAGCACGCTTTATCAAGGTTGGAACTGTCTTGACATCATATTTTCGTCTACTTGGGTGGATTGCATCGGTTCCTTCAGTATCTACAAAATACATTGGGACTTTTAAACCGGGAAAATTTTTAGCCATTTGACGGGTCCAAGGACATGTTTTTCTTCCAAAAAAGACATAACTTGGTCTAGAGAGTTCTTCTAAACTCACAAAATTAATTGGAATCAAATTTCGAATATTCCGGTCAAACTCTGCAAGCTCATCTTCTGTTGCAGGATGATCCATATAATCTCCAAAAATTGTAAAGGTATTTTTATCTAAATCTGTGAAGGTGAAGAAATACTTTTCACCATAAGCATTTGGCTCAGTTACGGTATAGCCTTTAGTTTTTAGATTCTGATAAATATCATCGATAAAATCTGCTGAAAATACAAAAGAAGGCTTTGACATTAAGAGTTCTGGCTGAGTCAGACGAATAAAGTCTTTACTATAAAGCTGAACTCCAGCTCCAATTTCTTGAAAAGTCAAATAAACCATGGTATGCCCATTGCCTAAATCTTGACGAAGGAACTCTTCGCCACCTAGCTGCTCCCAAAATATACTGGATGCTGCTACATCATCTACATAGAGAATTACCGTCAGGTCCGTTAACATTTTTTACCCCTTTTTTATTTTGCTTATTATTATTTTATCAGAGCCTTCCATAAAATGAGAAGCAAGGCAATGGCTACAACTGATAATAATAACATTGTATCATTTTTTGTCCATTTTAGCATACGATATTTACTTCTGCCATCACCTCCTTGATAACCACGTGCTTCCATTGCCAATGCTAAATCATCAGCCCGACGAAAGCTGGAAACAAAAAGTGGGATTAGGATTGGAATTACTGAGCGAATTTTTTGAATTAAATTTCCCTCTCCAAAATCCATTCCCCTTGCTCGTTGAGCATTCATTATCATCACTGTATCGTCCATCAAAGTTGGAATAAATCTCAGACTGATTGACAACATCAGACCAAGCTCATGAACAGGAAATTTTATTTTCTTCAAAGGTGCTAAGCCTAGCTCAATCCCATCTGCCAGAATTAAAGGTGGAGTTGTCAAAGTCAAAATTGTTGACATAAAAATAATTAATAAAAATCTAAAGAAAATATAAACAGCATTTAACATCGACTCTATCGAAATTTGAATAATCCAAAATTTAAAAAGAACCTGCTCACCTGGTGTAAAAAACATTTGAAAAATAACAGTAAATAAAATCAAGCCAATCATTGGACGCAAGCCACGTAAAAAATATGAAATTGGAATCTGAGTAAGAACTACTGCTCCTAAGGTATACGCTAAAAGCAAGGCATAACCAAACCAGTCATCGGCTAGAAAAATAACAAATATAAATGAAATCATAACCAGTAACTTACTTCGAGGATCTAAACGATGAATGAGACTATTTCCTGGAATATAACGGCCCATTATAAGTTTATCCATTTGTAATCCTCTCCTTTATCAGCTTCACTAATTCTTTTCTTTGTATTGGAAGAGTCTCAAAATGAAAGCCCACTTTTTTTAACTTTAAAGCAAAGTCTGTCACGTGAGGTAAACCAAGATGATGTTCTCTTAAAAAATCTGCGTCTTGAAAAATAAGCTTTGGTTTACCTGAACGAATAATTTTTCCCTTTTCTAATAAGTAAACAAAATCAGCATAATCAGCAACATCATTCATATTATGCGTCACAAGTACAACTGTCTGCCCTTCTTGATTAATCTTTTTAAATAAAGCCATCATCTCTAAATGTGCCTTCGGATCTAAACCAGCAGTAGGCTCATCTAAAACTAAGACTTCAGGCTCCATGGCTAAAATCCCTGCAATAGCTACACGACGCATCTGTCCTCCTGAAAGTTCAAAGGGAGAGCGTTCAAAAAGACTTTCTTCAATACCAACTTGAAGAAGTTTTTCGGCAGCTTTTTTTTCTGCCTCTTCCTTAGACAGCCCAAAATTTTGTGGACCAAAGGCTGCATCTTTTAAAACTGTTTCTTCAAAAAGCTGAGCTTCTGGAAATTGAAAAACAACCCCCACCTTTCGTCTGGCTAGCTTAATTTCCTTTTGTTTACTCTCCGGACGAATTTCTAAATCATCAATATAAATAGAGCCTTGAGTTGGTTTTAAAAGACCATTTAAATGCTGGACAAGAGTTGATTTTCCTGAGCCTGTGTGACCAATAAGAGCAGTAAAACTTTTTTCTTTAATCTCTAAATTAATATTAAAAAGAGCTTGACTTGCAAAAGGTGAATTGGCTTGATATTCAAAAGAAACTTTTTTAAATTCTATCATTTCTTTTTCTCACTTTCTCTTGCAAGTATTTCTTCAACTAACTCATTATCTGTTAAATATCCTATTGGAAGTTTTAAGCCTTCTTTAGAAAGATCTCTTGCAAGACTTGTTGAAAAAGGAACATCAAGGCCCATTTCAATCAACTCCTTTCCCTTAATAAAAAGCTCTGAGGGTTGGCTCAAACTCACCATTCTTCCAGACTGAAGAACTAAAATCTTATCTGCCTCTGCTGCTTCTTCTAAATCATGAGTAATCGATAAAACTGTTAGTTGATACTTTTCTTTTATTTCTTTAATTACTTGTATGATTTCTTCTCGACCTTTAGGATCAAGCATTGAAGTTGCTTCATCTAATATCATAATCTCTGGTCGAAGAGCAATCACACTCGCTAATGCCACACGTTGTTTTTGTCCTCCTGAGAGTCGAGCAGGCTCTTTACTCTTAAAATCATACATTCCCACTTGATGCAATGCTTCATCTACTCGTTTTAACATTTCTTCTCGTGAAAAGCCTTGATTTTCTAAGCCAAAGGCAACATCATCTTCAACCGTTGCTCCTACAAATTGATTATCAGGATTTTGAAAAACCATCCCAATTTTTTTTCGAAGGTCCCAGACATTTTCTTTTGTCAGTAACTCGCCTGCAATCTTTATTTCTCCTGTCTCAGCTTCAAGCAAGCCATCAATTAATCTTGCTGTTGTAGACTTCCCTGAACCATTCTTACCAATGATTGCCAACCAGTCTCCCTGTTCTACCGAAAAAGAAAGTTGATCGAGCGTCGCTATTTCTTGTTCCTTTTCATAACGATAGGTTAAATCTGAAATTTCAAGAATCTTAGTCATAGTTTTTATTATACTATATCTCGATACTTTATTCTATTTTTAGCTCAAAAGAATCAAGTTATCATAAGCTTATCGAAAGTTTTATCTTTAAATTACTAAGAATAAAATAATCTAAGTTAAGAAATAGGACATTTATCTTTTTAATAATTTTAAAACTGGAAGACAGGTTATTTTTCAGTCTTATTTTCATTTCTTGTCTATTTCTAAATTGATAATTTCATTTATTAATTTTTTACTCTTTTTTCACCTTCTACTTTACACCCCTTCATAATTTATGTTATACTACTCCTGAAGAATGTTTAAGGGAGATTTACATGAAAAAATTACTCATTATTTTAATGCTCACATCTGTAACTTTACTTGCCGGATGTTCCAGTAAAGAAAAGACAAATGAATCTTCTCAAGGTAGCACACAAAGCTCGCAACAATCAAAAGCTGAAAGTTCAAGTAATTCTAGCACTTCTGAAGAAACAGAGGTCAAGATGAATCTTAACGAAATTGAAAATACTAACTTCAAAAGTATTCAAGGGACTTGGAAGA
>JBKECB010000047.1:0-8752 GCA_047974165.1 Lactovum sp.
CAGTTACCCAAAGTTTTAGACGTCTGGATAATGTGTTGTATATAGTAAATATTATTTTTATATAATAAAAGGAGGAAATATGAAAAATATAGAACTACAAGAAAGAAGATACAGTTATATGATTAAGATAACTTTATTTTTAATCCTTATTTCAATAAGTTCGCCAATTTTATTGGCTGGAGTTTTAGGATTAAAGCAAATAAAGGTAGTGAGTATGATAAAAACAGCATATTCATTATGGAGAAAAGGAATGACAGTACCTGCTGCACTTTCGGCAGCAACTGGAGGATGGAGCTGGGCGATTAATCTCCTTCTTCAATTTGGAATAGCTTACCTAGCTTCAAAAGCTTTTACAGGAAGTTGGGTTGTTTCTTATTAGTTATAAAAGAGAATTTAATTCTCTTTTATAACTAGATATAGAAAGGCTTATTATACAATGAATAACAAAAATCTTTACTACCTTCTTTCTTTCCTTATTCTTACGTTAAATTTATCTCCTGTCTTCTTCTCAGATTATTCTTTAGAAATAAAATATGTGATGTTACTTTTATCGATGTTTTCAAGTTTATTATCACTCTCTATATCACATTATTTATTTTCTTTAGTTTATAATTTATTTTCTTTAAAAGAAAAAGTAGACTGGCCACTGGTATTGAATACATTTTATTTTTACTTCTTTCTTAACACACTCTTTTTTATGCTTCTACAATATTTTTTAAAAACGATCTTAGTTTTTTCAATTATAAATCCTCTTTTACTTCTTTATTTATTTATTTTGAGTCTTTATTTAAAGCAAAAATCTTTAAAAATAGAAAATATCCTTTATGCTCATTGTTCTTTTTATATACTTAATTTTTTCTCTACACTAATAGGAGTACTTTTACAAGAATGACTTTTCTTACTCTTTTTTATAAGCTTAATGAAGCTTATTTCTTTCATTCCAATTTATTGCTTTCAGAAATCTCCCTTTTTTGGAGGGGGAAAATTTATAAACTTTATTTATTGATAAAAACTCTCCTTTTTCTTTTTCTTCTAGTTATTTTTACGGTATTTTTATCTGAGCAAGCAAAAGATTTATCGTTCTTTCTTTTTAGTCAGATCATCTTATTGTTTCTTTCTTTTTCTCTTTTTTCAAATCAAGCTATTATGATTAATCAGAAAATAAAAAGTTTAGACTTTTTACTAGGACCTTGTTTCACGAAAGAAGAGCGCTTAATAAATATAAAGAAACTTTCTTTTTTTCATGCAATATTTAATTTTATTATTTTTTTACTTATAGATATCTTACTTTTATTTTTTGTAAGACTAGGTAAATTAGAAATTATTTTTTTAATTTTAAGCCTTCTGATTTCGACCTGTTTTGTTTTTAAAAAAACAAGTCAAGTGATTGAGTTAAATATTAAAAAAGAAAAAAGAAGAGGATATTTTCAATATCTCATAGTGGTCCCTCTTTCTATTTTATGGATTACTTATAGTCATAATCTTTCGATTACTTCAATAGTTTCAATAGTAAAATTGAAATTTGAGACTGAAGTTTTAAAATATCTTTTGATGGCTTTTCTTCTTTACCTCTTCCTTTCTCTTTTTAAAAATCAAGGTCAAGAACTAAAAAAACGAAATAAGAAATATTTTAATCCTTTATTACGAGAGTTTCTTGAGCAACATATTCGATCGGCATCTCTTCTTTTGATACTCCCTGTTCTTATTTTACGTATACTTCCTATAAGTTTATTAAGTAAGGAAATATTATTGACCTGCTTTCTTTCCTTTCTTATTATGCCTAACTTATGCAGTTTATCGATGCTTAATTATTTGAAAGTGATTGGAGATAGAAAAGTTTCTTTTCTCTTATGCTATGTCAGACCACTTTTTCTTTATTTAGTCCTTCTCTCTTTTCTTCTCAACTCTTTTCTTAGCTTAAGTATGCTATCTTTTCTTTTTAATTTTCTCTTTACGAGTTTTCACTTTACATTAAAAGTTCTCCCCGCTCTTTTTATAGTAAAAAGTCAATATGGAGAGCATCAAAAAGTAGATATTTATGCTTTTTGTATCCTACTCTCTCTCTTTTTATCTTTTGCCTTATCGTATTATTGGAGTTAGTATGAAAAAAATTCTTTTTCTATTTTTAAGTTTTTATTTTCCATCTCTTATCGTTATTTTAATGTCAATAGGAAATGAAAATGTATTAACAAATCTACCTTCGGAACTAACTTACCCTTCTCTCATGATGATTTTATCAAGGAATTTAATGATGCTCCTTATTTTTACTCTTTCTTCATTCATCTCAAACTGGATTTCTTATTTTTTCTTTTATTTTAATGCAATTTATTTTTCTCTTGCATTAATAATTTCAGGAGATGTTATTAAAAATTTTTTTCAAGTATTAAAATATGGTCTGATTGAAGTATTTGCTTTTGCGATTGCTTGCTATCTTTTATCTAAGAAGAACTATAAAAAACTCTATCTTCCAGTCTTTTTAATTTTATTGGCTGGAATTATCGAACATTTTGTTATAAAAGGAATATTATGAAATTTATTAATTTATCAAAAAAATTTAATGAGCACTTTGTGTTTAGACAGCTGACATTTGAGTTTGAAAAAGGAAATATCTATAGTATTTTTGGGAAAAATGCTGCTGGAAAAACAACCCTTCTTAATATCTTAAATGGAAATTTATCTTATGATGAAGGAGTGATTGAAGACAATGCTTTTTCTATCTTACTGGAAAATAATGACTTTCCTTTTGAACATATGACAGCAGATGAGTTTATTGAAGTCACTTTTAAGTTCAAACAAGTAACATGGAGCCAAGAAGAAAAGAGAGAACTTTACGCCCAATTAGACTTTGATCCTCAAGAGAAAATTATTAAAGAATTTTCAAAAGGGATGAAGAGTAAACTTTATTTGATTATCTCTTTGCTTTCTCATCCTAAAATCTTACTGTTAGATGAGCCTTTTTCAGATATTGATATTCTTAGTTTTAAATCGATTATTAAGATTTTGAAGTTAAAAAAAGAAGAAATGATTATTATTTTTTCGACACATCAAGCAAAAATTGCATTTGAACTTTCAGATAAGATTCTTTATCTTTCAGAAAGCTCACTCTTACTTTTTGAAAACAATTTTAAAAACATTGAAGAATTAGAGTTTGTTATTTTACAAAAGATGGATAATAAGTAATAAAACTTATTTTAAATTACTTAAAAAAGTAATTTATGCTAAAATAAAGTATCAAAGGAGAAAATAATGAAGACAAAAAAAGTGAAGAAGATATTACTTATCTTACTGATTGTAACCGTGCTAATTTCAGCCTACTTTAATATTACTGAAATGATAAAGTTGATTAGAATAGTTTTTAGCTCTATTGAAAGTGGAGAAATTACGATAGAGATGACATTAGGTCAGGTTTTGGGATCTATTTTTAGTTATTTTAATCTTGGTCTTTTTATATATATTATCTTAGTTTATGGTTATAAAAAAATTAACTTTTTATGGATTCTCTTACCTTATTTTGGTTCTATCATTTTTGGGACTATGAAACTTATAGAAATGAGTGTAAATGAAAAAGCATAAAACTCTTTTAATCTCAGTTCTATCGGTAGTTATTTTACTATCTTTAACAGTTGCCGTAGCTTTTTTAACTCGTAGCTTTTCTGTAGATGATCCAGTAGATTTTGAGATGGAGACGTATCTGGTTGAAGCACAGCCTTCACTTATTTTTTCAGGGATGGTAGAGGCGACCCAAATGGATAAATATCTGAAAGATGCAAGTCTAGGAACTCTCTCAAAAGTAGAAGTAAAAGATGGTGAAAAAGTCAAAGTGGGACAAGTCTTGCTGACTTATGAAGCAAAGGATACAGACTTGACTAGCTTTAGTTTTGCGGTACAAAATGCTCAAGATGCTGTCAATATTGCTAGTGCTGAAATCAATGATGCTAATAGTCAAATCAATCAGCTAACCACTCGTCTGAATCAATCTCAAGATGAGCTAGAAAAATCCTCTCTAAGAGAGCAAATTGATGTCCTTAATCAAGGCTTGGGTCAGCAACATCGTAGTTTAAACTCAGCTCAGCTTGCCCTCTCTCAAGCTCAGACACAACTTTCTGAAGCTCAGGCTGGGCAGACTGTGACAATCAAGGCAAGTCAAGATGGGATTGCAGTGGTCAACAAAAATGCCTCAGAAACAGAAGCATTAGTAACTGTAGTTTCAAATACAAAAGTTATTAAAGGAAGTGCTTCAGAGTTTGATTACAAAGAGCTTGTTGTTGGCAGTGCAGTCAACTTAACAACTCTAGATAAGAGTCAAACAGCCACTGGAAAGGTGGACTATGTTAGCTTAGTACCAATGTCAACATCAGAAGGTTTAACAATATCTTCTTATACCTTTACAGTGAGCTTAGATAAGGGTTCAGACTTACAGTATGGCTTTTCAGTAGAGATAGAACTTCCAGATAAGACAATCTATATCCCCGAAACGGCTGTAAAAGATAATAAGGTTCAGCTAAAAAAAGATGGAGAGTTTATCCCCCAAGAAATAAAGTATGTAAAATCAGAAACGGACATGCTCCAAGTCACTGAAGGCTTGAATATCGGAGATGAGATTAGGATGGAGTGGACAGATGGAGAATAAATCTGAACTTATCTCTCTTTGTAATGTTACAAAAACTTTTAAGTTAGCTGATGAAGAGTTGACCATTCTTGATAAGGTCAGCTTGGAGATAAAAAAAGGAGAGTTTATTGCTGTTCTTGGCCAATCAGGTTCTGGAAAATCAACTCTAGCAAACCTGATTGGCTTTTTAGATAAGCAATTTACAGGTACTTATTTTTTCCAAGGGAAAAAAGTCGCAGACTATTCTGACAGTGAACTTTCAAAGATTCGAAATGAGCACGTAGGCTTTGTCTTTCAGAACTTTCATCTGATTGAGTCAATGACAGTGGCTGAAAATATAAACTTACCTCTAATGTATGCAGGGATAAAGGACAAAAAACGAGTAGAAAAAGTTTTAGAGCAGGTGGGTCTTCAAGACTTTATCAATCAATCAGTTAAGCTCCTCTCAGGAGGACAAAGACAGCGTGTGGCGATTGCCCGTGCTCTGATTAATGAACCTAGTTTTTTGATTGCTGATGAGCCAACAGGAGCTTTGGATTCAAAAACTTCTCTTGAAATCATGGAGCTTTTCTCAAACTTACATCAAAAAGGAGCTACGATTATCTTGATTACTCATGATGAAAAGTTGACCAGCTATTGTGATAAGATTATCCGAGTGACTGATGGACGAGTGGTGAATCTATGAAGTTTTTAGAAATTATAAAAAATGCTGGTCATGCTCTCTTACAAAATCGCAGACGTTCTATTCTTACCATGATTGGGATTATTGTTGGTATTGCAAGCGTCATTACCATCTTGTCCTTGGGACGAGGTTTTAAAAAATATACGCTCAAAAGTTTACAGCAAGAAAATACTGAAACGGTCATTGCTGATATTTATTTTGAACCCTCTTATCTGTCTGGAGATATGAGTGGAGGGTCATTTTTTAGCTCAACAGATATTTCACTTATAAAAACTATCCCGGGTGTAGAAAAAGCAGAAATTCCTAAAGTGGATGTTTCCTACCTTTTGATGGATGTGACACTTGGAGGTGTTCAGCAGTCACTTGATGTGATTACGATTGCTGAAGATGAGGGGAGTGAGGTTATTTTAGGACGTGAGATTTCAAAGTTTGACAACCAGATGAAATACCGTGTGGCAGTCATTTCAGAAAATATCGCTTTGAGTTTATCAGATAATATAGAAGAAGTGATTGGTCAAGGAATTAAGCTTGGAAACTTTAACTATCAAATTATTGGCATCAGTTCTTCGGAAGTCAGTTCAGACTTACTGTCTACTAGAGAACTGGAAATGTATGGAGAGATTGAAATCCCTCGTGAAAGCTATATTTTTTATGAAAATTCAATGATGAAAGAACGTTATAGCCTTAATGTTTCAATTGATTCAAGCTATGTCCCATCAGATATTTCAAATCAAGTGGTTGAGCTTCTATCTGAGCAAGGAACGAGTCGTGCATTAGGCAGCTACTCAAGTTTTGAAATGTCAGAATTAACGGATGGGATTGGAAGTGTCTTGTCCATGCTGACTTTATTTATCTCAGGAATTGCAGGTATTTCTCTATTGATAGCAGGTGTGGGTGTAATGAATATGATGTATACCTCGGTAGCTGAACGTACAAAGGAAATTGGGATTCGTCGAGCTGTGGGTGCTAGTCAGAAAGATATCCGAAATCAATTTTTAGCTGAAGGTCTTCTTTTAACCATCAGCTCAGGCATTATCGGCTATCTGTTTGGATTTGTCATTGCTTATCTGATCTCACTTTTCCTCCCCTTTCGTGTTTCGGTTGATATCTTCACTGTTTCCCTTGCCATCGGTGTGACAGGATTTATCGGTCTGGTTTTTTCTATCATGCCAGCCAATCAAGCAGCTAAAAAAGACTTGGTTGAGATTTTAAGATAAATAGAACGATAAGTTAAATATTTGGATAAAATGATAAAAAGACTTGACAACTATACATATATAGTATAATATGTATGTAGATAACTTTTTATTTACATGTCGACCTTTAACCTAACGTTCTTGTGAAATATCAAGACAAAGAAAAACAGAAGGAGAATATCATGAAAAATATTAAAAAAGTTTTAATCAGTTTAGCTGTCGTTATGGCCTTAGCTACAGGTGGAGTAACAGCTTTAGCTTATACTTCATATGTCGGCGGAGGAACTTGGAATTACGGAAATTATGTAGGTTACGCTTACTCAGATTATTATCACGGATCTAAAGACCATAGTTCGACAGTGATTGTAGGTAACAGAAGTAATCGAGATTTAGCTGGAAGAGGAGATTGGTCTCAAGCAGGTCTTTGGACAAAAAGTGGAGCAAGTTACTACTATAACTACTGGTAAGAAAGTAAGGTCAAGATTTCTTGACCTTTTTAAATAGATAAAAGGAGACTTTATGTATCGTTTTTTTTATAGATTATTAGCATCTTTATCAGTCATTGCCGTTATTTCTTTTTCGTTATTTGTTATCTTAAAAGAACACACTTATATGTACTCAGAGAGTCGTGGAGAGATTGTAGTTATTAAGGCAAGGCTGGATATTGAAAAAGATATTGAGGAAATCGCTTTAGAACATGATGTGTTGATTGCTAAGCAAATTATTAAAAGGACAACGGATGGAAAAACTGATGGACAGATTAGCTTTCAGCGTTTTGGTGAAGGAGAGTTTCCGGATAATTGGATAGAGGAAAAATCTCAAGAAATTATTAAGAGAAGCTCTGATAATGTCCTCTACTTTATTTTAACTGATGGACTTTCAAGTCAAGAACTGATTGATATTTTAAACGATAAAGAAGGAAATAAAGCTGTTATTTCTAAAACTTCCTGGCTATTTGTTATTTTAGGAACTTTATTTCAGACGCCAAGTATTCCTTTGGGCCTCTTTCTTATTTTACTCGCACTGTCGTCACTTATCTTTGCAGAAAAAGTCTCCTTATTAAAACAATCAGGCGTTGAACGCTTATCCGGACTATCAAATAAGCGTATTGCATTTAAAGGTGTAAAAAATATCTTTATTTTCAATAGTTCCTTTGCTCTTCTTTTGAGCTTTGTGGCTTATGTCTATCTTGTCTTCAATGACTTGTCTGACTTGACTTATTTATTTTATATCCTAAAAAGTGCAGTGATTTGGCTTTTATTTCTGACTTTAAATAATCTCTTTTCGACATTTCTTGTCTATCTTGTTCTTAAAGGTCAAGCCATTCATCAAGCCATCAAAGGCTATGTACCTGTTAAGTTGCTTAGCTTTCTGATTCTTTTTGTTCAGTTACTTTCTATTATCGGTCTCGTTTTTTCTCTTTCGAGTATTTTAAATTCTCGAGCACAGATTAATGAGCTAGAAAAAGCAGAGATAGAATGGCAAAAAAATCCTGACTGGTTTTCTCCGAGTCTCTTGGCAGATTTTGGTTTTGGAGATTTTGATCAAGAAAATTTGTATAACTTTTTTAAAGAAGCCCAAGAAAAAGAAACTGTGATGATTGCAGTAGATAACTTAAACTATAGTCAAGATGAAGCTTTATTTCCGACGCATCCTTACGATGTCTCTAACTATTTATATGTCTCTCCGAATCTTCTAGTAGAGCAAGGTATTAAGTCAGAGTTGACAGGAACTAAGATGTCAAAAGATACTGTTTGGATTCTTATCCCTGAAAGTCATGCCAGTGAGCAGGAAGCACTTGTCGAGGCTTGGACGCCTAACCTAATTTCAAACTCTGATGAGGAAGGTTACCAGATAGAAGATTTAGAGTTGACGGTCCAGTCAGCCCTTTACGATGACACGGATCCGATTTTTTCTTATCGGATACTAGGAGGTTTAAATCAGAATAATCGTGTCTACAGTTCCTCACCTGTCTTACTCGTTCTCACTCCTGACTCTTGGGCAGAAAAAACTAACTCTGCAAGCTATTTTACTGCCTGGATCAGCCAACAACAGCTTATCTTTTCAGACCCTGAACTAACGACAGAGTTAATTGAAAAGTATCATTTAGACAATGTAGGAAGTTATAATAATGGTCTTTATGAAGTACAGTCTGAAATCATCAAGCAACAGACTTCCCAGATTTACCTCACCTTGTCAGCTCTTACTGCAATGGCAACCAGTCTGCTTTTACTCAGTATTTTAAATAGCATTTACTTCTATCAA
>JBKECB010000048.1:0-12086 GCA_047974165.1 Lactovum sp.
AGAAAGTTATTTGATTTAATTTTAAGAGTTAATATCAGTCCATAAAATAATTGAATCACTAGGATTATTCATATCAACTTCCATCGGATTAATCACAAAACCTGCCGCATTTCCAAATTCATTTTTTCCATATTGGGGATCTAAAAGTTGAGAAATTTTCAGAGCATGGACTTGACCTCGATTTTCTTTAAAACTCGTGGTCAACATTGGGTTATTGTACCACAAGGCAAAACTATCAAGAGTGTCAAAAATCGGAACGTATTCCTTACCATCTTGTGCTTGTAAAACTGTAAATGCACGGTAAATATCTTCAGTATTTGGATAGACACCTAATATCAAAGGAATATAATAATTTTTTTCTAATTTTGGAGCTTTTGCATTTTCTTCATTAACAACAGCATTGATCATCTTACTATTATTATCTAAAAATTCATTCAAACGCTCTTTATTGAAGTAGAAAAGATTGTCTGAAGCAGTCTGCTCAGTAACTTTTAAATTAAAGGCAATCGTATCCATTTCTGTTGGTAGAAATGCCTGCCAAAAAATATTAAGTGAGACTGCATTCCAAGTTATATTTTCAGGAGGATTGGACAAAGAGTTCATAAAGATTTTCCAATCCTCTTCTGTCGTAAATACAGGTAAAACTTTATGCCCTTGCATATCAATTGAAAAAAGTGGATTAGGTGCAATTATCTCAGAAGTTAATAAAAGAATTGTTAAGTTTAAATCATAGAGAAAGTCACCTTGATTTTTAATACATTCACGGAACTGTGTATCTAAGTTAGGATTAAGATTAAATTCTGTCATAGTCAATTACTCCGGTCTTTTTGATGACATTTCTGAAAAGCCATTACTTTTATTTGATTTATTTTGATAAGGTTTACGATTGCCTGACTCAAACTTTTTTCCATTTCCATGACGACGCTCACGTGGACGACGCTCAGGCTCTACATAACCTTCAGGTTTCTCAATCAAAGCACGCATTGAAGCGTCTACACGTCCTTTTTCATCAATTTTTATGATTTTTACCTTGAGAATATCTCCCATCTTTACAAGATCATCAGGCTTTTCAACACGTGCCCATGCCATCTCTGAAACATGAACCATTGCATCTACCTTACCAAAGAGATTTACAAATACACCAAACTTTTCAAGGCGAACAACTTTAGCTTCATAAATTTCACCTACTTTTGCCTCTCTTACAATCTCTTCGATAATCTCACGAGCACGATGAATTGAGTCTTGATCGTTTGAATAAATTGCTACTAATCCTTCATCATCAATATCAATAGCCACACCTGTTTCTTCGATAATTCCTTGAATTGTTTCGCCACCTTTACCGATTACAAGACGAATCTTTTCATAATCAATCATAAAGGACTCTATTTTTGGTGCCGCTGCTGTCAATTCTTGACGTGGCTCAGCAATACAATCTGTAATCACTTTAAGAATCTGCATTCTTGCTTCTTTTGCCTGTGCCAAAGCTTCTGTTAAAATTTCAGCTGTAATTCCTTGGATTTTAATATCCATCTGAAGAGCCGTGATACCATCTTTTGTTCCTGCAACTTTAAAGTCCATATCACCAAAGTGATCCTCAAGCCCTTGGATATCTGTCAGCACAGTATATTGCTCGCCATCTGAAATCAAGCCCATCGCAATTCCAGCAACTGGTGCTTTAATTGGAACACCTCCTGCCATTAGGGCAAGTGTTCCAGCACAGATAGAAGCCTGTGAAGAAGAACCATTAGACTCCCAAACATCGGCAACCAAACGGATGGCATAAGGAAACTCTTCATAGCTTGGTAAAACCTGCTCTAAAGCTCTCTCTCCTAAAGCTCCATGTCCTATCTCACGTCGGCCAGGTGCTCCATAACGACCTGTAGAACCCACTGAAAATTGAGGGAAGTTATAGTGATGTAAGAAACGCTTTTTATACTCTGGGTCAAGTCCATCAATAATCTGAGTTTCAGACATTGGAGCTAAAGTTAATGTCGAGTGAGCTTGGGTCTGTCCACGTGTAAATAAACCATCTCCATGTACAATATTTGTTGGAAGAAAATCAATTTGAGCATCTAGAGCACGGATTTCATCAATCTTACGACCATCTGGGCGAACTTTTTCTTCGATAATTAAACGCCGAACTTCAGCATGCTCCATCTGCTCTAATATTTCAGACAAATCACGCATTATCAAGTCATAGTCTTCTGAGTCAGCGTATTTTTCCTCATAGTCTGAGATAACCTTATCTTTTACAGCTTGAGTTTCAGCTTCACGCTCTAACTTATCTGAATTTTTTACTGCCTGCTGAAGCTCAGCATTATATTTAGACTTTACCTCTGAAGCCAATGACTCATCAACTTGTAAAAGCTCAACTTCTGCTTTTTCCTTTCCAACCTTTGCTTGGATTTCTTTTTGGAAGCTAATTAATTCTTTAATCGCTTCATGACCTTTTAGAAGGGCTTCAAGCATAATTTCTTCTGAAAGTTCCTTTGCCCCTGACTCAACCATATTAATTGCTTTTTCTGTTCCAGCAACAATCAAATCGAGTGAAGAATTTTTTCTTTGCTCTACTGTTGGATTAATAATAAATTCACCCTCCAGATAAGCAACCTCTACTCCAGCAATCGGACCATCAAAAGGAATATCAGAAACACAAAGTGAGAGTGATGAGCCAAACATAGCTGCCATCCTAGGACTTGCATCTGCTTCATAGCTCAAGACTGTATTAATCACTTGAACTTCATTACGAAATCCTTCAGCAAACATTGGGCGAATTGGACGGTCAATCAAACGTGCAGTTAACGTCGCATCCGTTGATGGACGTGCTTCACGTTTCATAAAGCCTCCAGGAAAACGACCGGCTGCATAATACTTTTCATCATAATTTACCGTCAAAGGGAAGAAATCTCCTGTTGACATTTTTCCCATCGTAGAGGCTGTCAGTACAGTTGTATCTCCATAACGAATAACAACAGAACCATTGGCTTGTTTTGCAACTTCACCTGTTTCTACTTTTAATTCACGACCCGCAAATTGCATCGAAAATACTTCTTTTGACATTAATACTCCATCTATCTGCATTGGCAGAATTTATTTATTTACGTAATTCTATACAAAGTACAACGTACAAGGTTCAAACTTAAACCCTCTACTTTGTTTAGAAAAACACGTATGTCTTTATTATACAATAATCTAAGCAATAAACAAAGACTAAACTAGGTCTATATCAGACCTAGTTTGTTCTTTCATTAAAATCCAAGTACTGCTAAAAGGAGTAACAACATTCCTAAAGCAATACGATACTTTCCAAATATTGAAAAATCATGTTTTTGCACAAAGGCAACAAGCCAGCGAATCGCTAACATTGAAACAGCAAAAGCAACTAAAGTTGCAATTAATAAAATAGAAATCTGATAAAGACCGAGACTATTTCCCTCAACAAAAAACTTAAAAATCTTTAAAGAACTTGCTCCAAACATAATTGGAATTCCCAAGAAAAAGCTAAACTCTGCACCAGCTGCACGTCCAACACCCAAAAGAAGAGCACCAACAATCGTTGCACCAGAGCGTGACGTTCCTGGAATCAATGCCAGTACTTGAAAAACACCAATAATCAGAGCCATACGATAGCTAATACGATGCACGCTTGTCACTGTAAACTTATGCCCTGGTACCCAGTAACGCTCAAGTACAATAAAAGCAACACCATAAATAATTAAAGTTACAGCAACTGGAATAAACTTATAGAAAATCTCATCCAACCAATCATTAAGTGGAAGACCAACCACTGCTGCCGGAATACAAGCAAGTAAAACTTTAAGCCATAAAATCCAAGTCTGTTGAACTTCTTTTTCAGTTTTTTGACTGGAAAAAGGGTTCAGCTTATTAAAATAAATCACCACAACAGATAAAATTGCCCCTAGCTGTATAACAACATCAAACATCTCTTTAAAGGCAGCTGACTGACCAAAAGGCAAAAAGTGTTCAGCAATAATTAAATGCCCTGTGGAAGATACAGGTAGCCACTCTGTAATTCCTTCTATAATTCCAAAAATAATCGCTTTTATAATATCCATCATATCTCCAACTTCTAAATAAACTTTTTTTATTATAGCATAAAATTTTTTTAATCTTGAATCTCTACAACCTTATCAGGAAAATGCTTATTTGCATAGTCAAGTAAATCAATCTCTTCTTTAACTTCATGTCCAATTTCAGTTGTCTCATTATCAGAAGTTAAGTTTTCTTTTCTTGCTTCATACTCTTTTTTATAATCTTCCCGTAATTTCTTCCAGCGAACCTGCGTTAAAATTAAGATTTCAGGTGAAAAACCACAGTGTTGCTCTAAAAATCTAGAAATAATTTCTGGAATATCACTTTCTGAAACGACTCTGTTAATCAAATTTTCTGCTTCCACAATCAAGATTATTGTTTTTTTCGTCACAACTGTTAACTTTATTGTCTTTTTCATCAATGCTTTATTGGATGGATTCGACATTGCTTCAATTAATTCTGGCCAAATACTGACAACCTGCTTCTTGTATTCCTTTTCCTTGACTGCACAATCCAATAAGTTTAAAATTTCATCTGATTCAATCTTACGCTGCTGCTTCTTAATCTTTAACTTTTCAACTGAAGTTTGAGAAGCTGTAGAAGACATTATATTTACTGCTTGAGGAGTCTGAGGAAGGGAAAAATCAAGAAGACGCATTGTCATCACATCAGCAGCTACTTTTGTTTGACTTGTTTCCTTAATCATTTTTAATGAACCAATAACAATATCAATCCAAGCGTAAATTAAGTTAGACGAAATTTCCTGCTTTTCTACAAAAAGTAAGTCCTTCAACTCTCTTAAAAGATCTTCGGCAAAACGCAACATGTTCTTTCCTTCAGAAAAAGCTTGAGAGATTTTCTCAAGTGCACTTTCTCTATTCTTACTTGACAAAGCTTGAATATAATCCTTTAAAATCTCATCTGCAATTGCTCCAGTCACAAGAAAGGCATCTTTTTCTGTCAAATTACCCGCAGAAAAAGAAAGTACTTGATCAAGTAAACTAAGTGCATCACGCATTCCTCCCTCAGCTGAACGTGCAATTACCTCTAAGGCAGCAGGTTCATATTCAATTTTTTCATCTGCCAATACGGCTGCCAAATGAGTTGAAATATCTGAATTTGTAATTGACTTAAAATTAAAACGTTGAACACGAGAAATAATTGTTGCCGGAATTTTTTGTATTTCTGTGGTAGCTAAAATAAAAACAACATATTCTGTCGGCTCTTCTAACGTTTTTAAAAGGGCGTTAAAAGCTCCCTTTGACAGCATATGAACTTCATCAATGATATAAACCTTATACTTTGTTAAACTTGTTGTATAAGTCGATTTTTCACGAATTTCACGAATCTCTTCCACTCCATTATTTGATGCTGCATCAAACTCTATAATATCTTCTAAACGTCCTGCTGTAATGGCAACACAAATATCACAAGAATTACAAGGCTCACCTTGTGTTACTTGAGGGCAATTAATCGCTTTTGCAAATATTTTAGCTGCTGATGTTTTTCCTGTTCCTCTTGGTCCATTAAAAAGATAAGCATGCGAGATTTGCTCATTAATAATTGCATTTTTTAAAGTAGTCGCTATAACTTCTTGTCCCACCATCTCATCAAACCTCTGAGAACGATACTTTCGATAAAGTGCTTGATAGACCATACTCTCTCCTTAAAATAACTCAAAAAATTTAAAGTCTGTTGCTTGAGTTAAAATCTCAACAAACTCTTCAAGATATTTCTTATCAATCTCATCATAAAAATCAACACAGTCAGCATCTAAATCTAAAACTGCAATAACTTTTTCATCCTTGATTATTGGTACAACAATCTCACTCATCGCACGTGAATCACAAGAAATATAATTTTTATACTCCTTGACATTATCTACAATAATCGTCTCTGCTTGCTCAGCAGCCTCACCACAGACACCCTTTCCAATCTCAATCTCAACACAACTTACGGAGCCTTGAAAGGGAGCTAGAATAAGTTTTTCACCATTATAGAGATAAAAACCTGTAAATATTTGATGAGCTAGTGAGTCCATCAATAGGGCTGAAGCATTGGATAAATTAGAAATTGTATAATTTTGTACTGTTAATAAATTTTTTAATTGAGCATTTATTTGCTCATAGCATTCAATTTTTTCTTGTTTTTTCATATTTTTATTATATCAAAAATAAAGAGAGAATTTAAAAATACTCTAGCAAATGCTAAAGTATTTTTTTAAACATGAATTATGAGTTTTTCTTTTTACGTCTACGTGAGTTAGCAAGGGCTGTTGCACTTACTAAGACTGCTGCACCGGTAAGAGCTGCTGGAAATCCACTTTCTTCTCCTGTTTTAGGGAAGATTGTACCTGTAGATTGTCCACCGTTTTGACCGTATAGACCACCATCTGAACCGTCTGTTCCACCGTTTTGACCATATAGGCCACCACCTGAACCATTTGATCCACCGTTGCCACCATTAGCTCCATTTCCACCTGTAGCTCCGTTGCCACCGTTAGCACCATTGTCGCCGTTAGCTCCGCTACCACCGTCAGCTCCATCTCCACCAGTTATTCCTGTATCACCTGTATCACCTGTACTACCAGTTGCTCCTGTAGCTCCTGTAGCTCCACCTGGTTTTGCACCTGTGGCTCCTGTAGCTCCTGTAGCTCCTGTTTCACCAGTCTTACCTGTAGCAGAAAGGCCTGTATTGATTGTACCAATCCACCAGTTACCATCTTCTCCGATAGTTGGTGTATTTCCATTAATACCACCATCTCCTGTTTCACCAGTTGCTCCAGTCACACCGGACGCTCCTGTGGCTCCTGTAGCTCCTTTAGCAGCAATACCTGTATCTACTGTACCAATAAACCAGTTACCATTTGGACCAACCCATGGATCAAGACCAGATTCACCAGTGGCTCCTGTGGCTCCTGTAGCTCCTGTAGCTCCTGTAGCTCCTTGTGCACCTCCTAGACCGATAGCACCTGTATCACCTGTTGCAGCAACACCTGTATCATAGCCATCTACCCACCAATTGCCATTATCTCCAATGTAGGAAGTATCACCGTCTTCACCATTTTGACCTTTATCACCAGTTTCACCAGTTTCACCAGTTTTACCTGTTGCTGAAAGACCTGTATCTTGTGAGCCAATCCACCAGTTACCGTTATCACCAATTTTTGGTGTAACGCCTTCAGCTGGAACGCCTGTATCAGTATCTCCAATCCACCAGTTACCATTTCCACCAATTATTGGTGTTAGACCCGTAGCTCCTGTAGCTCCTGTAGCTCCTGTATTACCAACTTCACCATCTTGTCCGTAGGCATGAACCATAGTATCGACATAAGCTTCTTTTGAAGCACTCCAAGCCCACCAGTTACCATTCATTCCAACATAAGGTGTATGTCCGTTATAACCATCAGCTCCTGTAGCTCCCGTGGCTCCTGTAGCTCCAGATTCACCTGTCGCTTTGATACCGGTATCGATTGTGCCAACCCACCAGTTACCATTCATTCCGATACCTGGTGTCAAGCCACCATTTCCTTTTCCACCAGTTGCTCCTGTAGCTCCTGTAGCTCCTTTATCACCAGTAGCTCCTGTTGATCCTGTTGATCCACGGTCACCAGTCGCTCCTGTTACACCAGTCGTTCCTGTTACTTTAATACCTGTGTCTCTACCATTGATAAACCAGTTACCATTAACACCAATAGTTGGACCTTCTCCATCTTCACCGTCTGCTCCGGCAGCACCAGTAGCTCCAGTTCCACCTTCTACACCAGTTGCTTTGATTCCTGTATCAACACCTGCAATCCACCAATTACCGTTTGAAGCAATATATGGGGTGTTTCCATTTACACCTGTGGCTCCCGTTGCTCCTGTAGCTCCTGTGGCTCCTGTAGCACCCGTTGCACCCGTTGCACCAATAGCACCGATACCACCTGTCGCTCCAGTATCACCTGTTACTTTTACACCAGTGTCTTCCCAACGTTTATTTGCAACATCGTAAATCCACCAAGTACCTGTTTGACCAACATATGGTGAATATCCATTACCACCATTTGCACCCATTGCACCAGTTGCACCAGTTTCACCATCTGCTCCTGTCGCTGAAAATCCTGTATCAGACCATTCAAATTTACCTGACGCTTCATTCCAACCACATGTCCACCAGTTACCATTTGTTCCAATAACAGGGGAAGGACCGACATTTCCTGTAGCTCCTGTCGCACCTGTAGCTCCTGTTGTACCAACTGATCCTGTTGTTCCAGTCGTTCCAGTAGCACCAGTGGCTCCTGTAGCTCCTGTAGCTCCTGTAGCTCCTGTAGCTCCTTCTTTTGGTCGCTCAGTCACAAGAACTTTATCAGAGCTTACTGTTTTACCATTTACAGTTGCAATACTTGTCAATGTCTTACCTGCATAACCTGATAAGTCAATACCAATATAGTTAAGTGTTGTCACGGCATTACCGTTTGCATCATAAACAAAATCAGCCGTTGCAACTGCACCTTCAATCGCAACACCATCAGCATAAAGCTGACCTGTCATCTTGCCAGAAATATTTGCGGCTACTTGACCACCACCTACAACGACAATATTTGAAAGTGCTTGTCCGCTAGTATCATAAGGTGCACCGATTAATTGTGACGCACCAAATGATGTTACCATATTTTCAGGTGTTACTACAATTGTCTGAGTTGTTGTAGAAGTTAAACCTGTCACTGAATCAGTATAAGTATAAGTTACTGTATGATTACCTGAAGTTCCTTTAGGAATTGACCAAGCTGTTCCACCTTCGAGTGACACGCCATCTACTGCAATTTCCAAGTTTGAAGCTGTTAAAGTGTCTGAAAAGTCTAAGGATACACCTGAGCTGTTCTTACCTGATAATCCTTTGAGGAGGTCTACAGTAGTTGCTGCTTCTGCAGTACTAGAGGCTGGATTGATTGTGATACTTGGTGATACCAAAGCCGTCACAACAATAACTTGGCTTGCTGAGTAATTTAAACCTGTTGCTGGATCTGTATAAGTATAAGTTACCGTATGATTTCCAGAAGGTAGGTCTTTTGCTGCTGTCCAAACTGTCGTTCCAACTGGAAGAGTTGTTCCATCTACTGTAATTACTGTACATTTTAGCTGTTCAGCATCCAAGAAATTAATAGCATTTCCTTTAGAATCTATACCTTCAAGTTTTGATGAACCTTGGACTAAAGATACAGTTGTTCCTGCCTTAACTGTTTGTTGTGTATTAACAGTCAATGTTGGAGCTGGAAGAGCTTTCACAAGGATAACTTGTTGGGCCATTGTTTCAAGGCCTGTAATTGTATCCAAATAAGTGTAACTCACTGTATAAGTTGTATTTTCATCTTTTTCAGTTGTTTCAATCACACTACCTGTAAAGATTTCACCATTTACTGTGATTTTTAAATTCTTTAAGGTATTTTCATTAGAAAAGTTCAAACTTCCGACAGAATCCACACCTGCAAGTGCTGATGCTCCAGAAATCAAATTGATAGATGTACCTGCATTTACAGTTTGAGCACTATTTACAGTTAATGTTGGAGCTTTTTTAGCTACAAGATTGATAAATTGGGTAGTTGTCGCTGTAACACCCGTCACTGGGTCAGTATATAGATAGCTAACCATATATTCTGCACTTGGGTCTGTTACTTTAAAAGTTACATTTGTACCTGTGATAGTTTTTGCTGTGCTTCCATAAGTACCACCAACGATTGTCACCACAATATTTGGACGCTCAAATGTTGAAAGGTCTGAAGCTGATACTGTCTTACCTGCTGAGTTTGTAACTGATAAGTTAGAAGGTTCAGCAAATAATTCATAAACAGTTCCTGCTGCAACTGTTGTTGTTTCAGTCACTGTAATAGTTGGATCAGCAACTGTTGCTAAAACTTCAAAATTATTATCAATAATCTCAACAGTTGCTGTTGAGGACTCTAAGATAATTGCTGAATCAGATACTGCAACGCTACTTGGAAGTTCTACTGAAGCTCCAACACCTGTAACAGATGCTGATGATGGTGGTTCAATAAAGCTCGAAGAATCCACTGTTGAAATCAACATTGGTGGTGTCGCTGAACTTGCTGCTGTCGTTGCTACTTCTGATGTGACAATTGTCGAAGAACTCTCAACAACTGCAGAAATAGAACTTACAGAATTATTAACCTCTAATGCTGGATAAGTTACTTCTGAAGCTGAAGATGTTTCTGTTACAAAAGATTCTGTAAGAGAAGACTCTGCAGATGATGCAACTGCTGAACTTTCAGCTAAAGGAGCTGCAATACTTTCTGTTGAAGTAACTACTGAAGACTCAACTGGGACTGAAGCGGCGACACTTTCTGCTGAAACTGAAGATACTACTGTTTCTGATGCTGTAGTGTTTGTTGCTGTTTCAACCTGTACGACATTGTTTGCTGAATCAGTAGAGGCCTGTAGACCTGTTTGACCAACAACTGCTCCTCCCGCCAATGCTGCAAGGATACTTGAGCTATAAAGCCAAGATTTATTAGATTTCCAGGTTCGGAAATTTGTATTCTTCCCCTGATTTAATGTCTTTTTACGACGTAAAAATTCATTTGCCATAAACTCTCCTCAAAATTAATTCATGTATTCAAAATTGTCAACTATATTTTTGCTGACTATACCCCCCTATTATATCATAAAAAACAAAAAGAAACACTTTAAAAGTGTTTCTTTTTTGAAAAAATCTAATTTTTATTAATCTTAAGATTTTTTACGACGACGATTTCCTGCTAAAGCTGCTGCTCCTGCAAGGATTGCTGCACCTGCAACCACTGATGGTGCTGATGTAGACTCGCCTGTACTTGGAAGAACCGTACCAGTTCCTGAAGCATATGATGATGTGTAATAGTTAATACCATTCGAACCATTTGAACCATTTGAACCATTTGAACCGTTAAGGCCATCCGATCCATTTATTCCGTCAGTTCCGTTAGTACCATCTGTTCCATCTGTTCCATCTTTACCTGCAGGACCAGTCGCTCCTGTTGCACCAGTTGCTCCTGTTGCACCAGTTGCACCAGTTGCTCCTGTTGCACCAGTTACTCCTGTATCTGGCACTACCTCATCCTCAACGCTTCCGCTACCTGTTTGAACTCCACCTGTAGCATCACCGTCTGGTGTGTTAGTTCCAAGACCACCACCTGATGTATCTTGATCTTCATCTGGAACTTCAACTGATTCTTCATAGACAACAACTTCTTGAGTTGCTGTTACGTGTTGCCAGTCTCCGTTATTATCTACATAAGCATAACCATAAGTTACAGTGTAAGTGCCTGGAGTGTTTGTATCAACACCTGACACACCTGACTGTTCACCATCTGTAAGGAAGTACTTGTAACCACCATCTGTTGAAGCTTGTGGATCTTCAACCGTTGATGAACTTGCAACTAACTCTAAGTCACTGCCTTTTACAACAGAAATAGACTCAGGTGCTGTAATTGTTGGATGGATAAATCCGTCATTGTTCGTATCTTTTTCATAAACCACAACGTTTTGTGTTGCTGTGATATATTGCCAAGTTCCGTTTTCATCAACATAAGCATAACCATAAGTTACTTCATAAAGACCAGGAACGTTAGTATCTACTCCAGACTCACCTGATTGCTCACCGTTTGTAAGGAAGTACTTGTAACCACCATCTGTTGAAACTTGTGGATCTTCTACGAAAGAATCATTGGCAAGTAATTCTAAGCTGCTTCCTTCTTCTACTGAGATAGAATCTGGTGCTACGATTGTTGGAGTGACAAAGTCAGACTCGTCTTCAACAGCACCTGTACCTGTTTGACTACCGCCATGTTCGCTTCCATCAGGAACGTTAGCACCGATACCACCTGTGCTATCTTGATCTGTTGCAGATACACCTGTATCTTCTCCAGCAATCCACCAGTTACCGTTATCTCCGATTTCTGGTGTCTTACCTTCAGCAGTTACTCCTGTATCTGTATCACCAATCCACCAGTTACCATTATCTCCGATTTCTGGTGTAAGACCATTTTCACCTGTTGCTCC
>JBKECB010000052.1:0-24754 GCA_047974165.1 Lactovum sp.
AAGCTTTATAACAAGTATAATATTGCTCAGCAATATCATATTGGTGCTGCAAGAGATGCTTCAGATTCAAAATTTGAATCTTTAGGTCCTGATACAGGATTTGATTATATTTCAGATCAGCCTTTTATTGCTCAGCTAGGAAAATTACTATCTCTTCAAGATAAAAATGGTATTCCTAAAACGATTGTTTATCCTTTAGATTCTATTTATTATGAGTCTGTTGTAACATTATTAGGCTGTTTTCAATCTGACTATCCTGGAAAACTACAATTGGGCTCAGGATGGTGGTTTAATGATCAACTTGAGGGTATGAAAAAACAGTTAGAAGTATTATCTCAAATGGGTGTTCTTTCTTTATTTGTAGGAATGTTAACAGACTCAAGAAGTTACCTTTCTTTTCCTCGCCATGAATATTTCCGTAGACTTTTGTGTGAGCATATAGGTGCTATGATGGAAAAGGGGTATATTACTCAAGATATAAATGAAGTTGTTCCTATTATTGAAGATATTTGTTATTACAATATAAAAAATTATCTTGCTTTTTAAACTAAATATATCTCCAAAATAATAAGCTCTACGTTAAAGTAGAGCTTTTAAAAAATAAAATATAAATTTTCTGAAAATAATAGTTTTTTCTTGACAAGATCGAATTTTTAGGTTAGAATGGTTTTAAGATTTATAAATATTAAATAAGTTGATCGGAAAAGTAATGACAGATGTCAGCATAGAGAGCCTGCATAAGAGTGAAAGTAGGACTGACAGAAGAAATGAAAATGACCCGTGATTAGCTTGAGTGAGAGAAATTGAACTCAAGTCGGCTTGGTTCTCGTTATTGGACTGCACATTGGAGAAACTATAAATTTTTCTGCAGGAGATTTATAAATGACGAAGATGTGACAGAGGTGTTTTTTGCTAAACACGAAACAGAATGGTAACACGATCATAACTCGTTTCTGAAATATCATAGGATATTTTAGAGGCGAGATTTTTTATTTATCAATCGAGATAAAAATAAAACTTGTACTTTTAAGGAGAAAATAATGAAAAAACAAATTTTAACAATTGGACTTGCTTGCTTGGCAGCTTTATCACTTGCAGCTTGTGGATCAAAAAATTCAGCAGATAAAGAGGCTGAAGATAGGACTTATACAGTTGGTGTCGCCTCAGAGCAAGAAAGAAGAGAGTGGGAATTAGTTGCTGAAAATGTAAAAGATGAGGGAATTACTTTAAAGGTAAAGGAATTTACAGACTATACACAGGAAAATCCAGCGACAGTTGATGGCAGCTTAGACTTAAATGCCTTTCAGACAAAAGTTTACTTAGATGAATGGAATAAAACGAACGATGAAAATTTAGTGAGTATTGGCTGGACATATATCTCACCACTTGGTCTTTATTCAGAAACAGTTACAGATTATAAAGATATTAAAGATGGAGACATTATTGGTATCCCAAATGATGTGACAAATGGAGGGCGTGCAATTAGTCTTCTCGCTTCTGCAGGTTATATTACCTTAAAAGAAGATGCCGGAGATATTCCAGCTTTGACAGATATTGAAACTTATAATATTAAGATTGAGATTGAAACGTTAGAGGCTTCTCAAATTGCGGCTGCACTTCCTGACTTGACAGCTGCAGTTATTAATACAAACTTTGTGACTAGTCAACTTCAAAAAACAGCAGATGATGCAATTTTTGTAGATACAGATCATGCAAGTAAGCTTGGAGATTCATTTAAGAACATTGTAGTGGTAACGGAAGAAAATAAAGATAAGGAAGATTTTAAAATTCTTGTAGAGGCTTATCAGACGGAAGAAGTAGAAGCGATTATTAATGAATCAGGTGATGCTGCTGCTTGGTAAAAGAGTATAAAATAAATGATAAAATTAGAAAATATAACAGTTAAGTTTAAACAAAGAAAAAAAGAGATGATAGCTGTAAAAGAAGTTTCTCTTGAGGTGGAAAAAGGAGATATTTATGGGATTGTAGGATATTCAGGAGCAGGGAAATCTACACTTGTACGTGTTATAAACCTTTTACAAAAACCTTCAGCTGGATTTTTGGAAGTAGATGGGAAAGATTTCCTGTCTCTTCCAGAAGCTCAGCTTTTAAAAGAGCGCAAAAAGATTGGAATGATTTTCCAGCATTTTAATTTAATGCCTTCACGAACAATTGCAGAAAATGTTAAGTTTCCACTTTTTAAATCTAGCTTATCAAAAGAGGAACAAAAAAATAAAGTTGAAAGATTACTTAAACTTGTAGGAATTTTAGACAAAAAAGATGCTTATCCTGAGCAACTCTCAGGTGGTCAAAAGCAACGTGTGGCAATTGCGCGTGCCTTAGCAAATGATCCTAAGATTTTACTTTGTGATGAAGCAACGAGTGCACTAGATCCTAAAACAACAGTTTCTGTCTTGAAACTTCTCCGTGAGATTAATGAAAAGTTAGGGATAACGATTGTTATCATCACGCATGAAATGCAAGTTGTGAAAGAAATCTGTAATAAGGTTGCAATTATGGAAGCGGGAAATCTTATAGAAAGTGGTACAGCGATTGAGATTTTTAATCATCCTAAAGAGGATTTGACACAAGATTTTATTCGTACTGCCACACATGTAGAGCGTGCTGAAGAAAGTATTTTTGAAAATTATCCTGAGACAGATATTTATGAACTTAAATTTTCAGGTGAAAGTTCTTCAGAGCCGATTATTATTGAAATTTTTAAGGAATTTTCTCTGACTGCAAGTATTCTTTATGGGAATATAGAATATATCCAAAATACAGCTCTAGGGACATTAATTGTCAAGTTTGATAAAAAAGTCAAGTTTGATTTATTGAAAGACTTTTTAGCGAAAAAAGAGGTGTTAATTGAACGTATTCAAAAATCTAAAGAAGGAGAGTTTTAATTAAATGGAAAAGTTTTTACCAAATATAGAAAAATATTGGCCAGATGAATTTATACTTGCTATTTTTGAAACAATCCAAATGACAGTTGTTACAATGATCATTGCAAGTATATTTGGCTTGACTTTAGGCGTTATTTTATTATTAACAGATAAGGAAGGATTAACGCCTAATCGCTTTATATATACTATTTTAGATAAGATTGTGGATATTGGACGTGCAACACCCTTTATTATTTTATTAGTTGCCATTATGCCTTTTACACGTTTAATTGTACAGACATCGATTGGAACTGCTGCAGTGACAGTTCCGATTGTTGTTGGAACAATCCCTTTTTATGCCAGAATGGTTCAAAATAGCTTAATGGAAGTGGATGAAGGGATTGTTGAGGCAGCACGAGCAATGGGAACAGGAACTTTAGAAATTATCTTCCGAGTATATTTAAGAGAAGGACGTATTTCAATTTTAAGAGCGACAAATTTTACAACAATTTCTGTTATTGGTTTGACTGCAATGGCAGGTGTTGTAGGTGGTGGTGGTCTTGGGAATATGGCTGTCCAGTATGGCTATGCTCGTGGAGCAACAGATGTTACCCTAGTTTCGCTTATTTTGATTTTGATTTTTGTATTTATTACACAAATTATTGGAAATTTAGCCATTCATATACTTTTAAGAGGACGAAAAGCTTAAGAATCAGCCAGGCTGATTTTTTTAGATTAAAATAAATGGAAATTTATTAGAAAATTTGTTATAATAACTTTGTAAATTAATTAACAGGTTAAAATAAAACTTAACTGAACTTAACTTCAAATACTAAAAATAGAAGTAAGTAAACTAAAGTTTCTATAAAGAAACAATGGAGGAAGAATGGTAAAATTAGTTTTTGCACGTCATGGTCAATCTCAATGGAATCTTGAGAATCTTTTTACAGGTTGGGCAGATGTTGATTTGTCTGAAGAAGGTGTTACTCAAGCAATTGATGCTGGGAAGTTAATTAAAAAGCACGGTATTGAATTTGACTTAGCTTTTACTTCAGTTTTGAAACGTGCGATTAAGACAACAGACTTAGCTTTAGAATATTCAGATCAACTTTGGGTACCAGTCGTGAAATCATGGCGTTTAAATGAACGTCATTATGGAGGATTGACAGGATTAAATAAAGCTGAAGCTGCAGCGAAACATGGAGACGAACAAGTACATATCTGGCGTCGTTCATACGATACATTGCCTCCAATTATGGCTCATGATGATCAATACTCAGCTCATAATGATCGTCGTTATGCTGGACTCGAAGACAGCTTGATTCCAGATGCTGAAAACTTAAAGGTAACCTTAGAGCGTGCCTTACCATTCTGGGAGGACCAGATTGCACCTGCTTTGCTTGACGGTAAAAATGTCTTTGTTGGTGCTCACGGAAACTCTATCCGTGCACTTGTAAAACATATTAAAAACTTATCTGATGATGAAATCATGGATGTTGAAATTCCTAATTTCCCCCCACTTGTTTTTGAATTTGATGAAAAGTTAAATTTAATAAAGGAATATTACTTAGATTAATAAGTTAAAAAAAATTGTCGTTTAGGCAATTTTTTTTCTAAAAAATACTTTAACTTGTGTTAAAATGATAGTAATGCAAAAAAATAAGAGAAGGACTCATAAAAAGAGTTCTGTTAAAAAGCAAGAGAAAAATCCTAATAAGAATACGGGTTATCCAACGGGACGCTCAAATATTAAATTACGTATTAATATTTTGTTCACGCTTATTTTTTCTCTTTTTCTTCTCCTTTTAGGACGTCTTTATTATATTCAGATTATTGATTATGCTTTTTACGCAGATAAGTTGAAAGAAGTGGATTCTAATACGACTGTTATCCAAAGTATGCCACGTGGTCAAATTTTTGATTCGAAGGGAGTTTTGATTGCCGAAACAACGACTGTTCAAGCATTAACCTTTACAAGAGGAATTGAGATTAGTGCAGAAGAGATGCGCAACAATGCTATTGCTCTTGTTCCGATTGTTAGAGACTTAGTTGACCCTTCAAGTTTGACAGTACGTGATAAAAAGGATTATTTTTTATCTGATCCTAAGAATTTAGCAGCAGCAAATGAAGCTTTATCAGATAAAGAACAGTATGATGAGCGTGGTTATCGCTTGAGTGAGTCAGTGATTTATTCTAAGTTGATTGATAAGGTGACTGAGGAGCAAATTAATTTTAATGAAGAAGAATTGATTGCGGTAGAACTTTATAAGTTGATGAATGGGACGCAGCTTTATTCGACGTCAAATATTGTTACAAGTAATATTTCAGCAGACTTACAGGCTCAAATCGCCTCAGAATTAGATGATTTACCCGGTCTTGGCTTTGGCAATGCTTGGGATTATTTAGTGGATTCAGAGAGCCTTTTATCGCCGCTTATTGGAACAATCTCGACAGAAAAAGCTGGAATTCCAGAAGAACAACTTGAGGAACTGCTAGAAAAAGGTTATACAATGAATGACCGTGTAGGAACTTCCTATCTTCAAAAAGGTTATGAGTCAGTTCTTCAAGGTGAGCATAAAGTAACAAAAATTACGGTAAACTCAGATGGAACAGTTAAAGAAAAGATAAGTATTCAAGAAGGAAGTCAAGGGAAAAATTTAAAGCTAACAGTAGATACAGAATTTCAAAAATCAGTTCAGTCAATCTTACAAAGTAAAATGGATAAATTACAAGAAGAAGGAAATCCACATATAAATGGAATTTATGCTGTTGTACTTAATCCTAAAACAGGTGCTATTTTATCTATGAATGGGATTGATAGGGACACGACAAATGGAGAAGAAATAAATAATGCCTTGTCAACAATGACTAGTACATTTACTCCTGGTTCGGTCGTGAAACCTGCCACTTTGACAGCTGGTTGGGAAAAAGGGGTTTTATCTTCAAATCAAAGATTAACAGCAGAACCAATCCTTATTAAAGGCTCTAACCCAATTCAAGACTGGAATAAGATTGGTTTTGGAAGTATTAAAGCCTCAGAAGCTTTAGAGTTTTCATCTAATACTTATATGGTTCAGATAGCTCTTAAATTATTAGGTCAAAGCTATCAGCCTAATATGATGATTTCTAATGAAAATACTGTTCAAGCTTATGAACAATTACGTTCATCATTTGCTGAGTATGGATTGGGAACTTCAACAGGAATTGATATTCCAGGAGAAAGTCAAGGCTTTGTTCCATCGACAGATTTAGAAACAACAAATACAGCGAATTTTCTTTATCAATCTTTTGGTCAGTTTGATAATTATACGCCGCTTCAACTTGCTCAATTTGCAGCAACGATTGCAAATAATGGAGCGCGTGTAGCCCCTCATATTGTAGAAGGAATATATAGTAGTGATAATAATAATCTTGGTACTTTAGAAACAGAAATTAAGCCTAAAGTCTTAAATAATGTTAATATTTCAAAAGAAGAGATGGATATTATTCAGCTTGGTATGGAGGAAGTTGTCCATGGAAGCTCTGGACTTAGAACAGGTGCCTTAATGGGGACAGGAGTGTCAGTAGATATTTATGCTAAAACGGGAACGTCAGAGTCCTATGCTTCAAATGGAGAAGCTACAACGGTAAATAATGTCATTGCATATGCACCAGGTGATAATCCTCAGGTGGCTGTAGGGATTATGATTCCTAATGTAAGTACAGATACAAAGGCTAGTCAAGAAATTGTAAAAGAAATTGTAAATTTATCAGTAAAGATGAAGGTTATCAAATAATGTATTATCCAGAACAACTTGCAAAACTTATTGAAAGTTTCCAAAAATTACCTCAAATTGGATCAAAAACAGCTACACGGTTAGCTTTTCATGTAATTGGAATGCAAGATCAAGATGTGAATGATTTTGCTGCACATTTATTATCAGCTAAGCGTGAGTTAAAGTATTGTGAAACTTGTGGTAATCTTGCTTCTTCAGAAAAATGTGACATTTGTAAAGACGACTCAAGAGATGAGACGCAAATTCTAGTTGTTGAAGAAATTAGAGATGTGACTGTTTTTGAAAGGGTTGGAGAATATAAAGGACGCTACCATGTATTACATGGAACAATCTCAGTTTTTAATAATATAACACCGGATGATATTAATGTTAAAAGTTTGATTACTCGCCTAATGGATGAAAAAATAACAGAGGTTATTTTGGCAACAAATGCAACAAGTGAAGGGGAAACAACGGCACTTTATTTGTCACGCTTGATTAAACCCTCAGGGATAAAAGTTACACGATTAGCTCATGGACTTGCAGTCGGCTCAGATATCGAGTATGCGAACGAAGTAACTTTAATCAAAGCAGTAGAAAATAGACAGGAAATATAAAAATAAAAAGAAGGAGAGGAAATATGAAAAGGAAGTTAATTATCTTATATGGTGGACGGAGTGCTGAACGTGAGGTTTCTGTTATGTCAGCTAAAAATATTATTAATGCAGCAAGAGAAAATTTTGAGTTAAGTGTTTATTTTATTTCTCAAAAGGGAGATTTTTATTTTGTTAAGGATAGCTCAAACTTAATGACAAATCAGAGTCTAGAGGATGAAGCAAAAGTTTTAGCCTCAGAGATTTATGAAGAAAAAGCAATCGTCTTTCCAGTGCTGCATGGGCCAATGGGAGAAGATGGCTCAATTCAAGGATTTTTAGAAATTTTAAAAATGCCTTATATTGGACCTAATATCCTATCTGCTTCAGTGACGATGGATAAAATTTTAGCCAAGCTTGTTTTTGAATCGATAGCTATCCCGCAAGTTCCTTACATTGCAGCTTTTGCTCATGAGGATAAAGAAAAAATTGCAGAAAAAGTCATTGAAAAATTAAAGTTTCCAGTCTTTGTAAAACCAGCAAATATGGGATCAAGTGTAGGGATTTCAAGAGTAAAAGTAGTTGCAGAATTAAATACGGCATTAGATAAAGCTTTTAAATATGACCGTCGTTTGGTGATTGAGGAAGGGATTACTGATCTGAGAGAAATTGAGTGTGGCATGCTGGGAGATGAGGTTTCACTTGTTGGTGAAGTAATCCAAGAAGCAGAATTTTATGACTATAATTCAAAATATATTGCTGCTCAAACAGTAAATCAAGTCCCTGCCGACCTTTCAAAAGAGCAGCTAGAAAAAATCCAGAACTATGCAAAACAAGCTTATACTGCTGTTAACGGAACAGGATTGTCTCGCTGTGACTTTTTTATTAATAAAAAAGATGGTGAAATTTATCTTAATGAAATTAATAGTATTCCTGGAGCAACTGCTTATTCAATGTATCCGAGCTTATGGGAAGCAAGTGGAGTAAAGTATGCAGATGTTGTTCAACGCTTAGCAGATTTAGCGCAAGAAGCATTTGAACTAAGAGAAAGTCATCTCTTATGAGATTAACAGTACATGAGATTGGGCGAGTTGTTGAGGCAAAAAATAACTTTCAAGTTTATGAAGATTTAGAGCTGAACAAGCTAGAGTTTGACAGTCGAAAAATTGAAGTTAATGATGTTTTTTTGGCTTTAAAAGGTCAATTGGATGGGCATGATTTTATTAATAAAGCATTTGATAAAGGAGCTTTAATTTCAATTTCAGAAAAAGAAGTTGACTTTCCACATTTATTAGTAAATGATAGCGTCCTTGCTTTACAAAAGCTTGCGAGTTATTATTTAGATAAGCAGGACGTTGAAGTTATTGCCATTACAGGTTCAAATGGGAAAACAACGACAAAAGATATGACTGCTGCTGTATTGTCTAGCCACTATAACTGTTATAAAACGCAAGGAAACTATAATAATGAGTTAGGCCTACCTTATACGATTCTTTCCATGCCAGAAGAAACAGAGAAGTTAGTCTTGGAAATGGGAATGGACCGCCCTGGAGAGATAGCTTTTTTATCTGAGTTAGCAAGACCTAATCTTGCGATTATCACTCTAATTGGTGAATCTCATTTAGAGTTTTTTGGAACACGTAGAGAAATAGCCCGTGGAAAGATGGGGATTACTAAAGGTCTTTCAAGAGATTCTTTATTAATTGCTCCAGAAGATTCAATTATAGATGAGTTTGTTCCTGAGAATCAGTCAGTGATTCGATTTGGTGAAAATGCTGAGTTGAAATTGGTCGACTTTCAAGAAGAAAAAAATTACATTAAGTTTAAAACAAACTTTTTAGATACAGAATTTACAATTCCTCTTCAAGGAAAATTTAATGCCATGAATGCTTTAATTGCAGTTTATGTGGGAGATTTAAAAAATGTTCCTTTAGAAAAAATTAAAAAAAGTCTTAAAGAAATAGAATTAACAAAAAATCGAACACAATGGCGAAAAACAAAGAATGGTGCAGAGTTATTATCTGATGTGTATAATGCCAATCCAACAGCCATGCGTTTAATTATTGAAAGTTTTCAGGAGCTTCCGTCGGTATCAGGCTCAAGGAAAATTCTTTTACTTGCTGATATGTTGGAGTTAGGAGCTGAAGAAATAAAAATGCATGAGGATATAGCTGAAGTTATTCAACTTGATAAGATTGATAAAATCTATCTGTACGGTCCCTTGATGAAGTATTTGGCAAAAAAAATTCCGACTGCTCTTCATTTTACAGACTTCAACTCTTTAAAATCTGAGTTTATAAAAGAGCTTAAGAAGAATGATCAACTTTTATTAAAAGGCTCAAACAGTATGAGATTATCTGAACTTGTAGACTTACTTTGTGAAAATAACTTAACTGAAAGTTAAAAGAAAGTAAAAAAATTGTTCAAAAATTGAAATAGAAGCTTTTCTATGCTATAATCAAAAAGTTAAAGAAATAACAAAGGAGAAAAAATGTCAAACGATAAAGATCTAAAGGATCTAAAATCAAAGTTAGAAGAAACTAAAAAGTCTTCAGAAGATAAAGATCTAAAGGATCTAAAATCAAAGTTAGAAGAAACTAAAAAGTCTTCAGAAGATAAAGATCTAAAGGATCTAAAATCAAAGTTAGAAGAAACTAAAAAGTCTTCAAAAGATAAAGACCTAAAGGATCTAAAACCAAAGTTAGAAGAAACTAAAAAGTCTTCAAAAGATGAGAAAGTATTAGAAACTAAATCTTCTTCATCTAAGAATAAAAACTCTTTTAAAAAAGGAAGTAAGTCTAAAAACAAAGATTTAGTACTCAAGGAAAAAGAAGAGAAAAAGCTTGAAGAGAAAAAATCTGCAGAATTTGCAGGGAAATCTGACAGTGATGAAGAAGTATTAAAAATTAGTGCTTTACTTGCAGAAATGATTGGTACATTTATTTTAGCAGGCGCAGTTATTAAACTTGGCTCTGTTCAAAATGTTGGAAGTTTTGCAATTGCCTTTATTCTTGTTTTACTTGTTATGATTTTAGGTCCAATTTCTGGTGCTCATTTAAATCCAGCAGTTACTCTTGCTCTTTTATTTAATAAAAAGATTAGTGGAATTAAGAGTATTTCTTATATCTTCTCGCAATTAATTGGTGCAGCTTTAGCATTACTTTTATTCAAATATCTATTTGATAATTCACTTCTTTCAGCTCTCATTGCAGGAAATGTTACAGTAAAAGAAATCAATGCAGCAGGTGGTGCATATTCTTATCTTGAGACTCTTGTTACTCAATTCCAAGCTTCTGGTTATAGCTACACTATCGACAGTTTATTGTCACAGTTTGGCTTGACAAGCTTACCTGATGTGACGATTGCTAAAGGTGTAGAACTTTATACTGCTGTTGTAGAACTTCTAGCTGCTATCGTATTTGGTCTAGGTGTTGGTCATGCTGTCTTTAAAGAAGATAAGTCAATGTGGGAAACAGGATTTTCAGTAGGCTTCGGATTATTCTCAGCAATTGCTATCTTTGGCTCAACTGCTGTATTAAACCCAGCAGTAGGCTTAGCTGTTGGTGCATTTGAACTAACAGGCTCTAATATGTGGGCAGGCTACCTTATCTATATCGTGGTTACAACGATTGGTATGTACTTAGGTGTGACAGCTTATCGGTTCTTATTTTCAAAATCATTAGAAAATTAAAATAGAAAAGCGTTTCGGCGCTTTTTTTATTTATAAAATAAGTAGAAAGAAAAAATTATTCTAAATAGATTAAAATTCTTAGATGTGCTATAATCAAGTATGGCATTATTTTTAGATACAGTAAAAATTGAAGTTCGTGCAGGCAAAGGTGGTGATGGTGCCGTTGCTTTTAGACGCGAAAAGTATGTTCCAGATGGAGGACCAGCTGGTGGTGATGGAGGCCGTGGTGGCAGTATTTATGCGATTGTTGATGAGGGTTTAAATACTCTGATGGATTTTCGCTACCATCGTATTTGGAAAGGTAAAGTCGGCGAAAAAGGCATGAATAAAGGTATGCATGGCCGAGGAGCTGAGGATATTTACTTAAAAGTCCCAGAAGGAACAACGATTAAAAATGCAGAAACAGATGAAGTTTTAGTTGATTTGCGTCATCATGGAGAAAAGTTTCTGCTTGCAAAGGGAGGCCGCGGTGGTCGTGGAAACGTTCGTTTTGCCACACATAAAAATCCAGCACCTGAAATTGCAGAAAATGGAGAACCAGGTGAGGAAAAAGTACTTTTATTAGAATTGCGTGTCCTTGCAGATGTTGGTCTTGTTGGATTTCCAAGTGTTGGGAAGTCTACTTTACTTTCAGTAATTTCTAATGCACGTCCTAAAATAGGAGCTTATCACTTTACAACGCTGACTCCTAATATTGGAATGGTGCAGTTAGGTTATCGCTCAAGTTTTGTTGTGGCAGACATGCCAGGACTTATTGAAGGGGCACATCAAGGTGCAGGTTTAGGGATTGAGTTTTTACGTCATATTGAGCGAACACGTGTTCTGTTACATGTGATTGATATGAGTGCGACAGACGGTCGTGTTCCTTATGAGGACTATCAAACAATTAATCAAGAACTAGAAAGTTATAATCTTCGTCTCTTAGAAAGGCCTCAAATTATTGTGGCAAATAAGATGGATATGCCCAATGCAGCTAAGAACTTAGAAGAATTTAAAAAACAGTTAACAAAAGATTTGAATGAATTTGAAGAAAAACCTTTAATTTTTGAAGTTTCAGCTCTGACTCAATCAGGACTGAAAAGTCTTTTAAATGCAACTGCTGATCTTGTAGAAAAAACAGAAGAGTTTACACTTTATGAAGAAGTTGAAGCTGATGAAGAGGTTTATTATGGCTTTGAAGATCCTAATCAGCGTGAGTTTAATGTTTATCGCGAAAATGAACATACTTGGATTTTATCTGGTGAGAAACTAAAACGTCTCTTTATGATGACAAATTTTGATCATGATGAATCTCTGATGAAGTTTGCACGCCAGTTACGTTCAATGGGCGTAGATGATGAACTTCGCTCTCTTGGAGCTAAGGATGGAGATACGATTCGAATTGAAAAATTTGAATTTGAATTTGTTGATTAAATAAGGAGCTAAGATGAAAATTATTTCTAATCGTGATGAAGAGGGGAATTTTATAGATGCTGCTGAAGCTTGGGATGAAGAAAAAATCGAAGCATTATTTATGAAATATAATCCTAATGGTAAGCTTTGGTATTCGTCTAAAAATAAAAATAAGGAAGAAAAGGAATAAAATTGCCAGAAAATTTAGTAACATTGATATTAAAAAATCCTGATGATAGCTCTCTTCTTTTTGGTGCTCAAGATAAGCATTTAAAATTTTTAGAGGAAAATTTAAATGTGTCAATTAATTATCGAGGAGAAAAAGTTCAGATTTCTGGTGAAAAGGCTGAAGAAACAAAAGCAATTCTTAAAAGTTTATTAATTTTGATTGCTCGTAGCTTAGTGATTAATACTGCCGATGTCGCAATGGCAATTCAAATGACAGATAGAGGTGAGCTGTCTCAGTTTCTTTCTCTTTATGAAGTGAGTTTGACAAAAACAGCTGAAGGTAAAGAAATCCATATTAAGAATATGGGACAGCGGCATTATGTTGACAGTATTAAGTCTTATGATTTGGTATTTGGTATTGGTCCTGCTGGAACTGGAAAGACATTTTTAGCAGTTGTTTTAGCAGTGCAAGCTTTGAGAAATGGACAAGTTAAGCGAATAATCCTGACACGCCCTGCAGTTGAAGCGGGAGAAAATTTAGGTTTTCTTCCTGGAGATTTACAAGAGAAAGTCGATCCTTACTTGCGTCCTGTTTATGATGCTCTTCATCAAGTTTTAGGTAAGACGGCAACTGAGCGTATGATGGAGAGAAGTATTATTGAAATTGCACCATTAGCTTATATGCGTGGTCGTACTTTGGAAGATGCTTTTGTTATTTTAGATGAGGCGCAAAATACGACAGTCATGCAGATGAAAATGTTTTTAACACGATTAGGATTTGGATCAAAAATGGTTGTAAATGGTGATATCTCTCAGATTGATCTTCCAAAGCATCAAAAATCAGGCTTAATAGACGTACAAGAAAAGTTAAAAAGCTTAAAAGCTATTGATTTTGTTTATTTTACAGCTGCTGATGTCGTTAGACATCCGGTAGTAGCTGAAATTATAAAAGCCTATGCTGAGGATTTATAAAATCTTAATCAGAAAGAGGAAAGATGTACATTGAAATAATCGATGAAACACATAAGCTTGAACAAGAATTACTTGAACAAACTAGAAAGTTATTAGAATTTGCAGCTAAATTTATGACTCTTGCTGAAACGAAAGAAATGAGAGTGACGTTTGTTGAGAATCAGCGCTCTCAAGAAATTAATCGAGAATATCGTCAAAAAGATCAGGCAACAGATGTGATAAGTCTTGAATATCAGGCATCAGAAATTTTCTTTGAATTAGCTGAAGAAGTAGCAGAAATAGACTTTGACCCTTATATTGGCGAGATTTTTATCAATATTGATAGAGCAAAAGAGCAGGCAAAAGATTATGGACATTCTTTAAGACGTGAATACGGCTGGCTTTGTGTTCATGGATTTTTACATATTAATGGCTATGATCACTATCAAAAAGAAGAAGAGATAGAAATGTTTGCGCTTCAAGAGGAGATTTTAAAAAGTTATGGACTCACAAGATAAGCAAGAAAAAATAAAAATATATAGCAAAGGTGACTTTAACTCTGAAGAATTTGAAAAAGAGGGGCGTTATCGCTGGAAAAATAAAGACCTACTAGTTAGTTTACAGTTTGCCTTAACAGGAGTTATAACTGCAATAAAAGAAGAAAAAAATATACGACGTCATTTGATTTCTTCTGTATTAGTTATTATAGCTGGTCTGATTTTTAGAATCGAACGTTTAGATTGGCTTTTTCTTTTTTTAGCGATATTTTTAGTGATATCTGCTGAACTTTTTAACTCTTCGATTGAAAATGTCGTGGACTTAGCTTCAGATTACCGATTTTATATGAGAGCAAAACGATCAAAGGATATGGCTGCAGGTGCAGTTCTTGTATTAAGTGCTTTTGCAGTTCTTGTTGGTTTATTTATATTTTTACCCAAGATCGGGTCTCTTATTTTTTAAGTAAAACTGGAGTTAAACTTCTGATGAAAAAAAGAAAATGGAAATTTATAGCTCTTCTAATTTTATTTTTATTATTCATAGATATTATTTTATTTATGGATATGAGAAAAAAAGAAGCTAAAAGTACAAATGAAAATCAACTGAGTCAATCATTGAGCTCTTTTTTAGCTGATAAGAAACAAGTAGACTCTAAGGAGTTTGATAGTCTTTTTGAAGAGCGTATCAAAGAACAAGTCTTGCCTGTAATTGGAGCGATGGTTATTCCAGATTTAAAGATTAATCTTCCTATTTTTGAGGGAGAGGCTGACGCACAAATTCTTCATGGAGCAGGGAAATTTGGAACAGGTGACTTTGGAATAGGAAATCTTGCTCTTGCCTCGCATCATGTTTTTTATGTTGAAGGTGCGGAGACTTATTTATTTAGTCCTTTAGTAAAGGCTGAAAAAAAGATGATGATTTATCTGACAGATAAAAAATATACTTATCATTATGAAATTGATAAAATATTTGTGGTTGATGAGCATGATACTTATATTTTAAAGTCAGATGAAAAGTCAATTGTTAGCTTGGTATATTGTACACAATACGATAGTCCCGAGCGTGGAATTATACAAGCAAGTCTTATTTCAAAAGAAGTCTTTTCAGAAACTGATGAGGAGATAAAATCCTATTTTAAAAGTGAGTATAATCAAGTTCCAGATTATCTTCTTTCATCCTTGTCGTTATAAAAAATTATCGACAAAGAGAAAAAGAACGTACTTCTTGAATTCCTACCTCTAATAATGTTTGGCGAGCATTGACAAGTGTACTTCCAGTAGTATAAATATCATCAATTAAGATCACTTTTTTAGGAAGAATCTTCCCCTCATTTGAATTAAAAAAGAAGGGATTTTTAATTTCAAGTCTTTCTTTTCGAGTAAGTGAGCTTTGCTTTACTTGTTCTGATTTACTTAAAAGATTAAGATAGGAGATATTTTCAGCATCAAGAAAAGCTGTGACTTGATTAAATCCTCTTTCTTGAAGTCGATTTTCAGATAGAGGAATGGGAACAATTTTTTCATCTTTATTTTTCTTTAGTAATTTAAAATATTTTGAAAAAACAAAACGGAGTTGATAATCTCCTTGAAATTTATAATTTGAAAAATACTCCTTCATCCCTTCATCATAGGAAAAGATAGCTTGGTGTTGAATATAAATTCCTTTTTCTTCCCAAAGTAGACAGTCTTTGCAGATATCTGAAGTTTTATTTTTGTAGCAGCGTGGACAGTGTGGATTGGAAATTTTAGGAAAAGTTTTCTCACATTTTGAACAAAGAAGTTCTCTTTTTGCCTTTAATAAAAAAAGCTCGTAGAACTTAAGAGAAAGATTAAGATGACTTTTACAAATTAAACAGTTCATTGTTTTCCTTTATTTTTAGAGTATCCGATTTTATTCATTTTTTTAATTTCTGCAATGGCATGAACCATTGCTTTTGTTTTTCCTTGATGAAAAAAGTAGACACGTCCAGTTGGACGCTCAAAGCTTCTACCAACACGTCCAGCAATTTGTATAAGTGCAGAACTTGTAAAGTTAAAGTGATCAGCATTATAAACAAAGCTATCTACCATTGGAAACGTTACTCCTCTTTCTAGTATTGTTGTTGAAACTAAGATTGTTATTTTTTTCTGCCTAAAATCCTCAACGAAGTCTAATCGATTTTTACTTGTCGAGGCTACAAATCCAATTTTTTCATCTGGAAATTTCTGAGTTAACTTTTCAGTAAAGTCAAGACCAAAGTTAATTTCAGGAACAAATATAAGTAATGGAAATCCATCTTTTCTTTGCTCTTTAAGTTTTTTATAAAACTGACTTCTCCATATATTTTTAGGGACTACTAAGGGATTTGCATGAAAGCGTCTAGCAAGTGTGACTCTTTTAAGTTGCTTAGACTGAACTTGTTTTTCTAAATTTTCTGTTGAAGTTGCGGTTAGGTAGATTAGAGTAGATTCTTTTTTTCTTGCTTGCTTACTGGCAAAGTAGAGCATTTCATTATCTCGAAAGGGAAAGGCATCTACCTCATCAATAATTAATAAATCAAAGGCTTCTTTAAAACGTAAAAGTTGATGGTTACTAGAAATAACAAAGGCAGTTCGAAAATAAGGCTCAGCCTCTCCGTGTAATAGAGCAATTGGAAGATTGAAATCTTTAGATAAGCGTTTGTGTAGCTCAATGCAGACATCAATACGAGGACTTGCAATTGCAACAGCTCCACCAGATTTTAAAGTTTTATTAACTGCTTCATAAATCATCTCTGTCTTTCCAGAACCTGTAACAGCATGGACTAAGATCTGTGATTTGTTATCGATGGCTTTTATAAGATATTCTGAAATTTCTTTTTGATAGGCTGTGAGTGTACCTCGCCAGGTCATAACATCTGAAGGAGGAAAACTGATTTGAGGGAGATGGTAGAGCTTCTCATCAGAACGAATCCGCCCCATGTTGATACAGCTTGGACAATAATAGGCATTGATTTGAAGCTTAACCTCGCTTTTTAAATGTACAGTCCCGCAGCGATTACAAGAAATTTTTTGCGATGAAAGTTCTGTCATTGCTTCAAAAGATGAGATTTCATCTAGAGGAATATTAGGGTCTAAGTCTTTTTTTATAAGTAAACGTCCATAAATATTTTCTTTCATACTTAGTGATACGTAAATTAAACTAAAAAATTTCAAAAAGATTCAAAAATAGTGAGTCTTTGAGAAATTATTATTTAATTGTAAATAAATTTTATGATATTGACTTGGGTCTGTGAAGATAAGAGAAGTCTGAACACTATAAGCTTCAGATTTTATCTTGTCAATATCAAATGAAAGAAGTAGTCGCCTTTTTTAACTTACTGCTCTTCTTTTATATTATCTGACTTTTAAAGTATTTTCCATTAAGATTGATAGTATCTATACCTATATGAATCGGAAGTTCAAGCCCATTTTCTGAAAGAAATCCAATAGCATGTTTTGTTGGAAAAGAACCTTAATTTTACCATTAACAGAAGAATATAGCTCTCCTTCAGAAATTTCAATAGTATGCCTCCTTTTGAGAAAATAGGGTCTTAAAGTTGTTGAAGGAGGACCACTTTTCCTTACATAGGACTTCTTGAATATTTTCCTCTTTGTATAGTAAATACGTAGTGATGAAGTTAAATAATGTACCAGCTGAAATGGCAATCAAGATTTGAAATAAACCTGTTAAAATTCCAGTTTTAGGATTGATAAATTCTGGTAAGGTAAATATTCCTATTCCTGCAATAGACATGATTTTTATTTTAAATAAGCTTACGGTTCCACTTGAAATAGCTACACTGATACATAAAATAATAAAAAATTTTATCCTTGGTAGGGTTACTCTATAAATGCTAGGCTCCGTTACTCCAAATGAGGTAGAAATTCATGCAGGTAATGCAATTTTCTTTAAAATAGATGACATATATTTTATGTTCTTCCTTAAAATTAAGAGGAATATTTTAGAGAGAACACAAGTTGCTATAGACTTAATTTGTGGAAATGAAATAGTAGAAGGATTGTATTATCTGCTGTGTAAAGTCCTTATTCGGCATGAAGATGGAGACTATTTGCTTATGAGACGTGATTTATCTAAACCTAATTATACTGGACTACGAAGCAATAGTAGCTAGCTCTGTATTTAAAGATGAGGATAAGATAATATGTTTATTAGAAGAGAGCTATTTGAAGGAATAGGAATTACTTTAGAAAATTTTAGTGAACTTAACAGAATTGTTATGATAATTGTATTTTCTATACTTTCTTGTGCCTTACTGATTATAATAAAGCATTAATAACTCTTAAAAAAGGAGAAACTATATCATATAAATGGTTAGATGAAGCAGAGTTTATTACTTTTGTAAATCCTGAAGAAATGATAAATACACCGAAAAATTAATACCTAGAGTATTTTGATCAAAAAGACTATCTGCAAAAGTAACAAAAGAACTTCTAGAGATATTATGATTATTATGAAGAAGATTAAGCTTCTATCGCTTTTTTGCATGGTAATAAGCAAACTTTTGAAAAATATCTAAAGATTTGTTCTGAATGTTATATTGATGTTTTGGTCATGAATCTCTTCGTTTATTAAAAAAATAGTTATTTATACAGTTAAGCAATTTGTAGGAAAGTAATTTTTTAAGGAGCAAGTATTGAGCATCTTTTAGATTGAGTGATTTTTTAATAAATAAAGTAGAGTATATGAAAACTGAAGAGGAATTAAAACAGCTTTTTTGATATATTTTTAGAGATTTTTCTGCTCTGACTTATGATTAAGAACTTGAAAAATATTCCTTTCACATTTGATCTGTCGTTCAGTTTATGAGCTCTAGGATTTATAGCTGTATTCAAATTAAAGGGGTTGCAGATTACCTTGCTTTAAATCCTCGTTATTTTTCAAGTCTTTTTAAATCTAAATTAGGAATGATAGTAGTTCAGTTTGTGAGAGAAATAAAGATGAAAGAGGTTAAAATCTTTTTCTTCAAGGGAAATATAGTGTTACAGAAGTTTCTGCAGCTTTAGGTCATTGTAGTCTCTTATATTTTTCTTCAGAGTTTAAAAAAACTTTTGGAATAAGTCTAAAGGAATTTATAAAAAAGATTACTTTTTAGAGTAAGTATAAAATAAAAATATGTTAAAATTTTTATATGACTATTATAATAGCAAAAGATTTTGAGTATGAAATAAAGATAAAAAAATCACGTTTTATTTGTCAGATGAAACGTATTCAAACAGAAGAAGAAGCGAAAGATTTTATCTTATCTGTGAAAAAGAAACATTATAAGGCGAACCATAACTGCTCTGTCTTTATACTAGAAAAAACAGAAGATCATCAGGAGATACAACGAGTAAGTGATGACGGAGAACCCTCAGGAACAGCAGGAGTTCCGATGCTTGAAGTTTTAAAAAAACAAGAAATAACGAATGTATGTGTAATAGTGACGCGTTATTTTGGTGGCATTAAGCTGGGAGCTTCAGGTTTGATACGTGCATATTCTTCCTCTGTTGCAGAAACTTTAGATAAGCTTGAACTTGTAGAGTTGGTTGAACAGCAAGAACTTCAACTTTATTTGGATTATTCTCTTTTTGATTCTTTATTAAATTTTTTACCGACTAAAAGTGTTGAGACTGAGTTTACAGATAAAGTTTCTGTTACAATTTATTTAAATGAATCTGAAGTTTTCCAGTTTATAAAAGAGTTGACAGAACGCTTTAATGGGAAGGTTGATATAAAAAAAGGAAGAAAACAATTTGTAGAAGTTACAATTAAAAAGTCTTGAGAAATTTCTCAAGACTTTTATTTAATCAATTGATTTTAAAGCACCAAGCATGTCAACACGTTTAAGCTGGAAGTGAATGACAATACTTAAAGCTAAGCTGGTAAAGAGTGTAATTAATGTAGAACTCACCAAATTAGTCCAAAGTAGACCAGGCTGAAACATGATGTCACTTGTTGCAAGCATCGTAATAATAAGATTATGGAAGTAGGCTCCTAGACCAAAACCAGCAATAATTCCAATCAGGCTAAGAAATATCGTCTCACGATAGATATAAAGTGTGACTTCTTTATCATAAAACCCTAATACTTTAATTGTTGAAAGTTCACGAATGCGTTCAGAAACATTGATATTTGTGAGATTATAAATGACAACAACTGCAAGTAAGATAGCACAAATTAATAAAACAAGCATGACAGAGTTGATTCCATTAAGGAAGGAATTAACGGTATTTTTTGAAGTGAAATTCATAGAAATTGCAAGAATAGGATCGCTATCCATAAAGTTTTGAGCAAGTTGGCTGACAAATTCTTCAGATTTATCCTTGGTTTTTATAAGATTTGCATTCATATTTACTTCTTCTCCAAAGGCTGATTGATAGGCTTCTGAGTTGATAAAAATATAATGTCCAATATACATTTCAGAAATGGCTGAAACTTTAAGTTTAATTTCCTTATTATCTGTATTTTTAAAGCTTACCTCATCTCCAACATTTATGTTAAGTAAATCAGCTAACTTTTCAGTGAGGATAATCTCTTCTTCATTCATATTATAAGTTTCAGAAGTTACTCGATTTCGCAAATTAACATAGTCTTTTGTACTTTTAGATTCATTCACAACAAATAAGCTGACAGCAACATCTTCTTTATTAATTTCTATACTTAGTTCTTCATAGTGAGACTTGGTAGAATTTATGATACCTTCAGATTTTAATAACTGATTTATTTCTTCTTGCTCTGCGTCTGTTGGATTTTCCTTTGAAATGGCGATCATATCATAATGTAAAAGGTTTCCAAACTGACGTTGGCTTAATCCTGAAATAGAATCTCGAATTCCAAATCCCATGATTAATAAGGCAGTACATCCAGCAACTCCAATGATTGTCATCAACATTCGCTGTTTGTATCTAAAGAGATTTCTGGCAGTTACTTTGTAGGTAAAGGACATTTTATTCCAGATAAATGGAACTTTCTCTAAAAAGATACGAGAGCCTATTTTAGGTGGCTTGGCTAAGAATAAATGAGCTGGTACAGACTTAAGCTCTTTTTTTACAACAAGATAAGCTGGAATTGCTGTACAGGCAACAGAAATTAGAAGGGCAAGGAGGCTATATTTTAATGAGAATGTTAAAATTAAATCAGAAATAGTAGAAGCTGATGTGTAAGCTTCAAATACAATTTTAGGTAAGAAGGTATGGCCTAAAACAATCCCTAGTAGGGTACCTAAACCACCAGATACTAATCCGTAAATAATAAATTTTTTATAAATTTGTCGATCGCTATATCCTAAGGCTTTTAGTAAACCGAGATTAGACCTTTCTTCCTCGACAAAACGTGTCATTGTTGTTAAGCAGACAAAGATAGCAATAGCAAAAAGTACAACTGGAAAGACGTTAGATAAGACATCAATTCGTGTTGAATTATCTAAAAACATCTGATAGCCAGGATTTCCTTCTTTTCGATTACTGATGCTATAAGTTGGTAAAGGCAGAGTATTAATTTTATCTTCTTCTTCTTGACTTAAGGCTAAATTTTCTTGGATTGTTTGCTTGGCTTCGTCAAGTTGCTCTTGAGCTTCTATAATTTCTAAACTTTCTGCCATGCCAGCTGCTGTAAGCATTTCTTTTTGCTGATTTAAAAGCTCCTGCTGAGTTTGTAAATTTAAACTTTCATTATTAAGCTGTTCTTTTAAGGAAGAAATTTCAGATAAAGCATCTGATTTTATAATTCCAAGTCGTTTTTCAGCTTGACTTTTAAAATCTTTTTTTAAGTTTTCTTGAAAGTTTTTAGAGATTTGAGTAAACTTTTTGTTGTAAGGTGAGAGCCCCTCAGTAGATTTAAAACTAATTCGTGAAATTTGATAGAGTTCAGAGTCAAAAGTTGAGGGAATAACAACAGCATAAGCTTCTAATTGCCCTGTTCCGACTTGTGTGAGCCCGTAATCATTTTTATCAAGAAGTTCACTGGACTTTACAAAAGCTGTAATTTTAAACTTTTTTTCTTTAAGGATACTCTCGTCATCCTCTTCAAAAAGAATCTCTTCTCCGATTTTATAATCTTTCTGATATAAAAAGTCAAGGGCGATTTCATTTTCTTTTTGGGGAAGTTCTCCTGAAATTAGCTCGTATTGTGAGAGACTTTCAGTCTTAGAAAAAATTCGAACGGGGATTGTACTATCTTTGATGATAAGGTCTTGAAAATAACCAAACTCGACCTCATCAAGCCCTTGTCTGTTGAGAATAATTTCTTGATCAGATTTATCTAAGCCATAGCTTGAAATGACTGTAAAATCAGCAAGATTTTGCTGCTCGAAAAAATGCTCAGCAGTTGCACGCATGTCAGGACCAGCAACTTTTAAGCCAATAAAAACAAAGACTCCTAACAGCATAAGTGAAAAAATAGATAAAAAACGTCCTAAAGAACTGCTAATAGAACGTAAAATATTTTTATTTAGAGTTTTATTCTTCATAATATAATTACCATTCTAAATTATTAATATCTTCAGGTTCTGGATTTTTTGTAATATTTTTGACTTGTCCATCATGCATTTCAATGACACGATTTGCAATATTTCTAATGGCTGCATTGTGTGTAACGATAATAACAGTTGTTCCATGAACTTGTGCCATTTCTTGTAGAATTTTTAAAATCTGTTTACCAGTTTGATAATCAAGTGCTCCTGTTGGTTCATCACAAAGTAAAATCTTAGGCTTTTTAGCTAAAGCACGAGCAATAGCAACACGCTGCTGTTCACCTCCTGAAAGTTGTGAAGGAAAGTTATCAATACGATGAGATAAAGAAACACTATTTAAAACATCAACAGGATTAAGGGCATCTTTGACAATTTCAGAGGCCAACTCAACATTTTCTTTTGCAGTGAGATTATTGACAAGATTGTAAAACTGAAAAACAAAGCCAACATCATATCGGCGATAGCTGATTAACTCCTTTGCTGATAATTTTGAAATGTCAGTTTGATCGATCCAAATCTCTCCCTCATCTGCAGTATCCATACCACCAAGAATATTTAAAATCGTAGATTTCCCAGCGCCAGAAGCTCCTAGAATAATGACAAGCTCACCCTTTTCAATTTCAAAATTTACTTTATTTGTTGCAGTGATCAAAGTATCACCAGTATGATAGGATTTTGTAACATTTTTTAAATGAATATAAGACATATTCTCTCCCCCCTGATTACATAACATTATAACATAAATTCAACTTAAAGATTTAAAATAAAACTTTTGTAAATTTCCTATAAAAATGGTATAATGTCTTACTTGACAAACTAATATTAAGGGGTCGTTAAGGATTCGACAGGCGTTGTCGCACATGAACTGCAACTGCTGCTGGTATCAGCAAAATCTACCGCAGAAAAATAACTGCAAAAAATAATAACAATTACGCATTCGCTGCCTAAACACCAGCCTGCGTGACTTTCACAGATTCATCGGTGATTTGCTGAAAGTCTTATTTTAGCCGAATAAGCTGAGTAGTTGTCTCAACTACTTAGACGAAAATTTTGAGACTCGCAAATTGCCTCTTCTTGAGACTACTGTGAGCAGTTTGCTAAAAAAGACAGAAGTCCTATGGTTGTAGATGTTGATGTAGCAAGGCGTTTGGACAGGGGTTCAATTCCCCTCGACTCCATTCTTTATAAATGAAAACACCTTTGTTTATAAGCGTTTAAGGTGTTTTTATTTTGTTGATTTTTTGAAAAGGGGCGAAAAGGGGGCGAGAATTAAATTTTATTCAAGGCATCTAGAACATCTTGCTTTGCCTTTCTTGTGACATGGTTATAAATTTTGAGTGTGGTAGAAGCGTCAGAGTGACCAATACGCTCCATAATCGACTTGAGAGGTAAGTTCATCTCGGCGAGTAGTGAAACGTGGCTGTGGCGGAAAATATGGCTTGTAACAGTCTTATCTATTTCTTTGTGTTCTGCTGCAGACTTGAGGGCTTTGTTCAGTGTATAAATTGAGATTGGGAATCCGTCAGAATTTCTAAAGATAAAATTGTCTTTTTCAACCTTTCCGAACATAAAGATTTGGGCGGACTTGATTTCATCTAAAATTTCTATCAATCTGTCGGTCAAATCCACTGTGCGATTTCCTGCAGCAGTTTTTGTTGTATTGAATTTTGCAACCTCGCTGTTTCTCCGATTTCTGTAATCTAAGGTTCCGTTTACTTTTACAGATTTTCCATCAAAATTTTTCCATTGCAAAGCAGCCATTTCTCCGAATCGCATGCCTGTGAGATAAAGGAACTCTGTCGCACGAGCGTGTAACCAATAGGTGCTTTCTTTGGAAGAGAAATAATCAAGTATTTTGGTAACTTCATTTTTTTCTAGGTATTTGTATTTCTGCTTATTTCTTTGCTTTTCTTTATCTTCTGATTTGATATTTATCTTGTAACGATTGATAGGATTTTCTGATAGATATCCTTTGTCAATTGCAAAGTCAAAAATTTGATGTAAAGTAATGACTACTTTTTTTGTGTAATCATAGCTCAAGTCTCCGAAAATATACATGTCTTCAACGATTTTATCAATCAACTTTCTGTCAATTTTCTCAATCAATGCATTTGGATCAATAACTTTATCAATTTTCTTTTTTATGAAAGCGTGCCTTAAAACAGTATTTCTTCTTACAGTTTAGATAGGACTTTTTAATTTTGAGAGATAAAAAAGTAGAAGAGATTTTATAACAAGTATTATTTAAAGATAAGAGTCGCTTGAAGGAAGTAAATAAATTATTAAGTCTTTTTTGTGTAAAAAGATAATAAAGATGATAGAATTTAGTTATGAAGATAGATTTTACAGAG
>JBKECB010000011.1:0-5271 GCA_047974165.1 Lactovum sp.
GAGGAATACTTTTTAAAAGAGATAATATAGCCAACTTCTGAACATTTTTGCCAGGTTTTGTCCACTAAAGCTCGTCCATATTCAGATTGAAGTTGAGTCTTATAAATCGTGTAACTCTCGCTAAAACTCAAAATATAGCTCAACATACCAACACCTGCAAAACCTATTTCTTTGTCTCGTAATAACTCATTATCAATTTGTGTAAAGCCTTTTTCTCGATGCGTTCGATTTATTTTTCCTTTTGGCATAATTTCTACTCTCCTAAGTCTAAAAATATTTATGAATACAAAAAAACGTGAAAACTTAATTTCACGTTTGAATAGACACTTATTTAGTTTTTGCCTTACCTCAGAAATTCTAATACTTAGTTATAGATTTTATTCAATCTTCTTGCTTTTTTCAAATTTAATAATATGAGCATTAATAAATTCCGAAAATTCTTTTTCGATTATTTGCCAATGATGTTTCTTATAAAATTCAATCGTAAGAGTATTTCCCTCAAAACTTTCAAGTTTAATTATTGGATAGTTTTTAAATAATTCTTTTTCTATATACTCAAGAAAAATTCCACCTAAACCCTGTCCTTGAAGGTCATACTTAATCATTATAAGATGTAATAAATTTTCCTTCAAGATAGATAAGCCTACAATCTTTCCTTCATAATCAGCAATTATTATATTTTCAATATTAGTCTCTATTTCTTTAGCTGCTTCACCAGATTCAATATAATTTTTCACATTATCAGCACCTAAAAATAAAGGATAATTTTTCCTAATGACTTCTTCGGAAATTTGTTTTAATTCACTAATATCCATATCTTTTGCTTTTCTAAAAAGTAATTTTGATTTCATAACATCTCCTTTATAACTTATTCATATCTATTAGAAATAACAAAAAAATAAAAATTAGTCCTCAAGCTCTGTTATATATTTATAAGCTTCATTAGCTGCAATCGCACCATCAGCAACTGCTGTCGTAATCTGGCGCAAATCTTTTTTACGCACATCACCAATCGCAAATATTCCTGAAGAAGAGGTTTGCATCTTCTCATTAGTTAAAATCCAACCTTCAGCATCTGTAATCTTTAGAGAAGAAAAATTTCCTGTTTCTGGTAAAAGACCGACATAAATAAAGATACCATCAACTTCTTTTTCAACAGATTCATTTGTTTTAATATTTTTAATCTTAACTGACTTGACCTTTCGATCATCACCATTAATTTCTTCTAAAGTTGAATCCCAAATAAACTTAATTTTTGGATCCTTAAAGGCTCTGTCTTGGATAATTTTTTGAGCTCGAAGTTCATCACGACGGTGAACAATTGTAACTTCACGCCCAAAACGTGAGAGAAACATCGCTTCTTCAACCGCAGAGTCACCACCACCTACAACTAAAATCTCCTTATCTTTAAAGAAAGCTCCATCACAGACTGCACAATAAGAAACACCACGTGCTCCATATTCCTCTTCTCCTGGGATATCTAACTTACGATGTCTTGCACCTGTTGCAATAATAACTGTCTTAGTTTCAAAGATATCATCTTCTGTTACTACTTTTTTAACTCCTTTAGCTTCTTTAATCTCTTGAACAATACCATAAGCATTCTCAACACCAAGTTCCTCTAAAGGCTCATACATTTTCATCGATAATTCTGGTCCCATGATTGAAGCATAACCTGGATAATTTTCAACCTCAGCAGTATTATTCATCTGACCACCTGGAGCTCCTTGCTCTAACAAAAGAACCTTTATATTACTTCTTGCGGCATAAAGTGCTGCTGTCATTCCTGCAGGACCTGCGCCAATAATTACTAAATCGTACATCTTTTCTCCTTAATTCTTTAATTTATCCTTAAACTTTTAATGACTCGATAATTACAAGTAAAGCAAGTACAGCCACACTCAATACTGGAATCGTCAACAAATTTAAAATAAAAAGCTCATGAAAAAAATATTGATTTGCTCCCTCTTTTTTACTCTTTTTACTCGAAAAAAAGATAAGAGTAGCTAAAACACTAATTATTCCCGCAATTACGACTGTAACAAAGAACGCAGGGATATAAAATTTTAATACAAGTGAAAGCATTAACTGAACCTCTTATTATTTGATAAAAATTGCTTCAAGCGATCTGTCTTAGGCTGATTAAACATCTCCTTAGGATCACCTGCTTCTACTATTTTACCATTATCTAAGAAATAAACATAGTCAGCCAATTTATAAACGAAGTCCATCTCATGACTGACCAATAACATCGTCTGTCCTGAGTCTCTTGCAAGTAAGATAGACTCTTGAACTTCAGAGATGAGCTCAGGGTCTAATGCTGAAGTTGGCTCATCTAATAACAAGAGCTCTGGCTTCATCGCTAAAGCTCGCGCAATTCCCACCCTTTGCTTTTGTCCACCAGATAAAAATTTAGGATAATACTGCAAGCGATCTGTAAGTCCTACTTTAGCAAGTTCTTCTCTCGCTATTTTTTCTGCTTCAGACTTTGAAAGTTTTTTTACTTGAACCAATCCTTCCATCACATTATGAAGGGCGTCTTGACGTTCAAAAAGATTAAACTGCTGAAAAACCATCGCCGTTTGTCGACGGAGTTGAAGGATTTCTTCTTTTTTTATCGTTTTAAAATTTATAGAAAAGTCATTAATTTCTAACTGTCCAGAATCAGGCTTAACGAGATAATTTAAAGAACGTAGAAAGGTTGACTTTCCAGCACCAGATGAGCCAATAATAGCTGCAACTTCCTTCTCTTTTATTTCCATCGATATGTCATCAAGTATCTTTTCAGATGAAAATTCTTTACTCAGATGTTTTATCTTAATCATATCGCCACCTCTGTCTTTTCTTTCATCTCTATTTTTAATCTCTTTTCAATCCAACGGATAAAGCCTTCTAATAAAATACAAATCAGCCAGTAAAGAATTGCTAAAGCTGCATAACTTTCAAGAATACGAAAACTTGAACCTCCAATAATCTGTGCGATCGCTGTCATTTCTACAAAGGCAACGACAAAGGCCAATGATGTTCCTTTTAAAAGTCCAATCAAAGCATTTCCTAAAGGTGCTGTTGCCACTACTGCTGCCTCTTTCAAAGTCACTCTCATAAAAACCTGAAAATCTGTCATTCCTAAAGATTTCGCTGCCTCTATCTGACCCTGATCTACTGACTCAATCGCTGCACGAATTGTCTCAGAGCTATAAGCAGCCTCATTTAATGAAAAGGCAAGCACAGCATAAAATAAAGGAGGGATGATATTAACATTATAATCTGTAGAATAATTCAGATTAATCGCCTGTAAAATAAGTGGAATTCCTGTATAAACTAGAATTAATTGTACATAAATAGGCGTTCCTCGTATAAAACTAACAAAAACAGCACGAATTTGATTGATCACAGGAATTTGATTAATTTTCGCTAAGGCTAGTAACAGACCTAAAAGCAAACCTAAAACTGCCGAAATAAAGGTAACGATCAAAGTACTTGGAATTTTAGGAATAATATGTGTAAAGGCTAAATAAAAAGCTTCAAGGTTAAAGATTTTATCAAAGAATAAGCTCCAAAATTCTGAAAAATTATATCTTCCCTTTATAAGTAAAAAGGGAAGACTTATCGCTAAAATAACGATTGTTAATAAACTAAAGCTAATAATATAAGGACTTTTACTTTTTTTCTTCATTATTTAAACTCACTTGCTTCTGGAACAAAGTCTCCTCCTAAATACTTCTCTGAAAGTTTTTGCAATGTTCCATCTGCTTCTAATTTCTTAAGTTCAGCATTGACAGCTTCTTGTAGTTTTTGGCCTTCTTCAGTCTTTGGAAATAAGAAATACTCATAACCATCATGAGCTTCATCAGCAGAACTTGCCTCAATTGCTTGAACCTTTAATTGTTCTTCCATCCCCATATCCTTGATAGTCTGCTTTAGTGAGATTTGATCATAAAGGATAAAATCACTCTTTCCTGAGATTGTGTCTGTCAGACGATTTACAAATGGTGATTGACCTGATACATAGCCAATTTCAATTGTCTTGTCAGGATTTGCCGCATTATAATCATTTAAAACTTTTGAGTAATTTGACGCAGAGTTAACCTGTGTTGATTTTCCAGCTAAGTCTTCTAATGAACTGTACTCCTTATCATCAATTTTAACAGCAATGGCATTATTTGACTTTGACAATGGTGAAGAGAAATAATACTTTTCATCTCTCTCAGCTGTCCAACCATAATCATTTGCTCCCATCTGATAGCGATTAGAATCAAGACCAGGAATAATCGTTGCAAAGTCTGTCACTTGTACTTCAATCTCATAGTCTTCTAAGTTTTCAAAAACTACACGTGCAACCTCAATATCATATCCTGTAGTCGTTTCACCCTCAGTATAAGTAAAAGGTTTAGTTGCTCCATCTGTCGCAATAATAATTTTTTGCTTTTCTACTTTTTCCTCAGACTTTGAATCAGAACTTGCACAAGCTGTAAATAAAGCCAAGGCTGATACTGTCGCTAGAGTTAATCCAATTAATTTCTGTTTTTTCATTTTTTTCTCTTTCTATTATCTTTTATAGATAATCTTTCTAATAATAAAAAATCCGTTCCTGCAAGCAGAAAACGGAAAAGTCAACTTTTCTATTTTTTTGTGCAGAATTCAACATCGAAAAAGAACATAAGCCATACAGCACATGCAGTTCATTTCTAACATTGAATTTTCAAGATGTTTCATGACCTCTCCTTTTGTCTATTTATTAAAATTCTACATAAATCTTAACAAATCTATTTTACATTTTTAAAAATAAAATGTCAAAAAATTGAATTCTTTTTTAAGTTTTTATTCTTTAGTAACTTTTCTAATATTTCCTTTAATTTAGAAAATAAGTTAAAATGTAACTATGGAAATCAAAACTTTTATAAATCAAATTGCCGATGAAAATAGCTATCTTTTAACTTCAGACTCAGGTCATCAACTCTTGATTGATCCTGGTTCAGATTTAGATTATCTTTTAGAAATTACTGACCTAAAAGCAGTACTACTTACTCATGCTCATTTTGATCATATCTTAGGACTTAATATCCTTTTAGAAAAGTATCCTCAGTTAGCAGTTTACCTCGACAAGGCTGAAAAAGAGTGGATGACAAATCCTCTTCTTAATTATTCAAAACAAATGCTTGGAGAAGATTTTACCACAAAAGAAGCAACTGACTACTATACTCTTAATCAGACAATAAATCTAGCTGATTTCAATTTTTCTGTAAGAGCCACTCCCGGTCACTCAATTGG
>JBKECB010000019.1:0-50908 GCA_047974165.1 Lactovum sp.
AAAATAAGTTTGAAATATGCTATAATATTAATCTATGAAAAATTTGAAGAAAAAACTTAGTTTACTTAGCTTAATGCTAACAAGTTTATTATTTTTAGCAGGCTGTGTAAAGGCAGAGCTAGACAGTTCTGGAATGAGAGTACCTACAGAAGCTGCAAAGGAAGGCTGGGTTTACAAACTTTTAGTTGTTCCAATGTCTTCATTTGTTGACTTTTTTGCTGAGTCACCAGGACTTGCTTTAGGTTATGGTTGGGGAATTATTTTAGTGACTTTGATTATCCGACTTTGCCTTCTTCCTTTAGCTTTAAATCAACAATATAAGGCAACTTATATGCAAGAAAAAACTGCTTATTTAAAGCCTATTTTTGAGCCTATAAATAAAAGGATGCAAGAGGCTCGAGAACGCAAAGATCAAAATACAATGGCAGAAGCTCAGCAAGAGCTGATGAAAGCACAAAAAGAAAATGGAATTAATATGTTTGCCTCTCTAGGATGTATTCCAACTCTTTTACAATATCCTTTCTTTATTGCCTTATATAACGCTGCAGCTTATACACCTGGAATTAGTACGGCTAAGTTTTACGGGATTGATCTTGGACACCCAAGTATTATTTTAACAATTATAGCTGGTGTCTTTTATGCCATTCAGACATTGATTATGGCACAGGGAATTCCAGAAGAGCAACGTAAACAACAAAAAACTATGCTTATTTTAAGTCCCGCAATGATTGTGATGTTTAGTTTTATGTCGCCAGCCGGTGTGACTCTTTATTGGGTAGCAGGTGGTTTGATTATTGTGATTCAGCAGGTGATTGTAACTTATGTTATCAAACCTAGAATGAGAAAACGCATTGATAAAGAGTTTGAAGAAAATCCACCTAAAATTTCAGAAACTGTAAAGGATGTCACGCCTGTAGCAAGTTATCAAAAGAAGAAAAAGTCTAATCCTAAGCAAAATAAGAGAAATTCTAACAGTAAAGGAAGAAATGCTGGTAAGCAAAATCGATAAAATAATATATGTCGAGGTAATAAAATGGTTAAATTAGGAAGTTTAGAGGCAGGTGGAACAAAATTTGTTCTTGCGATTTCAGATGAAAATTTTAATATTTTAGATCAGACTCAGTTTCAAACAGAAACAGCTGATTTTACAGTCCAGAAAACGATTGATTACTTTAAGGAAAATCCTGTCGATGCTTTGTCAATAGGCTCCTTCGGTCCGATTGATATTTGTAAAGATAGTCCAACTTATGGTTATATTACAACAACTCCAAAAGCAGGTTGGGCAAATGTTGATTTACTTGGGAAAATAAAATCAGTGTTAGAGATTCCTGTTTACTTTACGACAGATGTTAACAGTTCGGCTTACGGTGAGTCTATTATGACAGCTGAGACAAGTTTATTATATTTTACAATAGGAACAGGTATTGGAGCAGGAGCGATTCAAGAAGGTAAATTTATTGGAGGAGTAGCTCATGCTGAAATGGGACACCAATTTGTTCAGATACATCCAGAAGATTTAGCTTTTAAAGGTGTTTGTCCTTTTCATGGAAATTGTTTAGAAGGGATGGCATCGGGGCCTAGCTTGAAAGCACGGTTAGGTATTTCAGGAGAGGATATCCCTAAAAATCATAAAATTTGGGATATTCAAGCTTATTATATCGCCCAAGCTGCAGTTAATGGCTGCTTAAGTTTGTCACCAGCAAAGATTGTTTTAGGTGGTGGAGTCATGGCTCAAAAGCATATGATAGAAAGAGTACGTGAGCAGTTTGTAAGTTTATTAAATGGTTATGTAACCCTTCCCTGCCCTATCGAAGACTATTTAATTACTACAAGAGTTGAAAATAATGGCTCTGCAAGTTTAGGGAATTTTGCCTTAGCAAAACAACTCTTAAAAAATAAAAATTAGTTATAAAAAGTTCTTCAGAATTTTCTGAAGAACTTTTATTTTCTTTTGTAACGGCGTGCAAACTCTGAAATTTTAAACTGATCTACCTGATGGTGGCTCTCAGAATATTGAAAAATTGTATTGTCTTTTAAAAAAACATGACTTTTAATTGAAACAATGTGTCTGTCAAGAAAATGAAGGTCCATATATTTCGTGTCGTTATCATCGATAAGATCAATGGTAATTTCTTTTTGAGCATAGGAAATCTCATAACCTAGAGAGTTTTCTAAGTAATCAAAAATAGACTGTGAGGCAATCTCAGCAGTTAAATTAGGAGCTAAATCAGCACGAATGATGTCCTTATCTAAAATAATAACTTTACCATTCATTTTTCGAGTTCTTTCAATATAAAAAGCATTTGAATCAATGGGGAACATAGTTTGAGTTGATAATTTTTTATCAATTTTAATTTGCTTAAAGCTAACAACCTGGGTTTCATTTTTCATCTTTAAATTTTCTTGTAGCTCTTTATAACTGGTTAAGTCTGAAACAGGAAGTTGCATTTTATGACGTGGGATAACGATTGAGCCACGTCCTTGCTGCTTTTGTATCCAGCCATTTTTCTCAAGAATAGATAGGGCTTGACGAACTGTTGAGCGACTGACTTTGAATTGTTCACAAAGTTCAATTTCACTTGGGAGAAAATCATTCCACTTATAAATTCCTTTTTCAATCTTATCTTCAAGGTATTTTAGTGTTTCTTCATATTTTTTCATAATTTTATTGTATCAAAAAAAGTAAAGTTCTTTAAATAAAAGGTAAACGCTTGCAAAAAAAGTTTTTTTATTATAAAATATGAAGGTAAGTTGTACGAACAAGTTAGAAGAAAGGAGAATTATGTTTGGATTTGGAAAAAAGAAAGAGTTAAAGCTTGATAAAAATTTATCTGCTGTTTTTTCAGGAGAGATAATCTCACTTGAAAAGGTAAAAGATCCAATGTTTTCAGAAAAAATGTTAGGTGAAGGCTTTGCGATTGAACCGACAGATGGTAAAATTTTTGCACCAGTTTCAGGAAAAGTGACACTAGTAAAAGATCATGCTTTAGGTTTTGAGCGTGCAGATAAGTTAGAAGTTTTATTACATATCGGTATTGAGAGTGTTTCCTTAGGAGAAAAGCCTTTTACATATAAGGTTAAAGTGGGAGATATTGTTGAAGCAGGAGAAGAAATTGGAACTGTTGACTTTTCTCAATTGGAAGAAGCTAACATATTAAAAACAGCGATGATTATTTTTACAAATACAGAAGAAAAACTGGCTGATTTTGAAGTAAGTTATGGCGAATGTCAAGCAGGACAAACTGTTGGTCTTGTAAATACAAAGTAAGAAGTTTAATAAAGGAGTCCTATAATGGGAAAATTTGAAGTAGATGCCCGTCGCCTTTTAGAAGCAGTCGGTGGTCAAGAGAATATTGTAACACTGTCTCACTGTGTGACACGTATGCGTTTTGTCTTAAAAGACGATGACAAGACAAATAAAGAAGAGATTGAGAAAATTCCATCAGTAAAGGGGATGTTTACAAATGCTGGACAGTTTCAAGTAATTATCGGAAATGAAGTCTCTGAATTTTTTAATGATTTTTCTGAAATTTCAGGAATTCAAGGGGTATCAAAAGAAGAAGGAAAGTCAGCTGCTAAAGTTAATCAATCCTTTTTACAACGCTTTGCAACAACAATGGCTGAGATTTTTACACCGATTCTTCCAGCAATTATTGTAGGGGGGTTAATTTTAGGCTTCCGTAATGTTCTTGAAGGTGTTCAGATGGAATGGCTTGGACAAAAGATGATTGATGGTGTCGCAGCAACAAATGGAGATGGGACTAATATTTATAATACAATTGTTGATGTTTCACAGTTTTGGAGTGGAGTAAATAGCTTTTTATGGCTTCCTTCACAGGCTATCTTTCATTTTCTACCTGTAGGTGTGGCTTGGTCAGTTGTTAAAAAGTTTGGTGGAACAGAAATTTTAGGTATTATTTTAGGTATTACACTTGTTTCACCAGAGTTATTAAATGCTTATGCTCGTCCTTCAACTACTGCAGCTGAAATTGCAGCTAATTGGTCTTGGGATTTTGGTGAAATTTTTGGTCAGCAGATCTTAGTATCAAAGATTGGCTATCAAGCACAAGTACTTCCAGCAATTGGTGCTGCACTACTCTTTGTTTACTTAGAAAAATGGTTACGTAAAAGAGTACATGAGTCCGTACAAATGATTGTTGTTCCATTTTTTTCATTGATACCATCAATTATTGCTGCACATTTGCTGATTGGTCCTTTAGGTTGGTGGATTGGGCAAGGCTTATCAGAAACAGTGAAGTGGGCTTTATTAGACAACCCTCTAAGTTCAATCTTTGGAGCAATCTTTGGAGCCTTATATGCTCCTCTTGTAATCACCGGGCTTCATCATATGCTTTTGATGATTGACTTGCAGATGATTGCAGATCAGGGATTTACGATTCAGTGGCCAATGGTTGCTTTATCAAATATTGCACAAGGTGCAGCAGTTGCTGGAATGATTGTTCATCATCGTCGGAGTATGAAAAATCGTCAAGAAGAATTGACAAGAGAAGAAGGAGTTTCTATCCCATCCCTTATTTCTGCTTGGTTAGGAGTTACGGAGCCAGCAATGTTTGGGATTAATTTGAAATTTATGTATCCATTTGTAGCTGCAATGACAGGTTCAGCCTTGGCAGGGTTTTATGTAACTTTAACACATGTAAAAGCAAATGCAGTAGGAGTTGGAGGTTTACCTGGAATCTTAGCAATTCGTGCAGATGATTGGTTAAATTTCTTTATTGCAATGCTAATTGCGATAGTTGTTCCTTTCTTTATGGTATTTGTCTTTAAAAATATAAAGGTATTAAATAAAGTCGATTAATAAAATTAAAAATATAGCTTATCTATTAATTATAAGATAAGCTTTTTTAATCAAAACTGAAAATAGTTCTTAAAAATGTTAAAATAGAAGAAATGTAAATCAGAATGAGGTGAGCGATTGAATTCTTCAGATTGGGCTATTACTTATAATAGACTAGAAACAGGGAAAAAAAGTTATGGGCAAGAGTCTTTAATGACGCTTGGAAATGGTTATTTAGGATGGCGTGGAGCACCGATATGGTCAGAGTTTTCAGAGAACCATTATCCTGGACTTTATTTAGCAGGTATTTTTAATAAAACAAAGACAGAAGTTGCAGGGCATGAAGTAATAAATGAGGACATGGTGAACATACCTAATCCTCAGCTGTTACGTTTCTTTATTGATGGAAAAAGAGTTGATTTTTCAGATGAGTTTATTGTTGATCGGAAAAGTGAAATAAATTTTTATAAAGGAATACAAACAGATAAGTATACCGTCCGTGTAGATAGAGGCTTTTTTTCGCTGAAGACGACAAAGTATGTAGACCCTCTCCATTTTCATTGTATTGGATTTGAGGCTACAGTTTCAGCTACCTTTGCAGGTAAGCTTGTGATTGAAAGCTTGATAGATGCATCAGTAGAAAATCAAAATGTAGAGCGTTATCGTGCTTTTGATAGTAAAGAGTTTGAAGTGACAAAAATATTAGATAATTTAGTCTTAGCTAAAACCTCTGAGTCAAAAATTAATCTAGCAATTGCTGCTAGGACAAAAGTTAGTGGTCAGCCTATTCATCAAGAGAAAAATAGCTCCTTAGATCAACTTATTGAACGTGTTCATCTTTCTTTTGGAGAGGCTGAGAAGATAAGGATTGAAAAGGTAATTGTCTTAGCAACAAGTCATGAGACTGAAAATCCAGAACTTTATGTTCGTAAAGAGCTAGAGGATTTAAGTTTAGAAAGTATCCGGAGACATTCAGTAGATTATTGGGAAAATATTTGGAGAGAAGCAGATATTAAAATAGATTCTGAAAATGAGGATTTACAGTTAATGATCCGAATGAATATTTTCCATATTCGTCAAGCAGCACAGCATCATGCAAATCAATATTTAGATACTTCAGTTGGTTCACGTGCTTTGACAGGTGAGGGTTATCGTGGGCATATTTTTTGGGATGAAATTTTTGTTATTCCTTATTATTCAGCGAACGACCCTAAAACTGCTCGTGATCTTCTACTTTATCGTTTAAAGCGTCTTGAAGCTGCAAAGAAAAATGCTGAATTTCAACATGAAAAGGGAGCAATGTTTCCTTGGCAATCTGGACTTGAAGGAGATGAGCAATCACAGTTTATTCATTTGAATACTGTTAATAATAAATGGGAGCCAGACTATTCACGTTATCAACGTCATGTCAATCTTGCAATTGTCTATAATTTATTTATCTATTATCAGTTTACAGGAGATGATAGTATCTTAAATGAAGGAGGTTTGGAGCTTCTCTTAGAAACAACAAAGTTTTGGCTAAATAAAGTTGAAATTGGAGAAAATGGACGTTATCACATTGATGGTGTGATGGGACCAGATGAATACCATGAAGCTTATCCTAAGCAGAAAGAATCAGGTATTTGTGATAATGCTTATACAAATTTAATGTTGGTTTGGTCACTCAATTGGTTATTTTCTCTTCCAAAAAATCCTCATATTAACTTGACTTACTGGGCAGAAAAAACAGAATTTGATAATAACTTATTTGAAAAAGCTAAAAAAGTATCAGAAAATTTATATTTAGAAATTGATGAAGAAGGAGTAATTGCACAGTATGCAGGTTATTTCTATTTAAAAGAAGTTGATTTTTCAAGGTATAAACAAATTTATGGAGACACTCATCGAATTGATCGCCTGATGAAAGCTGAAGGAATTTCTCCAGATGAGTATAAAGTAGCAAAGCAGGCAGATAGTTTAATGGCTATCTATAACTTAGGTGAAAAAGAAGTTAAAAAATTAGTGGAACAACTTTCTTATCAATTGCCAGAAAATTGGTTAGAGATAAATTATGACTATTATTTAAAACGGACAGTTCATGGTTCAACAATTTCTCGTCCCGTATTTGCAGCAGTAAGTCTTGCTTTAGGAAAAATAGGGGAAGCTGTGGAGCTTTTGACAGAAGCGATTGGTTCAGATTATTATGATATTCAAGGGGGGACAACAGCTGAGGGTATTCATATTGGAGTGATGGGTGAAACGCTTAAGTTAATACAAAATGATTTTGCTGGTGTCTCATTAGAAGGCGGAGAATTTTCAATTGCTCCTCAAATGCCTGGGACATGGAAACGCCTCTCTTTTAGCCAAAAATTCCGAGGAGTTAAAATTCAGATTGAATTAACAAGTCAACTCATTAGTTTGAGAGCGGATAAAGATATTCAAATCAAGGTCTATGGAAAAGAATTTATGCTAGAGGCAGGAGATTTATCAGTATTTGCAATAAAAAATTAAAAAGTCTTAAGTGACTTTTTTCTTTATAATAATTAGGGAAATTTAAATTTAAATTATAATTTTTTTGGCATACGCTTAATTTTTTGTTACAATAGAAAACGTAATTTTAATGATACTTAAAAATAATGACTAAAACTTAGAAATGAAAGATATTGGAATAACTATATGTCAACTATTCAAACTCTCCCTCTTGAGGATATTATGGGTGAGCGCTTTGGTCGCTACTCAAAATATATTATTCAAGAACGAGCTCTCCCAGATATTCGAGATGGTTTAAAACCTGTCCAACGTCGTATTCTTTATTCGATGAATAGAGATGGAAACACTTTTGATAAAGGCTATCGTAAGTCAGCAAAGTCTGTCGGAAATGTGATGGGTAATTTCCATCCACATGGTGATAGTTCTATTTATGATGCGATGATTCGTCTTTCTCAAGATTGGAAGATGGGTGAAATGCTTATTGAAATGCATGGAAATAATGGATCGATGGATGGTGATCCACCTGCAGCGATGCGTTATACAGAGGCGAGATTATCAGAGATATCAAGTTTTTTACTGAAAGATATTGAAAAAGAGACCGTCAATTTTGCTTGGAACTTTGATGATACAGAAAAAGAACCTACGGTATTACCTGCAAGTTTTCCCAATCTCTTAGTTAATGGCTCAACAGGTATCTCAGCAGGTTACGCGACAGATATTCCACCGCATAATTTATCAGAGGTTATTGATGCAACCATTTATTTGATTGATCATCCTGAGTCAAATGTAGAGAAAGTGATGAAGTTCTTACCCGGACCAGATTTTCCTACAGGAGCAATTATTCAAGGACGTGAAGGAATTAAAAAAGCCTATGAAACAGGGAAAGGTAAGGTTGTTGTACGTTCAAAGGCAGAAATTGAAGATTTAAAGGCAGGAAGACAGCAAATTGTGATTTCAGAGATTCCTTATGAGGTAAATAAACTAAGCCTTCAAAAGCGAATTGATGATATTGTAATTAATTCAAAAGTTCCAGGGATTGCTGATGCGCGTGATGAGTCTGACCGTGAGGGACTTCGCATGGTTGTTGAGTTAAAAAAAGATGCAGATGCTCAACTAGTTTTAAACTATCTCTATAAAAATACAGACTTACAGATAAATTATAACTTTAATATGGTTGCCATTGATAATATGACTCCTTGTCAAGTGGGATTGCTACAAATGTTAAGTTCGTTTATAGAACATCGTCGTGAGGTTATTGTAAAGCGTTCACAGTTTGATTTATCAAAAGCAAAAACACGTCTCCATCTCGTCCAAGGTTTAATTCGAATGGTTAGTATTTTAGATGAAGTGGTTACTTTAATTCGTGCTTCTGAAAATAAATCTGATGCCAAAGAAAATTTAAAAGTAAGCTATGATTTTACAGAGGAGCAGGCTGAGGCAATTGTCACTTTACAACTTTACCGCTTAACGAATACAGATATTGTGACACTTGAAAATGAAGAGGCTTCTTTAAATGAAGAAATCTTGACTCTTAAAGCTGTCATCAATGATAAGACGACTTTATTTAACTTAATGAAGCGTGAACTTCGTGAAATGAAAAAGAAGTTTGGAAAAGTAAGGCGTACAGAACTTCAAGAAGAAATTGAAAGTATTGAAATTGAAGCACAAGATTTAATTGTTGAAGAAGAAACAGTTATTTCTGTAACAGAAGCAGGCTATATCAAAAAAACGTCTCCTCGAAGTTTTGCTTCTTCAGAAACTTCTGAAGTTGGAAAACGTGAAGAAGATCGGTTAATCTTTATAGAAGCAAATGCCTTGACAACACAGCATTTATTAATGTTTACCAATCTTGGCAATGTCATTTACCGACCGGTACATGAGTTGGCAGATATTCGCTGGAAAGATATTGGCGAGCATCTCTCACAAAGTCTTACAAACTTTGTCAGTCATGAAAAAATTATATATGTTGATTTGCTCAATAATTTAGAAGAAGAAAAATATTATGCTCTTGTTACAAGAAAAGGACAGATTAAACGAGTAGGACTTTCAGAATTTAAGGCTTGGCGTACTTATCGTTCAAAATCTATGAGTTATGTTAAGCTAAAAAAAGAAGATGATGCGGTTATTGCTTTATTTGATAATATTAATGAAGAAACAGAGCTGATGATTATCTCAGAAAAGTCTTATGCTCTTAAGTTTAAGCTTTCAGAAGTCCCTATCTTAGGAAAAGTAGCAGCTGGTGTTAAAGCAGTCAACTTAAAAGATGATGATGTTATTAAGGCGGCCTTTCAGACAACTTATCCTTTAGTATATTTATTAACCCAACGTGGGGCAATAAAAGTATTTAAACATGAAGAAATAGCTTTGGGTTCAAGAGCTAAACGTGGTTTGCAACTGCTCACCTTATTAAAAACGATGCCACATACTGTTTTTGCAGCAGGTCCTATCAAATCAGAAAGAATAACTGTAAATAAGGAAGAACTTGATTTATTTACAGAGGTCGTAGAAGAATCAGATGAAGAAAAGCAGATATTAGAAGTTCTCTCAAGAGACAATGAATGCTATGAGGTTGACCTTTTAAAACTTCCAATATCAAATAGAACCTCAAATGGTAAATTTATCAGTGAGGACAAAATAGAAGTAAAATCGGCAAGAATTAATTAGAATAAATTATAAAACGTGAACTCAAGTTTCACGTTTTTATAAATTTTAAGTTTGTAATAAAAAAAGCAGTAAGTCACTTACTGCTAGAACAGGCGCTAGTCGGATTTGAACCGACGATTAAGCTTTTGCAGAGCCATGTGTTACCACTTCACTATAGCGCCAAACAACTTTATCATTATAACTTAAAATTTTTAAAAAAGCAAGTCATTTATATTTTTTATTAAAAATGGTAAAATAAAAGAATGAATATTGAAGAAGAAATAAGATCTTTAGTAAAGAATATTAATCTTTATCGTAAAGAGTATTATGAATTGGATAAGCCCTCTATAGAAGATGCAGAGTACGATCGCTTGTCAAGACGTCTTTTAGAACTTGAAAGAGAGTATCCTGAATTAGTACAAGAAGATTCGCCAATAGAAAAAATAGGGGCTGGAATTCTAGAAAAATTTGTAAAATATACACATGAGTATAATTTATATTCTTTACAAGATGCTTTTTCTTTTGGAGAAATAGAGGCTTTTGATCAGCGAGTTCGCTCATTTTTTCAAGATCCTGAGTATATTTGTGAATTAAAAATAGATGGCCTTTCTCTCTCTTTAATATATGAAGAAGGCAAGTTAAAAGTTGCAGCAACTCGTGGTGATGGAGCTGTGGGTGAAAATATTACAGAGCAAGCCCGACAAATTTTAGATTTACCTAAAAAATTATCGGAAGATATAAATATAACAGTACGAGGAGAAGCATATCTTCCAAGAGAGAATTTTGATAAATTAAATCTAGAGCGTGAAGGAGAAGGTTTATCTATTTTTGCAAACCCTAGAAATGCTGCTGCAGGAAGTTTACGTCAACTAGATAGTTCAGTTGTAAAAAAACGAGGTATTGCAAGTTTTATTTATCAGCTAGCAAGTCCTGGACAACAAAAAAGTCAAAAAGAAGTCTTGACTTATTTTGAAAGTTTAGGCTTTGTTGTTAATGAGATATATTGTTTGGCAAAGTCTTTGACAGAAGTTTATGAATTTATAGAAAAAGTTTCTCAAATGAGAGAGAATTTACCTTATGATATTGATGGTGTTGTTATCAAGGTTAATAATTTAGAGAATCAGGAGAGACTTGGTTTTACTGCAAAATTCCCTCGATGGGCAGTAGCTTATAAATTTCCTCCTGATATTGCTGAAACTGAGATTTTAAGTATTGACTGGACAGTTGGAAGAACAGGTGTTGTGACACCTACAGCAAATATGACCAGTGTTATTTTAGCCCAGACTAAAGTTGCAAGGGCTAGTTTACATAATGTTGACTATATTAAAGAAAAAGATATTCGACTAAGAGATAGAGTGTTGATTTATAAGGCGGGAGATATTATTCCTGCTGTTCAGCGTGTTCTTTTTGATAAACGCCCAGTAGATTCTCAGCCTTTAGAAATCCCAACTCTTTGTCCAGACTGTCAGAGTGCGTTGATTCATTATGAGGATGAAGTGGCACTTCGCTGTGTTAATCCACTTTGTCCTGCTCAGATAAGAGAATCTTTGATTCATTTTTCTAGTCGTCAGGCAATGAATATTGTAGGATTAGGACCAGCAGTTATTAAGCAACTTTTTGACTCTAATTTAATTAAAGATGTGGCAGATCTCTATCGTTTAACAGAGTCTGATCTAGCACAATTAGATAACTTGGGTAAGAAATCAGCTGAAAAGTTATTGGAAGCCATTGATCAATCACGCAACAACTCTTTAGAAAAACTTCTTTTTGGTTTGGGTATTCGTCATGTAGGCGCACAAAATGCAAAGCTTTTAGCAAAGACATTTAAAAATTTAAAGCTTTTGTCTCAAGCTTCTAAAGAAGAAATTATGAGTTTATCTGCAATTGGAGAAAAAGTTGCTCAAAGATTAATTAATTATTTTAATACTGAAGGTGCTAAGCAATTACTTTTAGAGTTAGAAGAAGTTAGGCTTAATTTTGATTATCAAGGTAATCAAGTGAATACAGAGAGCCTTCTTTCTAATAAAACAGTTGTCTTGACAGGTCAGTTGACTCAAATGACAAGAATTGAAGTAAAGGAAAAGTTAGAGGCTTTAGGAGCAAAGGTGACGGGATCAGTGTCAAAAAAAACAGATATTTTGATTGCAGGATCTGAGGCAGGGTCAAAGTTAACAAAAGCTCAGACCTTAGGAATTGAAATTTGGTCAGAAGAAGATTTACAAAAGCTAATAAAATAGATATAATAGAGATAAAATAAAGAGGAGAACAAGTGAAAGCACGTCTGATTTATAATCCAACAAGTGGTCAAGAAATTATAAAGAAATATATTGCCGATATTTTAGAAAAGTTAGAGTCTTATGGTTATGAAACTTCAGCATTTGCAACAACAGTTAAGAAAGATTCTGCAAAAAATGAAGCTAAAAGAGTTTCAAACTTAGATTTTGATTTAATTGTTGCAGCTGGAGGAGATGGGACTTTAAATGAGGTCATTAATGGAATCATGCAGATTGAGGAATCAAGACGTCCTCAACTTGCAATTTTACCAACTGGGACAACTAATGATTTTGCCAGAGCCTTAAAAATTCCGCGTAATAAACCTCTACGAGCTTTAGAGGTTATTGAGAAGAAGCAGATATTAAATATTGATATTGGTTATGTAAAAAATAATGAAAGTTATTTTATTAATATTGCAGCTGGAGGCGCATTAACTGAACTGACTTACAGTGTTCCAAGTCAATTGAAAACAATATTTGGCTATCTGGCATATTTATCTAAAGGAGCAGAGTTATTACCAAGAGTTAAAAAGCAACCTGTTCGAATTCATTATGATGGACAGGTGATAGAAGAAGATATTTCAATGTTTTTCTGTGCCTTGACAAATTCTGTTGGTGGATTTGAAAGAATTGCTCCAGATGCCTTGCTAAATGATGGACGATTTACACTTATTTTGGTAAAAACAGATAATATCTTTGATTTGATTGCTTTATTTTCAATGATTGCAAGTGGTTCAGTAAAGCATGTGGAAGATAAAAATATTATTTATATCAAGGCAAGTTCTGTGACGATTGAACCTTTAAATCTTGAAAAATGGATGGTTAATCTTGATGGTGAGTATGGAGGACTTGCACCAGTGTATTTTGAAAATAAAAAGCGTGCAATTGAAATGTTTGTGAATTTAGATGAAGTTTCAGATGAAAATTATGAAGAAGAACTAGAAGATGATCATGACTTGGTATTGGAGAGCTACACTCATAAATTTGTTGAAGAAGTAAGGAATTTAACAGAGAGACAAGTAGAAAAAAATGATAAAATAGAGTAGGAAATAAAAATGAATAATATCCCTGATTTATTTAATACAGAAATTTGGCATCAATTAGTTGAATTAAATAAAGACCCTTGGCAGTTTTTTATATCTTTTGTGGATATCTTAATTGTTAGCTTTATTATATATAAATTAATACGATTTGTTGAAGGAACACGAATGCTTGTTTTAGTACGTGGAGTTTTCTTTTTTATAATCGCAAGTTTATTGGCAGAATTAATGGGTCTTGTAACACTTACTTGGCTATTAAATCAAGTTCTGACTTATGGTGTGATTGCATTAATTGTAATTTTTCAGCCAGAAATCCGTCAGGCTCTCGAGAGATTAGGACATACAACAAAATTTATCGGGAAACGTGTGAAAGAAGGAACGGATAAACAAATTAATGCTTATGTTAAAGCTTTTGAGCATATGTCAAAAAGAAAGATTGGTGTCTTGATTGCGATTGAGCGTACTCAAACATTAGCCGAGTATGCAAATACAGGAATTAGGCTAGATGCAGATATTACAAGTGAGCTCCTAATAAATATTTTTATTCCTAATACGCCTTTACATGATGGAGCAGTAATTATACAAGAAAATAAGATTGTCTCTAGCTCGGCTTATTTACCTCTGACAGATCGAGTAGATATCTCAAAGAAGTTTGGAACACGACATAGAGCAGCGATTGGACTAGCAGAGCTTTCAGATGCAATCGTCTTAGTAATTTCAGAAGAAACAGGAAATATTTCAATTGCTCATCATGGAATTTTTTATTCCGACTTAACCCTTGAAAAATTCCGACAGATATTATCTACAGAGCTTATAGAAAGTCCAAAAGAAGAGATGTCTCTTTTCCAAAGTTTATTTAAAAAAGCAAAGAAGGAGGAAATATGATTTCAAAAATATTTAATTCACGTTTCTTTTATTTCTTATTCAGCTTACTTCTAGCCTTCTTTCTTTTTTTAAATGCAAATGCGAGTGGTCTAGAAACAACAGGGTCAATTAAAGATGCAGGACAAGTTTACAGCGAAATCTTAGAAAATGTCCCCATTACTCTCGTTTATGATTCAGAAAAATACTTTGTTTCAAGTGAGAATAATACAGCAACTGTAACCCTCACTTCAAATAATCAAATCTTACTTTCTCAAGAAAAATCAATAGAAACTAGAAAGTTTGAGTTAAAGTTAGATTTAACAAAGATGAAAATAGGCGAACATCAAGTTCCGATTTCTGTTATAGAGTTACCAACGTCTGTGAGTGCAGAAACAAATCCTATCAATGTAAATGTGACAATTGAAGATAAAAAATCAAAAGAATTTACGATTGTTCCTATTGTGGATGAGAGCTTAATTCCAGAAGGATATAAGTATAATGGTGTAAGTTTAGATACTCAAAAAGTTAAAGTAACTGCTGGGACCTCATCTATTGATAATGTTGCAGAAGTGCAAGCAGTCTTACCTTCGGCAACTGACTTAACAAAAGAAAAAACAGTAACAGTAAATCTTGTCACTGTCAATGAAGATGGAGATATTGTTCCAGCAAGTTTATCAAAAACTGCAATTAAGATGACAATCTTGATTACAAAAGAAACTTCAAATAGTAAGTAGAATAAGAATGGAGAAATTTATTTAATGGCAAAGTATTTTGGGACAGATGGTGTTCGTGGAGAGGCAAATGTAGAACTTACACCAGAAATGGCATTTAAGCTCGGGCGTTGTGGGGGCTATGTCTTAAGTCAGCATGAGAAAAAGCAGGCAAAAATTTATGTAGCACGTGATACACGTATTTCAGGACAAATGCTTTTAGCAAGCTTAATTTCAGGATTATTATCCGTTGGGATTGAAGTCTTTGATTTGGGAGTTTTGGCAACGCCTGGTCTAGCTTATCTGGTGACAAAGGATGAAGCTTCAGCTGGTGTGATGATTACAGCGAGTCATAATCCTGCGTTGGATAATGGTATTAAATTCTTTGGTGCAGATGGATATAAACTAGATGATGCTAAAGAGCTTGAAATTGAAGCCTTAATTGATACAAGTGAAGATAAGCTTCCACGCCCATCAGCTCAAGGTTTAGGTAAGTTTTATGATTATAAAGAATCAAAGCAGAAGTATATTACTTTCCTTGAGGGGACTGCTGAGGGTAAGTTTGAAAACTTTAAAATTGTCTTAGATACAGCAAATGGTGCAACTTATACGACTGCAAGAAATGTCTATCTTGATTTGGGAGCAGATATTGAGGTAATTGGTGAAAATCCTGATGGTCTTAATATTAATGATAAAATTGGCTCAACACATCCAGAAGCTTTGATTGAGAAAGTTCTTGAAAGCTCAGCAGATTTAGGATTGGCATTTGATGGTGATGGAGACCGCCTGATTGCCGTTGATGAAAAAGGACAAATTGTTGATGGCGATGTGATTATGTTTATTGTTGGGAAGTATTTGGCAGCTGCAGGTAAGTTGGCTAAAAATACAGTGGTAACAACAGTGATGTCAAATATAGGATTTCATAAGGCACTTGAAGCAGAAAATATGAATGCAGTAATTACAGCTGTTGGAGATCGCTATGTTGTTGAGGAAATGAGAAAATCAGGTTACAATTATGGTGGTGAACAATCAGGACATATGATTTTTATGGACTATAGCTCAACTGGAGATGGTCAGCTTTCAAGCCTCCAATTAGTTAAAGTGATGAGAGAAACAGGAAAAAAACTTTCAGAACTTGCAGCAGAAGTTACAATTTATCCTCAAAAATTAGTAAATGTGAGATTAGCTAATTTGTCTTATAAAGATAACTGGCAAGAAAATTCTGCGATTACAGAAATGATTTCTCAAAAAGAAAGTCTCTTGGAAGGAAACGGTCGTATCTTAGTTCGACCAAGTGGTACAGAGCCACTTTTACGTGTCATGGCTGAGGCAGCAACACAAGAATTAGTAGATGATGTTGTGGATAGTATTGTAGAAGTTGTTAAATCAGAAATAGGTGCTTAGTAAAAAATGAGATAGAAATATCTCATTTTTTATACAAAATAATAAAAAATGTTATAATAGAACTTGAGTAGGAGAATTATGAATTTACAAAGAGCGATTGAAATAGCAAAAAAAGCACATCAAGATCAGGTTGATAAGGCAGGAAAAGCTTATATTGAGCATCTCAAGACTCTTGCATCTCATGTAGAAACAGAGGACGAAAAAATCCTTGCCTATCTACATGATTTGATTGAAGATACGAGTTGGACCTTGAAGGATTTGAGAGAAGAAGGATTAGCTGAGGAACTTATTTTATCTCTTGATCTTTTGACTAAAAGACAAGGTCAAGATTATTTTATTTATTTGAAAAATATAAAGAAAAATCAATTGGCAAGAACGATAAAACTTGTAGACTTAAAGCATAACTCAGATTTATCAAGGCTTGATCAAGTTACAGAAAAAGATCTTAAAAGAGTTGAAAAATATAAAAAAGCAATGGCTTATCTAAAAGAATAGAGGAGAAAAATGTTATCTATTATTGTTCCTTGTATGAATGAAGAGAGTACGATTTCTATTTTCTATCATGAGGTTTTAAAGGTTATGCAAAAAGAACTTGAAATTCCTTTTGAAATCCTTTTTATAAATGATGGATCAAAGGATACAAGTTTAACTGTAATGAAGGAATTAAGTCAGCTAGACGAACGTGTTAGTTATCTTTCTTTTTCTAAAAATTTTGGAAAAGAAGCAGCAATTTATGCTGGGTTAGAAAATAGTTCAGGAGATTATATTGTTATCATGGATGTTGATCTTCAAGATCCACCTCATTTACTGCCTGAGATGTATCAGATTATTTCAGAGACAGACTATGATTCTGTAGCAACTCGGCGTGTGAATCGGCAAGGTGAGCTATCTATTCGTTCCTTTTTTTCACGTTTATTTTATAAATTAATAAATAAAATAAGTAGCACTGAAATTATGGACGGGGCTAGAGATTATCGGATGATGAATCGAAAGTATGTAAATGCTTTGTTATTACTATCTGAAAAAGTTCGTTTTTCTAAAGGTCTTTTTAGTTGGGTAGGCTTTAAAACAAAATGGTTGGAGTTTGAAAATATTGAGCGATCCGCTGGAGAGACAAAGTGGTCATTTTGGAAGCTTTTTATTTATGCTATTGATGGGATTACTGCCTTTTCAGTTGCTCCTTTAAGAGTAAGTGTTATTACAGGTTTTATTTGCTCACTCTTTTCATTTTTAATGCTTATTTTCATCGTTATTCGTCAGCTTTTATTTGGAGATCCAGTAGTAGGATGGGCATCAACAATCTCTATTATTTTATTTATAGGTGGCCTTCAAATTTTCTTTATTGGAATTATCGGAGAATATCTGGCAAAGATATTTATGGAGATAAAAAATCGACCGATTTATATTTTAGATGAAACTAATCTAAAGAAAGATAAGCTTAAATAATTAAGTAGATTTTAAAGATGATATAAAAGCTTAGAAAGCTAAATTAAAATCTATTAAATTAGCTAATCTTAAATAAATAGGGTATAATGGAAAGACAAAAATATAAAAGAAAGAGGTTACATATGGCTAAAAAATTTGGTCGTGTACACTTAATTGTCATGGATTCAGTAGGCATTGGAGCTGCTCCTGATGCAGATAAGTTTTTTAATCAACAAACTCCTGATACAGATGCAGATACGATTGGACATATTTCAGAAAAAGTTGGCTTAAATGTTCCAGAATTTGAGAAGTTAGGACTTGGGAATATTGCAGATTTAAAAACTGTAAAGGCAGTGGAAAAACCATTGGCTTATTATACAAAGTTAGAGGAAGTTTCGCAGGGTAAAGATACAATGACGGGTCACTGGGAAATTATGGGACTTGATATTTCAACGCCATTCCCGATTTATCCCGAAGGCTTTCCTGAAGAACTTTTAGTAAAAATTGAGGAATTTTCTGGACGTAAGATTATTCGTGAAGCAAACTTACCTTATTCTGGAACTAAAGTTATTGATGATTTTGGTGAACGTCAACTCGAAACAGGAGAGTTGATTGTTTATACTTCAGCCGATCCTGTTTTACAAATAGCAGCAAATGAAGAAATTATTCCAGTTGAAGAGCTTTACAAGATCTGTGAATATGTTCGTGAGATTACAAATGTTGGTTCAGAGTGGCTATTAAGTCGTATCATTGCTCGTCCTTATGTTGGCAAAAAAGTTGGTGAATTTGAGCGGACTGCTCATCGCCACGACTATGCTTTAAAACCATTTGGCAAGACGGTATTGAATCATTTAGATGATGCAGGGTTATCTGTTGTGTCTGTAGGTAAAATCAATGATATTTTTGTTGCCGAGGGAATTAATAAAGATATGGGACATAATATTAATGATATGGATGGTATTGATCGCTTGATGAAGGCTTTAGCTTTAGAGGATTATAAAGAAGGTTTAACATTTGTTAACTTGGTCGACTTTGATGCAAAGTATGGACATCGTCGTGATCCCGAAGGCTATCGTGATGCTATCCAAGACCTAGATGGACGTTTAAGTGAAATCATGTTGGCAATGAAGGAGGATGATCTTCTTTTATTAACAGCTGATCATGGAAACGATCCAACCTATGTAGGAACAGACCATACTCGTGAGTATGTTCCACTCATCGCTTACAGTCAATCATTAAAAGAACCAAAAGCTTTACCGATTGGTCACTTTGCAGATATTTCAGCAACAATTGCAGATAACTTTGGAGTATCAAAAGGAGATATTGGAGAGAGTTTCTTAGAAGCTCTCGTCTAATTAAAAAAATAATAAAAGAAAAGGGAATTATAATAATGCCAACACCACATATTGAAGCCGAAAAAGGTCAAATTGCAGATAAAATCTTACTTCCAGGAGATCCACTTCGTGCGAAGTTTATTGCCGAAAACTTTTTAGAAGATGCTGTACAATTTAATCAAGTACGCGGTATGCTTGGATTTACAGGAACCTATAAAGGAGAAAAAGTTTCTGTCATGGGAACTGGAATGGGAATGCCTTCTATTTCTATTTATGCTAATGAATTAATTGAAGAATATGGCGTGAAAAAACTTATTCGTGTAGGAACAGCTGGTTCTATTGCTGAAAATGTAAATATTCGTGATCTTGTAATTGCTCAAGCAGCAGCAACAACATCAGCTATTGTGAGAAATGACTTCCCAGCTTATGACTTTCCAATGATTTCAGACTTTGATTTATTAGATAAGGCTTATCATATTGCAAAAGACATGGGAGTAACCTCACATGTTGGAAATGTCTTATCATCAGATTTATTCTATGGAGGTCCAAATGCTCTAGAGGACTTAGGTAAGTTAGGCGTGATGGCAATCGAAATGGAAGCTAATGCACTCTTTTATCTAGGAGCAAAGTACAAAGTTCAAACTCTTGCAATCATGACAATTTCAGACAGTCTTGTAACTGGAGAAAAAACAACAGCTGAAGAACGTCAGTCAACATTTACAGACATGATGAAAGTTGGTCTTGAAACTTTAATTGCTAAATAAAAAATAAAAGGATACTATTTATAGTATCTTTTTTATTTTTTATGTTAGAATAACTTATGACGGAAATGAATCTTGAACGTTATCGAAACTTGGCAATTCAAAAGCAAAAAGAACATCGAAAAATTTTAAGCCAGCTAAAAAATAAGAAAATAAAAAATTTAGATCGATTAACTGCTAAGATTCATGAGGAAGTTTTTTCTGAGATTGACTGTACTCAGTGTGCTAATTGTTGTAAAATCCTAGGACCGCTTTGGACAGAATCAGATATTACACGTGTTGCAAAGTATCTGAAAATGAAAGTTTCTGATTTTGAAAGAAGATATTTAAAAATAGATGATGATGGAGATAAAGTATTTCAAACGATGCCTTGTCCCTTTCTAGGAGCTGATAATCTTTGTAGTATTTATGAGATTAGACCTAAAGCTTGTCATGAATTTCCTCATACCGATCGAAAAAAATTTTATCAAATTAATCATCTGACAATAAAAAATACAGTTTACTGCCCTGCAGCTTATGAGTTTGTAGAAAAGTTAAAAGATAGAGTTTAAAAAAAGCCTCGAGAGGCTTTTTTATTTTTTTATGAGTTGGATAATTTGATTGAGACTAATTCCCACAACAGCTGCTAGTGCCATGCCAGTAAGAGTCACATTTTCAGTAAAGAAGATAGTTGCTCCTCCTAAGCCAATAACAAGCATCGCAGAGATAATAACGAGATTTCCCATATCATTAATATCTACCTTAGCTTTGATTAAAATCTTTAGTCCATTTGATGCGATAAGTCCGAATAATAAGAGGCTGATGCCACCCATCACGGGTGATGGGATAGAGTTTAGAAAATCTTGAATAGGTGCTAAGAAAGAAAGGAAGATAGCAAAGATTGCTGCAAGTCCAATCACCCAGACAGAGGCAATTTTTGTCATGGCAATAACGCCTGTATTTTCTCCGTAAGTTGTATTTGCTGGTCCTCCTAAAAGAGCACTGACTGCTGTCGCTAATCCATCACCTGTTAGAGTTTTATCAAGTCCAGGATTATGTAAATAGTCTTTATTTGTTACAGCTCCTAATACGGTATGGTCACCAATATGTTCAGCAATTGTAACAAATGCTAGTGGAATAAAGACTGCCCAGCCTGTAAAATCAGGACTGTAGTCTAAGAACATAAATTGAAAATCAGGTAATTTAAAGAAGCTATCACTAACAAAAACTTTAGATAAATCAACAATTCCAAAAATAATTGAAGAAATGTAGCCGGCTAAAATTCCAAAAATAAAAGGAATTACTCGAAGAAAGCCATTTCCCATAAGTGCAAAAGCAACTGTGACTGAAAAGGTAATCAGTCCAACTAAAGGATAAACGAGGTCAACATCACCATATGTCGCAGGAGAAAGTCCTAAATCTGAAACAGCGACACTGGCTAAACCTAAACCAATGACGATAATCATAGGACCTACAACAATAGGTGGTAGTAGTTTATCAATCCAATTCTTTGAAGTTAATTTAATAACTAAAGCAATAAGAAGGTAAATAATTCCGACAAGGACTAAGCCAGTATAAGCAGCAGCTTCATTGTCCTGAGAGGTATAAAGTGAAATTGCAGCAATATAAGCAAAACTAGAACCTAGATAAACGGGAACTTTTGCTTTAGTGACTGTGATATAAATTAAAGTTCCAATACCTGAAGCAAATAATGCCACGCTCATTGGTAAACCTGTCAAAGCAGGGACTAAAATAGTTGAACCAAACATTGCAAATACATGTTGGAGACTTAAAATCACCCATTGAAAAACACTTTTTGGTTTTTCATGTACATCGATGAGTAAGTCATTTTGATCATTCATATTCTACCTCCAAAAATTTTTTATAGGTATAAATTTTTATACACTAAAGAGAATAATATCATAATTTAAAAAGTCTTGTCAATGAAAAATAAAGGCTGCAAATACTTATTTTATTAAATGTTCGGAAATAAAGCGTTTTCTGATGGCTAATAAAAATAAAAAAATATCCTTCAAAAACTAGCCATATTTTTTAATATGACGATTGATTATTTATTAGAAGATAAGCCTGATTTCGTATCTGGTAGAGATAAATTTTTAGAAATTTTGTTGAATAGGTATAGTTATTTATCTTCGTACTATTACAAAAGACTTTGAAGGATTATAGAAGAGCAGCACACATCTCTTTACGTTGGGTATATCGGAGAGAAGAAAATCTGAAAATTACAAAATGGCACGAGTATTTGAAAGAAGTAAATGTAGATATGGACTATGAGAGTTCTGGATACATTAGACGAGAATATCTTTCTGAGCTTAAAACATATATTAATAATGAAAAAAAACTATAGAAAATATTGCTAATCTCATGGAGACCATATTCAAAAAAGAAAAATAAATCACAGAAAAGTATTTTGAAGACTTTGAAGATACGCTAATAATAGATAATGATTCACAAGTCATGCCTCTTGTGACTATATTTATCTCTATCATACATAAAGTTTTATCTAAAAAATTATACTAAAAACGCTTGCATTTTTTTGGAAAAAGTTTTATAATAAATGGTAAGTTCAATGTTGAATGACTTAATTAATAATTAGGAGCAAGGGCGCTCAGAGAATTTTATTCTTTGAGTGTCTTTTTGTTTTAAGAAATGAAGGTGTGATTCATGCTAAAAAAGATTATTCTTATGGGAGCGGTTGCTTGTGGGAAGACAACTTTAACTCAAGCTTTGCAAGGCAAGGTACTTGACTATGATAAGACACAGACTTTGCAATTTCATGATAATATTATCGATACACCAGGTGAATATATCTTGCATCGTAAGTTTATTCAATCTTTGACGGTAACATCGGCAGAAGCAGATGTTATTGCTCTGGTACAAAGTGTGACAGAACAAGAGCAGATTTTTTCAGTAGGCTTTGCAAGTATGTTTCCTAAAAAAATGATTGGAATTATTACAAAAATAGATCTTGCAAAATCGTCTAAAGACATTGATTTTGTAGAGCAGCAGTTACGTGAAGCAGGAGTAGAAGAGCTTTTCCAAGTGTCTTCCTTAACCAAGGAAGGATTAAATGAAATTAAAGCTTATCTTGAGTTAGAGGAGGGAGAATGAAAATTTATACAAGGACTGGTGACAAAGGTATGACAGCATTGGCTTCAGGAGAAAGAGTGTCAAAAGCAAGTGACCGAGTCGAATGCTATGGTAGAATTGATGAACTTAATTCTTGGCTTGGACGTATTATTGCCCAATCAAGAAAAGATTATTCCGAGATTGCAGATGAGTTAGAGACTATTCAGCAAAATTTATTTAACTGTCAGACAGATACGGCAAATCCAGAATTAAATGAAAAATCTTGGCGTGTAAAGACTTCTATAACAGATGATTTAGAGTCTTGGATAGATAAGTATACAGAAAAAGCAGTTCCTTTGACTCAATTTATTTTACCTGGTGGGAGTTTGCTTGCAAGTGACTGTCATCTGGCAAGAACATTGGTGAGAAATACAGAACGACAGCTTGTTAAGCTAAGCTGGACCTCAAAAGTTAATCCAGAAGTTTTAATTTACTTAAATCGTCTCTCAGATTACTTTTTTACCTTAGCTCGTGAGTTTAATCGACTCGAGAATTTTGAGGATATTTTTTATAAAAATTAAGTTAATACGAGGATATGAAATAGAAAACTGTATTTTTGTAGTAAATGGAGGAGAATGATGATTGAAATAAGACAAACAACACGTATTCTACTGGCCGAGCTTGAAGTTTTAAAAAATATTGAAATGCAACGTGTATTTCTTGTGACAGATCCATTTTTATTGACAACCTCAGTGATTGATCGACTTAAATCAATACTTGTAAGTAGAGAAATTAAGATTTATTCAGAGATAAAGCCAGATCCAACAATTGAGCAAGTTGCAAATGGTGTTGAAAATATGAAACTTTTAAGTCCTGACACACTAATTGTAATTGGAGGTGGTTCAGCAATTGATGCTGCAAAGGCAATGAAATATTTTTATTTAAAATCAATTCAAGAATCTGTTAAAATTCAGCTAATCGCCATTCCAACAACAAGTGGTACAGGTTCTGAGGTGACAAGTTTTTCTGTTATTAGAGATTCTAAAAAAGGGATAAAGTATCCCCTGTTTAGTTCAGAAATTTTACCAGATATTGCCCTACTGGATAAAGGGCTTGTGAAAACTGTTCCTAAAAAAGTTACAGCAGATACAGGAATGGATGTTTTAACACATAGTCTTGAAGCTTATGTATCTATTAATGCAAATGATTTCTCAGATCTCTATGCAGAAAAAGCCTTTTGTCTTGTTTTTAACTACTTATCGATTTGCTTCACTGATCCAGAAAATGATGTGGCTCGTGAAAAGATGCATATTGCCTCTACTTTGGCAGGGCTTGCTTTTAATATTGCTGGACTTGGGATAAATCATGGACTTTCACATGCCCTAGGAGCTGCCTTCCACGTACCTCATGGGCGTATGAATACAATTTTAATGCCTGAAATTATTCGCTTTAATTCAGCTTTAAAAGAAGAGAGTAGCTTAGATACAAAAATTGCGATAAAAAAATATGCCTATCTTGCGAGTCTTATCGGGATAGAGTCCTCTCAAGAAAAAGTTGCAGTATCTTCACTTATCCAAAAAATTGAAAAATTACAAGAAACTTTAGAAATGCCAAAAAGTCTGACTGAATTTGGTTTAGATAAGAAAAATATTTTAGAATCTATTGAAAATGTAATCATAAATGCTTTAGCAGATATTACAACATCAACAAATCCTCGTCAGACTAACAGAAAAAATCTAGAAAAAATCATAAAGAAAATAATGTAAAAATAAGTCTTGTAATCGTTATCATTTTATGATAAAATAAATTAAAATATCAAGCACAAAGGGGTGCATACATATATCTGAACAAAGAAGTTCTATAAAATAAGAATTTTTAACATCTTATTTTGTAGTGCTTTTTTATAAATTGAAAGAGAAATATGGAAGAAAAACAGCGTATGATACAAGAATATGTGCCTGGAAAGCAAGTGACGCTGGCACATATTATCGCAAAGCCTGATGAGGAAATTTATCAAAAGTTAGGCTTAAATAATTTAAAATCAAAAGGAGCACTCGGTATTCTCACAATTACACCAAGTGAAGCTTCTATTATCGCAGTTGATATTGCAAATAAAAGTGGACAGATTGAGATTGGTTTCTTAGATCGTTTTAGTGGCTCAGTAGTAATAAGCGGGGATGTGTCTTCGGTTGAGGTTGCTATTGAAGAGGTACTTCGTGGATTAAAAGAAATTTTAGGATTTACGATTACTTCAACAATTACAAAAACTTAAGATATAGGAGAGAAAGATGAAGGGACGAATTGTTGTTGTTGATGATGAATCTTTGGTAAGGCTAGATTTTGCAGAATATTTGGAAGAAAATGGTTATGAAGTTGTTGCTGAAGCTTCAAATGGTTTAGAAGCAGTAAAAATTTGTGAAAAAACAAGGCCAGATGTTGTTTTAATGGATATTGAAATGCCCATACTTGATGGATTTTCTGCAGCAAAAAAAATTATTGGTAATAATTATGTTAAAGGTGGTATCGTCTTTCTTTCAGCCTATAGTAGCAAGGAACATGTTCAGAAAGCGAGTACTTTAGGTGCTTGTGGCTATCTTGTAAAACCACTTGATGAGAAATCATTAATTCCTACGATTGAAATTGCACTGGAGAGAGGTAAAGAATCTTTTAGATTAAATTCAGAGATTAACAAGCTTGAAACAAAACTTGAAGATCGTAAGATAATTGATAGAGCAAAAGGAATTTTGATGACAAGAGACCAATTGACAGAGCAAGAAGCTTTTAATCAAATGCGGACAAACAGTATGAAATATCGAATTACACTTCGTGAATTTGCTGATATGATTCTTGAGTCGACAGAGAGTTAAAATAATGAAAAATCCTAATATTGAACGGATGCGTGAGCTTATTTTATCTCATTGTAATTTAGCTGAAGAGGCAGTTAATGTTTTAATTTCAACTGCTGAGAGAATTATTAAATATAAGCAATATCCAGATAATGATGTTTTTATAGATGTTCTTGATTCTTCTAATGAAAGAAAAGCATATGTTATTTTTCATAGACCATGTCTTACAGGGCATTCGCTTTATCAAAATGATGTGATTGGTGAACTTGCATTGGCAAAAAATGAACCTGGTGTTCTTAGAACTTTTCAAACAGGACTGATTTCAAATGGTCTTCAAGGAATTTCACAAGAAGGAAATGAAATTGTTCAGGTTGTTTATCCTATTCGAGAAAATCAAAAAACAATTGGGACTTTAATTATTGAAAGCTCACCTATCCAAACACGAACTCCAATCTTAGTGAAAGAACCTTCACTTGAGAGTGTGGATTTAGAAATTACTTACAATCAGTTTGATCATGCAGTCATTCTTTATGATAAAGAAGGTCGACTTATTTGGGTTAATGATTTTGCGAGTGAATTATATAAAAAATTAGGCTATCATGAGGATTTGAAGACACTAAATTATGATAATATGGCCTTAGATTATATGACTTTTGAATATCTTCTTTATCTATTTACAGTTAAAGGAAAGACAACTCAGCTACATCAAACAAAATATTTAGACTATTATTTTTCAACAAAAAAAGTTTGGCTAAAAGAGTCAAGCTGTATGATGGTCTTAATCTGGGATATTACAGAATTAAAAGATCAAGAAGAAAATATTCGCCAAAAGTCACTCTTGATACAGGAAATTCATCATCGGGTTAAAAATAATCTTCAAACTATTGTGTCACTTCTACATCTTCAGGAACGCCGTGCTGAAAATAAAGAAACAAAAAAAGTGTTGAGAGAAAGTTCAACAAGGATAATGGCAATAGCGACAACACATCAATTTCTCTCCCAACAGGTTGATGGAAGTGTATCACTGAAGTTAATGCTTGAAATTTTAGTAAAAAATCTAAAGAAAATGTTGCTTTCAGATGCTAAGGTTAGGGTTGAACTAGATATTCCAGAGGAGATAAGTTTAAGTTCAAATCAGATGGTATCTATATCACTTATTATTAACGAACTCTTATCAAATGCTTATGAACACGCTTTTGAAGGAAAAAAAGAAGGTCGTATTGATATTTTAGTTCATAAATTTTCACATCGAATGATACTTGTTGTTAAAGATGATGGTATAGGTTATGATGTTGAAAATGTAAGAACAAATCTTGGGCTAAAAATCGTATCAATGTATATCAAAGATGATTTAAAAGGACGACTAGAAACAAGCTCAAGTCCAGAAGGGACAGTAAATAAAATACAATTTATCAGTGAAGATAAATAAAAAACGCAAGGTTGCGAAAAAGTATTTCTAGATTTAGAGAAGCTTTTTTGCAATTTTTTATTTTGATGAAAGGATATATTTTGAAAGAAAAAATTCTTGCTGTTGGCATTGATATTGGAACAAGTACAAGTCAACTTGTTATTTCAGAGTTAACTTTAGAAAATTTAGCTTCAGATTTTACCGTACCACGTATTGAAATCTGTGATAAGAAGATTATTTATCGTAGTGATATTATTTTTACTCCACTGATTGATTACCAAACGATTGATGTTGAAAAGTTAAAAAAATTTATAGAAAATGAGTATCAAAAAATAGGAATTTCTTTTGGAGAAATTCAAACAGGTGCTGTGATTATCACCGGTGAGACTGCTCGAAAAAATAATTCGGAAATAGTTTTAAATTCACTTTCTTATCTTGCAGGAGACTTTGTTGTGGCAACAGCTGGTCCTGATCTGGAGAGTATCATTGCTGGAAAAGGAGCAGGGACACAAAAATTATCTAAAGTTAAGGGAACTCGAGCCGTAAATATTGATATTGGTGGTGGGACGAGTAATCTTGTTGCTTTTAATAATAATGATTTAGAATCTACAGGTTGCTTTGATATTGGAGGAAGACTGATTAAAATCAATAAAGAAAGTCTCATCATTGAGTATATCTCCCCAAAACTTATCAAGTATATTGCAGATAAAAAACTAGATATTCAAATAAATAAGAAGGTAAATTTAAAAGAAATTCAAAAAGTTACAGATGAGTTTGCAAGAATTTTATCCTATGCAGTGGGGATTGGTGAGAAGCCAGAGTATTTTGATTTGTTTGTTACCAATCACTCACTTGAGAATTCAAAAGATATTTATTATCTGACTTTTTCAGGGGGAGTTGCAGATTTTCTAAATAAAGATTCTCCAAAGGACTTATTTAAATTTGGAGATATTGGGATTATTCTAGGCCAGTCCATTAGAAACTCGAAGATGTTTGATGAAAAGAAGATTACTAATTCGTCTGAAACAATACAAGCAACAGTAGTTGGGGCTGGAAGTCATTTGACTGAAGTTTCTGGTTCAACAATCTCTTATACGAAATCAGGCTTACCTTTAAAAAATATTCCAGTGATTCATCTTGAGCATGTTAAAGATGGAATTCGTGAAGGGACTTTATCAACACAAATTCTTGAAAAATTAAAATGGTTTGAAGGAACAGACTATGATGGCCCTTTGGCTATTGCATATAAGGGGTGGCAAAATCCTATGTTTACTGAGATACAAAAAATTGCCAAAGAATTAGAGAAGGGGCTACGCTCTCAGATTTTATTAAAAAATCCATTAGTGATTATTAGTTGGTATGATATGGGAAAATCTCTTGGACAGGCACTTTATCAAGTCTTACCAAGAGGTCATCCTTATATTTCAATTGATAATATTCAAGTGGACTCAGGAGACTATATTGATATTGGAGTTCCTGCTGCTTCAGGAAGTGTACTTCCAGTGGTGGTAAAAACATTAATTTTTGAATAGTAAAATAACTAAGCTTCTCTACAAGTAGGAAAAATATTTTCTAACTTGTAAGAGTCAGCTTAGATTTTAAATAGGAGGCAAAAATGTTGCTAAAAACAAAATTGTTCGGAAAGGTCTATGCCTTTGCATCAGTTAAAGAAGTAATGGCAAAAGCAAATGAAGAGAAGTCTGGTGATAAACTTGCTCGAGTTGCTGCAATAAGTGCAGAAGAGAGAGTGGCTGCAAAAGTTGTACTTGCTCAGCTTACACTCAATGACCTTTTCAATCATCCAGCAGTGGACTATGAAAAGGATGAAGTTACACGTATTATTATTGATGATATTAATCTGATAGTACTTGAAGAAATCAAGAATTGGACAGTGGAAGATTTACGTGCCTTTCTCCTTGATACAAAAACAGGGAATTTTGAAATTCAACATATTCAGCGTGCTCTAACCTCAGAGATGATTGCTGCAGTGTGTAAGTTGATGTCAAATCTTGATCTGATACAAGTTGCAAGTAAAATAGAGGTTACTAAAACGGCCAATACAACAATTGGTATGCCTGGAACTTTTGCCAATCGTTTGCAGCCAAATCATACAACAGATGATATTGATGGTATTATGGCTACAGTTATGGAGGGCTTGTCTTATGGGACAGGTGATGCAGTGATTGGCTTAAATCCAGTGGATGATTCGGTTGAAAGTACGATGCGTATTCTTGATAAATTTGAAGAGTTTCGACAAAAGTGGGAGATTCCAGTTCAGACTTGTGTTCTTGCTCATGTTTCTACTCAGATGGAGGCAGTTAATAAGGGAGCATCAACTGGTTTAGTCTTTCAATCAATTGCAGGCTCTCAAAAAGGAAATGAAGCATTTGGAATAACAGGACAGATGATTCAAGAGGCACGTGATTTATTGCATAAACGTGGGGCAGCTACAGGCCCAAATGTTAATTACTTTGAAACAGGTCAAGGTTCAGAGCTTTCAAGTGATGCTCACTTTGATACTGATCAAGTTACGATGGAAGCAAGGTGTTATGGCTTTGCTCGTCACTATGATCCTTTTCTGGTTAATACAGTTGTTGGTTTCATCGGTCCAGAGTATCTCTATGATGCAAAGCAAGTTATTCGTGCTGGACTTGAAGATCACTTTATGGGTAAGCTTCATGGCTTGTCAATGGGAGTTGATGTTTGCTATACCAATCATATGAAAGCAGATCAAAATGATATGGAAATTCTATTAACAGCTCTTGCAGCTGCTAATTGTAGCTATGTGATGGGAATTCCTCATGGAGATGATATTATGCTGAACTACCAGACGACAGGCTTCCATGATACAGCAACAATTCGTGATATTTTTAATCGTCGACCAATCAAAGAATTTGAAAATTGGTGTGAAAAGATGGGAATCATGGAAAATGGGAAGTTAACAGAGCAGGCAGGTGATGCCTCTATCTTCTTAAAATAATAAGGAGCTAAATAAAAAATGAATAGAAATGAATTAGAAGGGATGATTGAAAGCATTCTTCAAGAAATGACCTTAAAAAATGGAGAAACACAAGCAGTTAAATTTGACCTTCCAGAAAGAGAACAACTTTCTGTTATTGAAGAAGGGGTTCTTGATGACATTACAGAAATTGACTTAAAGACTCAGCTTTTAGTAAAAAATCCAGTTAATCCTGAAGCTTATCTTAAAATGAAAAGTTATACGCCTGCTCGTTTAGGTGTTGGTCGTGAGGGGACACGTTATAATCTTCAAAGCTCCCTACGATTTCGAGCTGATCATGCGGCAGCACAGGATGCAGTTTTCTCAGATGTACCAGAAGAATGGGTAAAAAATCTTGGCTTTATATCATTACAAACAATTTGTGAATCTAAAGATGACTATTTAACGAATCCAGACCGAGGACGTCAGTTTGATGAAGAAAATAAAGAAAAGATGAGAAAACTAGCCTCTGGACATCCAAAAGTTCAGATTATGGTAGGAGATGGCTTGTCCTCGGCAGCAATTAGTGCAAATGTGGAACAAATTCTCCCTTCAATAAAGCAGGGATTGAAAATACATGGTCTTGAAATTGAAGAAGTTATTTTTGTGAAATATTGCCGTGTACCAGCGATGGATGTTGTGGCAGAAGAAACGAAAGCTGAGGTTGTATGTTTACTTGTTGGAGAACGCCCAGGACTTGTGACTGCAGAATCTATGAGTGCTTATGTGGCTTATAAGCCAACTGTTGGTATGCCAGAAGCGCGTCGTACAGTTATTTCAAATATCCACAAAGGAGGGACACCAGCAGTTGAAGCAGGTGCTTATGTGGCTGATTTGATAAAGAAGATGATCGATACCAAAAAATCAGGTCTTGATCTTAAACAAGCATAAGATAAGGAGGTTTATAAAATGATTGGAGATAAAATTCCAGTAACTGTTTTGTCTACACAAATGATTCCAAATGCTGATGAAGCGATGGTAAAAGAGCTTGGACTAGGTCCAAATATTCGCTCTCTTGGAATTATTACAGCAGATTGTGATGATGTTACTTACATTGCCCTAGATGAGGCAACAAAGAAAGCACAGGTTGAAGTTGTTTATGGACGTAGTATGTATGCAGGAGCAGGCAATGCCTCAACAAAACTCTCAGGTGAGGTGATTGGTATTATTGCAGGTCCAACACCTGCTGAGGTAAGAAGTGGTCTTGAAGCAGCAGTTCAATTTATTGAAAATGATGTAACCTTTATTTCAGCCAATGATGATGACTCGATTGTTTATCTCTCACATGTAGTCAGTCGTACAGGGAGCTATCTTTCAGAAACAGCAAATGTACCTGAGGGTGAAGCAATTGCTTATCTTATTGCAGCACCAGGCGAGGCAATTGTGGCAATTGATGCAGCTCTAAAGTCGGCAGATGTGACGATGGGAACATTCTTTGCACCACCATCAGAGACTAACTTTGCAGGTGCACTTTTAACAGGAAGTCAATCAGCCTGTAAGGCAGCTTGTGATGCTTTTGCAGATGCTATTATACGGGTTGCTTCTAATCCAAGAGAAATCTGAAAGGAGCTAAAAGATGGCAGAATGTCTAGGGATGATAGAAGTTAGAGGCTACTTAGCTGCAGTTGCAGCGGCTGATGCAGCCTTGAAGGCAGCAAATGTTTGTCTTGCTTCATCAGAGAAAATAAAGGGTGGTATTACAACTATTTTACTAAATGGTGATGTTGGAGCTGTAACAGCAGCAGTTGAAGCAGCCGCTCTTGTTGCAAGAGAAATTGGCCTTTATCGTTCACATCATATAATTCCAAGACCAGATATTCAGACTGATGAATGTTTTATTAAAAAGCAAGAAGATTCTATAAAAGCAGAAAAATTAGAAATACAAGTAGATGAAAAAGAAACTGTAAAAGAAACTGTAAATGAAGATGAAAAAGAAAAATCAGAAAGTTTAGATTTTGAAAGTATGAAGGTTGTTGATTTGAGAAAGCTTGCATTAAGAGAAAATAATTTCTCGCTTACTAAAAAAGAAATAAAGTATTCTAATAAAGCACAGCTTATCGAAGCTTTTGAAAAGATAAAAATTAAAGGAGGTAAAAATGAATGATTTTAGAAGATAAGGATCTTTTGTCAATTCAAGAAGTCCGACAGTTATTAAAAAAGGCAAAAGAAGCTCAGAAAATTTTAGCTGAATATAGCTTGGTAGAGATTGATAATCTTGTTCGTGAAATTTCAGAACGTACACTGGAAAATCGAGTTAAACTGGCTAAAATGGCAGCTGAAGAGACAGGATTTGGACGCTTTGAAGATAAGATAATTAAAAATATTTTTGCCTCAAAAACAGTCTATGATTCGATAAAGGATATGAAGACAATTGGTATTCTTAATGAAGATTTAGAAAAAAAAGTTATTGAAGTAGCTGTACCAGTTGGTGTTGTAGCTGGGATTATTCCGTCAACAAATCCTACCTCTACGACAATTTATAAGGCAATGATTAGTATTAAAGCTGGAAATGCGATTGTCTTTTCTCCTCATCCAGGAGCAGCAAGATCGATTATTGCAACAGTAGACATTATGCGGCAAGCTTTAAAAAATATGGGAGCACCAGAAGATGCGATATCTGTTATTCATCAGCCGACAATGGAAGCTACTCATGAGTTAATGACAAGTCCCTTGACTAATTTGATTTTAGCGACAGGTGGTAATGCCATGGTAAAAGCAGCCTATTCTTCTGGAACACCAGCGCTTGGGGTTGGTCCAGGGAATGGTCCGGCCTATATTACGCCAACTGCGGATATTAAAAAAGCTGTACGACATATTATGGAAAGTAAGACTTTTGATAATGGAGTTATCTGTGCCTCAGAACAGTCCGTTATTGTAGAAAAACAGAATAATTCAGAAATCCGAAAAGAATTTGAAAATCAATCCGCTTATTTTCTCAGTAAAGAACAGGCAGATAAGCTTTCAAAGTTTATTCTTCGTCCAAATGGAACAATGAACCCAAAAATTGTTGGTAAGACAGTAGAACATATTGCTGATTTGGCAGAAATTAAAATTCCGAAAGGAACACGTGTCCTGCTAGCAGCAGAAAATCAAGTAGGTCCAGAATTTCCTTACTCGAGAGAAAAACTTTGTCCTATCTTGGCCTACTACGTTGTGAATGATTGGCAGGAAGCTTGTGATTTATCTATTGAGATTTTGATGGCTGAAGGTGCAGGACATACGATGATATTGCATACAGAAAGTCAAGACTTGGTAAGAGAATTTGCACTAAAAAAACCAGTGAATCGTCTCTTAATCAATACTCCAGGTGCACTTGGTGGAATTGGGGCAACAACAAATATTGCACCTGCCTTAACACTTGGAAATGGTGCTATTGGAGGATCAGCTTCAAGTGATAATATCACGCCCAATCATATGTTTAATATTAGACGCGTGGCTTATGGAGTAAAAGAACTTCATGAGATTTCACAAGAACTTGCTTCTTTAACAACGGATACAGTGAAATCAAATGATTTTAATAATCTGAATAAAGAGAGCTTAATTTCAATGATTGTAGAGCAAGTTATTAAAAATATAAATAATTAATAAAAGAAAGAGAGAATAAAATGTCTTTAAATGCACTAGGAATGGTAGAAACAAAAGGTTTAGTCGGAGCTGTAGAAGCAGCAGATGCAATGGTCAAAGCAGCAAATGTGACGCTGATTGGAAAAGAGCAAGTAGGTGGTGGTCTTGTGACAGTCCTTGTTCGTGGTGATGTTGGAGCTGTTAAGGCTGCAGTTGATGCAGGAGGGGCTGCAGCTGAGCGTGTGGGAGAACTTCTTTCTGTTCATGTGATTCCACGTCCTCATGTTGAAGTAGAAAATATTTTACCAAAGGTAGATACTGAAAAATAAATAAAAAGAAAGTGAGATGAAATTTGGAAAATATTGAGCAAATTATTGATGAAGTTGTAAAACGTGTTCAAGAAAAAGTTCATCTTAATCAAGCGACTGTAGAGGTGGAAATGTCTGCTCGGCATATCCATCTCTCGCAAGATGCTATCGAACAGTTATTTGGAAAAGCTTATCAACTTAGGCCAAGGAAACAGCTTTCTCAGCCAGGACAGTATGCAAGTGAAGAACGTGTGACAGTTGTTGGTCCAAAAGGAATTATCCAAAATGTAAGTATTTTAGGGCCAGCAAGAGCAGAAAGTCAGGTAGAGATGTCTTTATCAGACCTTCGGATTTTAGGGATTGAAGCAGTTGTTCGAGAAAGTGGAAATTTGGAAGGGACACCGGAAGTAACTTTAGTTAATAATGGAAATGTCTGCCGATTAAATCAAGGGGTAATTGTTGCACAACGGCATATTCATTTGTCACTTGATGAAGCTAAGGATTTTGGTGTAAAGAATGGTCAAATTGTAAAAGTTAAAGTAAATGGTAAACGCCCTGTTATTTTTGAAGATGTTGTTATCCGTGCCAGAGAGGGATTTGCAGCAGATATGCATATTGATACAGATGAAGCAAATGCCTGCGGTTATTTTAAAGGAATGCGTGCTGAAATTATTCTTGATGAGAGGTAAAGTATGAAAGATAAACAAATAGAACAACTCATACAAGAAATTGTAAATGAGGTGATGAAGAGAATTGGAGAAGAAAGTTCTTCAGAATCAGAAATAAAATTAGAAAAAAAATTAGTTGAGGAGCAGAAAATAACAATTGCATTAAATCCTTGCCGTGAAGCATTTAATGATGAATATTTAGAGATTCTGGATAGCTATCCTCAAAGTACTTGTTGGAGAGAGTGTGCTGAAAAATCTGATGTCCTTATTTTAAATTGGATAGATTTTAATAGAATAACTTATCTTGCTAATTTGCAGTCGATAGATGAGGATGAGTTGAGTTATCATATTCTTAGTTTTTTGATGCAAAAGAAAACAGTGCTTATATTGGCTTGGGAACATAAACTTGTAGATATTAAAAAAACAAGTCGATTTGGACTTTGGCGTAAATATGATGAGATTTTAGAAAAATTAGAGAGTTATGGTGTTGAATTTATTCGATCAGCAAAGCATTTAGAAAATTGCCTTGAAAAAGAAAATAAGAGATATTTCTATAAAGGAGGCCAGAAATGATTTTGGGTAAAGTTACAGGTAATATTTGGTCTACAAGAAAAAATGAGAAACTCCGAGGTTTTAAATTTATGATTGTAGAAAGATTAAACTCAAAAGAACAGCCTTTGAATGATTTTCTAATTGCTGCTGATTCTGGAACAGGGGCAGGGATTGGTGATAAAGTTCTTGTTACAACAGGATCAAGTGCAAGACTTGCAGTAGAAGAAGAAGTTCCTATTGATGCTATGATTGTTGGAGTGATTGATGTAGAAGAAGAAAATTCTAAAGAATCGTAAGTTTATCCAAAGTTATTTGATGCTAGAAAATAAATGAAGGAGATTATTTTATGAGTATAAATCATATTATTATGATTATCATGGTTATTTTTATGGTAATTGGTGCTGTTGACCGAATATTGGGAGGAAAATTTGGTTTAGGTGAAAAATTTGAAGATGGAATTAATGCGATGGGAGCATTAACGCTTTCTATGGTAGGAATTATTGTCCTTGCTCCCGTTTTAAAAGATTTACTTTCTCCCGTTGTTGTCCCTCTTTACAAGGCAATGGGAGCAGACCCTTCGATGTTTGCAACAACATTACTTGCTATGGATATGGGAGGTTACCCACTTTCGATGGAGATGGCTTCAAATCCAGAAGTAGGTAACTTTGCAGGGATTATTCTTGGTGGAATGATGGGGCCAACAATTGTTTTTACAATTCCTGTTGCTTTAGGAATTATTCGAGCTGAAGATAAAAAATATCTTGCAACTGGAGTATTGAGTGGTATGGTTACAATTCCAATTGGTGTTTTTGTAGGTGGACTTGTGATGGGATTGCCCCTGATGACAATTTTAGCAAACCTTGTTCCTATTGTTATTGTTGCTGTCTTGATTATGCTTGGTCTACAGTTTATCCCAGATAAGATGACGACAGGTTTTGATTGGTTTGGAAAAGGTGTTGTAGCTGTCGCTATTACTGGGCTTGTACTAGGTGCGATGGATATTCTTATTGGATTCAAACCTATAAAAAATATCGCAGATATCAATGAAGGTTTTACAATAGTTGGTACAATCGCCGTGACATTAGCAGGTGCATATGTTCTTGTTTTTATTATCACAAAAGTTTTTTCAAAACCATTAATGAAAGCTGGACATTTCTTAGGCATGAATGATGTTGCAGCTGCAGGTATGATTGCAACATTGGCAAATAATATCCCAACTTTTCAAATGATGAAAGATATGGATAATCGTGGTAAAATTTTAAATGTTGCTTTTGCAGTGTCAGCAGCCTTTGTCTTTGGTGATCATCTAGGCTTTACAGCTGGAGTGAATAAAGAAATGATTTTTCCTATGATTGTTAGCAAACTTGTTGCAGGGATTACAGCAATTTTTGTTGCTCAAATAATGGCAAATAGAATGCTTGGAAAAAAGGATAAAACGAGTTCGAAAGTGAAAGGAAGTGCATAATGAGTGAAATTAATCGTGAACTTGTTGAAAGTCTTGTACGTAAGCTTGTCTTTGAGAAATTTCCTCCAGAATTAAAAAAAGATCCGAGTGGCATTATTAAAGTTGCTCTTCCTAAATTAGAAGTAGAGGAAAAAGATCGACTTGACACAGGAAATTCAAATGATAAAGTATACTGTAAGGATTTATTTGACCTGTCAGAAAGTCCTCGCCTTGGGGCAGGCTTGATGTATATGGAAGCGACAACTTTTTCTTGGTATCTTGATTACGATGAGATTGATTATGTGATTGAGGGGATTCTTGAAATTATAATCGATGGACGTGTACATACTGTCAATGCTGGCGAACTTGTCTTAATTCCAAAAGGAAGTTCGATACAATTTTCAGTTGAAGATAAAGCCCGGTTTGTCTATGTTACCTACCCAGCAGACTGGGCAAATCAATAAAAATAAATAAACTAACATTTTTAAATATGGAATGAGGTGTGAATCCTCAACTGTCCTTATCAACTGTATGGCCTAAGGCTAAGTCAGATCTTTATTTATTAATGCAAGCAAACTTATCAAGGGTGTTTTGCTTATGAAGATGATAGATATTAATTTTCATAAACTAAGGCTCTTTTGATACTGAGCCTTTTTGGCTCTTACTTAAAAGAAAAGAGGAAAAATGGAAAAATTAAAAAAAATAGTATTTATATTCGCAACGGTTATCTTGTCTATGACTCTGATGGCATGCTCAAATACGTCAACAACCGATACAAGCTCTTCAGTGAGTCAGTCAGAAAAAATTAGTAAGGTCTCATTTCAAATTATCATGGAAGATAAGAAAGAGAGTTATAGTGCAGAAGAGGGAACAAATCTTCTTGACTTTGTCAAATCAGAGTTTGAAGTTGATGAGACAGATGGATTTATTAATTCAATCGGTAATTTAAAATCAGATACCCAAAATAATGCTTACTTAATGTTTAAAGTAAATGGAGAAGACTCAGCTGTTGGTGCAGCAGATGTTGAGTTGAAAGAAGGCGATGAAATTGAGTTCTATATCTCGAAATTCTAATTTTTTTACAGCTAAGCATTTAGCAAGCTTGGGTTTGTTTTCTGCCTTTTGTGTTGTTGGTCGTCTGAGCTTTAGTTGGCTGCCAAATGTGAGTCCAACTACAACAATCCTTCTTTTAATTTGTTTTTATTGGGGACTTTCAGATGCACTGATTGTTGCTAATCTCATGGTAGTTGCAACAGGCCTTTATTTAGGGATGGGCTATTGGATTTTTGAACAGATGTTAACTTATAGTGCTATCCTTCTAATTTATTATTTTCTGATTAAAATAGATATCTTAAAAAAATTAATTTCACAAATACTAATAGCCTTTCTCTTTGGTATACTTTATGGTTTTATTATTTCGTTATGTGAAGTTTTTATTTTTAAAATAAATTTCTTCTGGGCTTATTATGGAGCAGGAATTTCATTTGATTTTATGCATGCAATAGGTAACTTTTTCTTTATGCTTATTTTAATGAAGCCCTTTGAGCAACTTTGGAGAAAATTTAGACAGCTTACTAAAATTACTTAACTTCTGGTAAAGGTTGAAATACTAGAAAATTTTCTTTCTTTAGAATCTTTTTTAATAAAGCTAATCTTAAATTTTATCTTTTTCAATAAATATGTTATAATATATTAACTTATGGAGAAATTAATATATGATGCGCTTATAATTGCGTTGCTAGTCCTTTCTTTTATTATTGTTCTTGCAATACTTATTCAACCGTCACGAACAGATGGAACGGCTGGTCTTTTCTCAGGTTCAGGTGGATCAGATGATTTGTTTGAACGTCATAAAGCGAGAGGTTTTGAGGCAGTGATGCAGACCTTTACAGCTATTATGATCGGTATTTGGATGTTTGTTGCCTTTGTGCTCGTTATACTATCAAGTCAATAAGAAGAGCTGGAAACAGCTCTTTTCTGATTAAAAAGTGGTGAAAAGATGAAAAAAAAGATTTTAAATTATTTACGTCAAAAAAGAAAAATGTCAGTAACGACAAAAGAAATGGCAGAAGATCTTGGCTTAACTGGAGCTAAGGATTTTCGTGAACTTGTAAAAGTTTTGGCAGTTATGGAATCAGAAGCTTTAATTGACTTTACAGAACTTGGAACAATTGCTCTTCATCATTTAAATCCAGAAATAATAGGAACTTTTCGTTCTAATACTTCAGGTTTTGGATTTGTTACAGTTGACCCTAATGAACCGGATATATTTATCGGAAAAGGAAATACAATGTCAGCGATGGAAGGAGATGAGGTGAGTATAATTATCTCAAAGCCTGCAAATCCACTTGCTGCAACCTCTGCTGAAGGAAAGGTTACTCAGATAAAATCTCATGCATATGAAAAGATTGTAGGTTCTTTCTTTCCTGAAATTATAGATACTTTTATTGGTAAGATAAAAAGTCGAGATAAGAAAATGAATTGGAAAATTCTCGTATCAGATAAAGGATTAAAAGCAAATGAAGGAGAAGTTGTTGCAGCAGATATTTTAGAATTTCCTAATGAAGAACATCCTGATACAATTGTTTGTTTGATTACAAAAATTATTGGTCAAAAAGCTGAGAAAGGAATTGATGTATTAGAGATTCTGGAAACAAAAGGAATAAAGTCTGACTTTCCGGAAGAGCTAGAAAAAGAGCTTTTAGAAATTTCAGAGGAAATTAGTGTCGAAGACTTAAAAAATCGTGAAGATTTTAGAGCTGAAATTACTTATACCATTGATGGGATAGATGCAAAAGATTTAGATGACGCCATTCATGTGAAAGTTCTTGAGAGTGGAAATTATGAGTTGGGTGTTCATATTGCCGATGTGTCACACTATGTTAAGTATGGGACGGCTTTGGATAAGGAAGCGTTTGAGCGTGGGACTTCTGTTTATGTGACAGACCGTGTGGTTCCAATGCTTCCTGAAGTGTTATCTAACGGGATTTGCTCTCTCAATCCTCAAGTAGATCGTTTGACAAAATCTTGTATTATGGAAATTACAAGAGAAGGTCGTGTTGTAAATCAACGTATCGTAAGCTCTGTTATTAAGACAACTTATCGGATGACTTATGCGGATGTTAATTTGATGTTTTCAGCTGATGAGCAAGTTTTAAAAAAGTTTGACAAAATCGCTGACTCTGTCAGTTATGCACTAAAATTACATAAAATTTTAGAAAGAATGCGCCGACAGCGTGGTGCTCTTGAGTTTGCTGAAAATGAATCTAAAATTCTTGTAGATGAAAATGGCCTTGCCTTTGATATTATTAAGCGTGAACGTGGCTTAGCTGAACGCATGATTGAATCTTTTATGCTAGCAGCTAATGAAACAGTTGCTGAGTATTATAATCGCCGTCATCTTCCTTTCATTTATCGTGTTCATGAGTCACCTAAAGTTGAAAAAGTTCAGGCTTTTATTGATTTGGCAAGTTCTTTTGGCTTGACAATTCCTATGAGAGCAGCAAATATTGGACAAAAAGAATTACAAGAATTTAGTCGAAAAATTATAGGACAAACTTATGAGCCTGTTTTATCGAAATTAATGTTACGCTCAATGCAGCAAGCTAGATATGCAGCTGAAGAGCTCGGACATTTTGGTTTAGCAGCAGATTTTTACAGTCACTTTACTAGCCCAATTCGCCGCTATCCTGATTTATTAGCTCATCGCTTGATTACAGACTATCAAGAAAAAGATCAGGAGATGATGTCTGAGTTTTGGGAGTCTAAAATTTCAGATATTGCGCAACATTCCTCAAGTCGAGAACGTCGAGCTGTTGAAGCAGAGCGAGAAGTTGAAAAAATGAAAAAAGCAGAGTATATGTCAGCTTTTATTGGAGAAGAATTTGAAGGAATTGTTTCAAGTCTGACAAATTTTGGACTTTTTGTGGAATTAGAAAATACGGTTGAAGGCTTAATTCATCTTCAAAACTTTAAAAAAGAATATTTAGTTTACAATGAACGTAACTTAACCCTTCGTTCAGATAAGACAGGTCTTACTTTTAGGATTGGTCAATCTATAAGAATAAAAGTTACAGCTGCTAATAAAGTAACAGGAGAGATTGACTTTGAATATATAAAGTCAGATTTAGATGTCTTTGAAAAGCGAGTAAATATTGAGAAAAAGAAAAAAGAAAGAAGACGAGCTTCTCCACAATCTCAAGAATTTTCTAAGAGAAAAAAGAAAAACAAACAGGCATTTTATAAAAAGATTGCGAAAAAACAGCAAAAAAGAAAAAAATAGGAGGACAGATGATAAAGCAAGTAAAAAAAGTTGAAGACAAGCCTTTGGCGCAAAATAAAAAAGCCAGTCATGACTATATAATTACTGAAACTTTTGAGGCTGGCATTGTCCTGACAGGTACAGAGATTAAATCTATCCGTGCCAGTAAGATTCAACTCCGTGACGGATTTGCTCGAATAAGGAATAATGAAGCTTGGCTATCGGGTGTTCATATTGCCGAGTATGCGCAGGGAAATATATTTAACCATGAAGAAGTACGTCATCGAAAGTTACTCTTACATAAAAAAGAAATTCTTAAGATAGAAAAGGCTCTTCAAGATAAAGGAATGACTTTTATTCCACTTAAAGTTTATTTGAAAAATGGCTTTGCAAAGGTGTTGATGGGACTTGCAAAAGGGAAGCATAGCTATGACAAACGTCAGTCTATCAAACAAAAAGATATCAATCGCGATGTCAATCGTCAATTAAAGAATTACCAAACACGGTAATTCTTTTTTATTTTTTGTTTAGATATTGAGGGATAGTAACTTGGAACTTAACTTTATTTTCCTTACTCTCAAATAAAAGTGAGGCTGAAAGTTCTTGGATATTTTTTTGAACAATAGAAAGACCAAGTCCTGTCCCATATGGATTTACTTTTCCAGAAGATTTCCCTCTAAAGAAACGTTCAAATAAGCGTTCTTTTTCAATCTCTGTTAACTGTCCAGGATTAGAAATGGAAAAAATAAGCTCATCTTTTTCTGAAAGATCAAGACTAAGCTGAATTTTAGCTTGATTTTCTGTATAAAAAATAGCATTTTCGATTAAATTTTTTAAAATAATATAAAGACTTTTCCTATCAGTAATAAATTTACCTTGAGCTAAAGAGGCTTGAATTTGAAGTTCTTTTTGGGAAAGAGTCGGATTTAATTTTCCTAATATTTCCTTGATTAAAAGAGAAGGCTCAAACTCTTCTTTCTCTCGCTTTTGGGGCTTACGAGTAAGGAGTAAAATATCAGCGACTAAATCCAGTAAGCGTTCAGTTTCTTGATGAATTAACTGAGAAAAAGTCTGTCTTTCTTTTGCTGTAAGTTCTTCATTTCTTAGAAGATCAGAAAATCCATGAATAGAGCTAAGAGGGGTTTTAAGTTCATGTGAAATATTGGCGATTAATTCTTTTTGAGAATTTAGGATTTTTTCTTCTGAGCTGATATCTCTCAAACTTAAAAAATAATTTTCCTTTAAAGGATGAAAAGAGACGAAGAAGTAAGATGAAAGTTGATTAAAATAAATCTTTTTTTCAGCCTTTTTTTTATTTAACATTTGTCGTATAAGAAAGTTAGAAAAATAAATATTATCACTAAAGTCACTAATATCAGTATAAGAAGTAAATTTTTTTTGAAAACAAAGGTTAGAAGAAATAATCTTTCCTTTGGAATTTAAAATGAAAAGTGGGAAGTCAAAAAGATGAATGAATGAGGTATTTTCATCTTGAAAAACTTGATTTTTTACCTCCTCTTTTTTAAGCTTTGAGTTTATCTCTAGCTGACTTGTCTTCCAAAGAAGAGAAAAAGTATAGCTATAAAAAAAGAAAAAGAAAAGACTGAGTAAAAGAAAGAGACTAAAATTTGAAGAAATCTGTCTTTCAATGGAAATATAATAAAGAAGTTGGTCTTTATCATATACTGCTCGAGTGATTAAGAGTTTCTGATTAGAGAATTCTTGGCCATAGCTTGCACCATTTTCAATTGCTTTAATTGCCTGCGTCTGTTGATTTTTATTTATAATCTGGATAGACTCAGGATAGTATTGAGCAGGAATAGTTACAAATTGACTGAGTTCTTGAGAAAGTTGCTGTCCTTCTTTTTTAATTTTATTTTCTTGTATGAGAAAAAAAGAAAGGTAGAGAAAGAGAAGACTAAAAATACTAAGTCCTAAAAAACTTTTCCATTTATTTTTTAAAATAATCATCAAATCGATAACCAATTCCCCTTTCAGATTTGATAAAGGCATTGTTTAACTTTCTTCTAAGTCGACCCACTAGGACATCTATTGTTCGTGTTTCAACTTCTGTATTTGTCACTCCCCAAAAAGAATGGAGGAGTAAATCACGGCTGACAACCTCTCCTTTTCTTTGAACTAAAAAGTCTAAAATTTCAAATTCACGTTTGGTAAGCTGTATTTCTTTGGCCTCTAAAAAAACTTTTTTCTTTTTAAAGTCAATCTTAAGTACTCCACTTTTAAAAATTTCCTCTGTCTTTGCTTGATAAGACTGATTACGACGAATAAGTCCTTTGGCTCTTAATATGATTTCTTGGATTGCCGTTGTTTTATCGATATAATCATCTGCTCCTAAAGTTAGTCCAGATAAACGCATCTCTTCATCATCTCTGGCAGTCAAAATTAGGATTGGAACAAAATTTTTCTGAGAGCGAATCTTCTCTGTTAATTCAATACCTGAAAGTTCTGGCATCATCACATCTAAAATAAGAAGATCAAAGGACTCTTTTAAGCTGTAATCCAAAGCTTCAGCTCCATCTGTTGCTAATTTTACCTCAAAATTATTCTTTTTAAAATGGAAATTTAAAAGAGTTCGAATGGCAGGATCGTCATCGGCAATTAAAATTTTCTTCATTTTTTAATTTTAACAAAAAGAATGAGAAATGACAGATTTTATATTTACAAACTGTTTACTTTTATTTTTAACTTTCCATGATATGATAAGTATGTAATATAAAATCCGATGGAGGAATTTAAAATGAAAAAGAAATTACTTTTAAGTTTATTATCTCTGACTGCCTTGCTGGTACTTTCAGCTTGTGGCTCTTCAGGGACAAAAACAACGACAAAAATTGTAGCTGGTGGTTCAACAGCTCTTCAACCTTTGGTCACTCAAGGTGCTCAGGAGTTTATGACAGAAAATCCTGAGGTAAGTATTACAGTACAGCCTGGTGGCTCGGGTGCAGGATTGACATCAGTGTCAAATGGCTCTTTCCAGATTGGTAATTCAGATATCTTTGCTGAAGAAAAGTCAGGAATTGATGCTAGCAAGTTGAAAGATCATCAAGTGGCTGTTGTTGGGGTTGCACCTATTGTTAATAGCGAGATTACCAAAAAGGTAAAATTATTGACACAAGAAGAGTTGATTGATATCTTCTCAGGAAAGATAACAAATTGGAAAAAAGTTGGTGGACCTGACGAAGAAATAACTATTATCGGACGTACGGAAGGTTCTGGAACTCGTGCTCTCTTTGACCGTTATGGCTTAAATAAAGGGACCGAACTTGCTTCAGCAGCTACTCAAGATTCAACAGGAGCAGCAGCAAAAGCAGTTGCATCAACTCCAGGCTCAATTTCTTATGTCTCCTTTGCTGGTGCTGTATTAGAAGGCGTTTCAAAAATGCCAATCCAATTTATAGGAGAAGAATCAGCAACTCAAGCAATTGATAAAAACGTGATGGATAATTCATGGAAGATTTGGGGCTATGAGCATATGTATACAGCGGCTGATCCAGATGAAACAACTGTTGCTTTTATTGACTATGTCAAATCAAATAAAACAAATCTTCATGGCTTAGGCTTTATCTCAACAGAAGATATGAAGGGTGAACGTACAGTAGATGGAACTTGGACTGAAAAATAAAAAGATTGAAAAGTATATGGTGGATTACTATATGCTTTTCACCTTATTTAAGTTATAATAGGAAATAATATATTTTAATTGGAGGAATGATGGAGAAAAAAGGAGCAAAAGTAGAGCTTCTTGCTACAAATAAAAATTCTAGACGAGAAATTTTTGGAAAATCAATCAGTATTTTCTGTATGTCTATTATTATTATTGTTGTAGCAGCTATTTTATTTTTTGTCACACAAAAAGGATTGATGACTTTCTTTCAAGATGGTGTCAATGTTTTTTCATTTTTACTAGGGCAGGCTTGGCATCCATTGCTTGCCTCACCAGATGGAAGTCCACAAGTTGGAGCCCTTCCAATGTTTACAGGCTCACTTTTAGTTACTTTACTATCTGCTTTACTTGCTGCACCTGTAGCAATTGGGGCAGGGATTTTCATGACAGAAATTTCACCTAAGTATGGTCGTAAGATTTTACAGCCTGTAATTGAGCTTTTGGTAGGAATACCATCTGTTGTTTATGGATTTATTGGACTAGAGGTTGTTGTCCCATTTATCAGAAAATCTTTTGGTGGATCAGGTTACGGTATTTTAGCAGGAGTTTTTGTTTTATTTGTCATGATATTACCAACAGTAACCTCTATGACAGTGGATGCGATGCGTGCAGTTCCCCGTTTTTATAAGGAGGCGTCATTAGGACTTGGTGCGACACGTTGGCAAACAATCTGGCGTGTTCTCTTACGTGCTGCAACGCCAGGGATTTTGACAGCAGTTATTTTTGGGATGGCACGTGCTTTTGGTGAAGCACTAGCAGTTCAGATGGTGATTGGGGGAGCACTTGTAATGCCAACGAGTTTGATTAAGCCTGCTTCAACCTTGACTTCTGTCTTGACGTCACAAATGGGGAATGCGACACCAGGTCTTTCTTTAAATTCACTCTGGTCACTTGCTCTCTTACTCCTTATCATGGCATTGTTTTTTAATATGGCGATGCGATGGATTGCTTCTAAAGGAAGCTTAAATAATAAATAATAGAAGGAGTTTGAAAATATGAATGCAAAGAAAATAGATAAGATAGCCACAGTTATTCTTTATGTAGTATCTGCGATTATTGTTATCATTCTCAGTTTTTTATTACTTTACATTTTGATAGGTGGCTTGCCTCATGTCTCCTGGGAATTTATCAGCTCACCATCTCAAGTATTTTTAGAAGGTGGTGGGATTAGAGATCAACTTTGGAACTCTTTTTACTTGCTTATTTTAACCTTGATGATTAGCTTTCCACTGTCATTGGGAGCTGGCATTTACCTTTCAGAGTATGCCAACCAAAAGTCAATATTTACAAATATTGTACGTACAGCTATTGAAATTCTAAGCTCTCTTCCTTCAATCGTTGTTGGTTTATTTGGGATGATTTTATTTGTTCAGCAGTTTAAAATCGGCTACTCAGTAATTGCGGGTGCAATGGCTCTAACGGTCTTTAATCTTCCTTTGATGACTCGAAATGTTGAGCAATCTCTTCGCTCTGTACAGCAGATCCAACGTGAAGGAGGCTTAGCTTTGGGATTATCACGATGGGAGACAGTAATTCATGTTGTGATTCCAGAAGCTATTCCTGGGATTGTAACAGGTGTTATCCTCTCAGCAGGACGTGTTTTTGGCGAAGCAGCAGCCTTGATTTATACAGCAGGATCGTCAACAATTATGCCACTAGATTGGTCAAACTGGAATATCTTTTCAAATAATAGTCCAGTTGGTTTGTTTAGAACTTCAGAAAGTTTGGCAGTTCATATTTGGGCAATTAATACTGAAGCACCTTTACCTGATGGAGCGGCTATTTCAGCAGCTTCAGGAGCAGTATTAATTATCTTTGTCTTGATTTTTAATCTGACTGCTCGATTTATTGGTGGTATGATTCATAAAAAGCTAACATCAGCAGTTTAAAGGAGGAAATAAATGGTAACCTATAATTGGGATGAGCGTCATCTGATTCAATTTGAAAATAATAATGTCCTCTATACAAATAACTTACATGTTTTTTATGGCAAAAAAGAGGCAATTAAAGGAATTGACCTTCAGTTCCAAGAAAATAAAATTACAGCATTGATTGGTCCATCAGGCTGTGGAAAGTCGACTTATCTAAGAGCGCTAAATCGAATGAATGATACCATCGATACAGCTAAGGTAACAGGTGAAATTATGTATGAAGGTGTTGATATCAATGCTAAAAATGTCAATGTCTATGAAGTACGTCGACGTATCGGGATGGTCTTTCAACGACCAAACCCCTTTGCAAAGTCTATTTATGAAAATATTGCCTTTCCTCATCGTCAGGCAGGTATTCGAAAAAAAGCGATATTAGATGAGATCGTTGAAACTTCACTCAAACAAGCAGCACTCTGGGAGCAGGTCAAGGATGATTTACAGAAATCAGCCTTGTCAATCTCAGGAGGACAGGCTCAGCGTCTTTGTATTGCACGTACTTTATCTGTCAAACCTGACATTTTACTAATGGATGAGCCAGCCTCAGCTCTTGATCCAATCAGTACTATGCAAATTGAGGAGACCATGCAGGAGTTGAAAAAGGAGTTTACAATTGCGATTGTTACACATAATATGCAGCAAGCCAGTCGTGTGAGTGATTATACTGCCTTTTTCTATACTGGAAATGTCATTGAATATGATGAAACATCAAAGGTCTTTACAAGCCCACAATGTCAAACAACAGAAGATTATGTCTCAGGAAGGTTTGGTTAATAATGCAAGAAGAAATTAAAAAGAAAGAGAAAAGTCCCATTCTTACTGTTAATGATCTTTCCTTATTTTATGGAAATAAGCAAGCCTTATTTGATATTAGCTTAGATTTTTATAAGAATGAAATCTCAGCTTTGATAGGCCCATCTGGATGTGGGAAGTCAACACTCCTTCGCTGTATTAATCGTATGAATGACTTGATTCCAGTTGTAAATATTACAGGAAGTATTAGCTATAAAAATCAAAATATCTATAGTCCAAATACTGATGCAGTAGATTTACGAAAAGATATCGGAATGGTCTTTCAACAGCCGAATCCATTTCCATTTTCCATTTATGAAAATGTTATTTATGGCTTGAGATTAAAAGGTGTGAGAGATAAGGCACTTTTAGATGAGACTGTAGAGACTTCATTAAAGTCTGCAAATATTTGGGATGAGGTGAAAGATAGCCTTCATAGTTCAGCCTTAGGACTTTCAGGAGGACAGCAGCAACGAGTATGTATTGCTAGAGCCTTGGCTGTTAATCCAGATATTTTACTTCTGGATGAGGCAACTTCAGCTCTTGACCCTATTTCTGCAGGGAAGATTGAAGAAGTGTTACTTGAGCTTAAAAATCAGTATACAATCATCATGGTGACACATAATATGCAACAAGCCAGCCGTATTTCAGATAGAACAGCTTTTCTTTTAATGGGTAAAGTGATTGAATATGACAAGACAAAGTCAATATTTTTGAACCCACAACAAAAAGAAACAGAAGAATATGTTTCAGGAAAATTTGGATAAAAAACTTACGAAAAGTAAGAAAGGAAAAAAATGTTAAGAACACAATTTGAAGAAGAATTAAATAAGCTACATAATCAATTTTACTCAATGGGGACACAAGTTTCAGCTCAGTTTAACAAGGCTGTTCGTGCTTTTGTCAGTCGTGATTATGATTTGGCAGATGAAATTATCGAAAGAGACCAAGAGATTAATGAGCTTGAAGTGAAGCTTGAAATTAAATCTTTTGAAATGATTGCTCTTCAGCAACCGGTATCAAGTGATTTGAGAACAATCATTACAGTTTTGAAAGCATCAAGTGATTTAGAACGTGCAGCAGACCATGCTGCAGCAATTGCCAAGGCTCTTAAAAATATTTCTGAAGAAACTTCTTTATTAGGAGTAGAGGCAGATATTTCTAAGGTCGGTGAAAAAGTTAAGATGATGTTTGATGCTGCCTTAAATGCTTATATACAAGGTGATGAGGAGCGCGCTCGTGAAATTGTTAAACAAGATGATAAAGTTGAAGCACTGGCTGCAGATATTCAACGAGCAGTTTTGTCAGCGATGAGAGAAGATTTAGACCTTGTTGAAGTTGGGAAAGATTATATCCTTACTCTGATGCACTTGGAGCGTGTGGGTGATTTTGCTAAAAATGTTTGTGAATGGATTGTTTATCTAAAATCAGGTGAACTTGTAGAACTTTAATATAATAAAAGCAACTTTTGAAATAAAGTTGCTTTTTGAATAGAAACTATCTAAAAATTAAGTATTTTTAAATTTTTTTGAAATATTCATAGTTTTTACTTGATAAGTTTGCAAACTTTTGAGATAATAGAAAAATGAAAGTCTGGATGAAATCACTCTTGATGTTTCTAGCACTTGTCTTAGTCATCAGTATAACGGCTGTAGTTTATGCAACAACGATTTGGAATTCAGCCTCAAAGACTTTAGAAGCAACTTATACAGATATTGGTCAAGAAGAGGTCACGATTAATGAAACTGAGCCTTTGACAATTCTTTTGATGGGAGTAGACACTGGAGATACCAGTCGTGGTGGTGAAGAGTCATGGGCAGGAAATTCTGATTCTATGATTATCTTAACTTTAAATCCTGAAACCGAAACATCGACAATGTTTTCTATGGAGCGTGATACCATGGCAAATATTTTAGATGCAGAAGGGGTAATCGAGTCTACTCAAAAAATGAATGCGGCCTATCCAAGTGGTTATAATGCAGATGGAATTACTGGTGCCGCTCAATGGGCGATGGCAACAATTTCTTCTCAAGCTGGGATAAGTCTTGATAACTTTATTGCAATTAATATGAATGGTTTGGTTAAGCTTGTTGATGATGTTGGTGGTATCGATGTTTACAACGATCCTGCAAACTGGATTGCAACACCTGATAACGCTTATCCTGAAGGGACGATTTATATCTCAGATACTGAGCCAGCCTATACAGAGACAATTGCTCCAGGCCAGCAGCATATCAATGGTGAACAAGCCTTAGTTTATTCACGCGATCGTCATCATCGTTTAAATGGTGATTATGGACGTATTGCTGCTCAACGTGAGGTTATTACTCAGCTGATGGTCAAGCTCTTCGATATGGATAATATGAGTCAGTATCAGAAGTTTTTAGATGATGTAAGTAGTGATGTGAGGACAAATATCCAAGTCAGCACAGATAATTTTCAATCTTTATTAGCTTATAGAAACTGTTTCAAAAAGATTGTCTCTATCCAGTATCAAGGAGTAGGAGATATGGTGGACGGTATTTCGTATCAGTTTACACCTGAGGAGACGTTACTTGCCATTCAAAACTCTATGAAACTTTCTTTAGGACAAGAAATAATCACTGAGATTGATTCAAATGTAATTACTTATGAAAATTACTTTGAGACAGAAGCACCTGGCTATTATCTTCCTTCGGCAACGATTACAGAAGGTGAAACAATTAAAGTTATGGGTGTCAATGCAGATGGATCTTTTGTAGAGATTACAGAAGAAAACTCAGATATTTATATCTCAATTCTTGGGACAGCTGTTGAGGTTGTAGGACCAGTCACTGATCCAAACGATACAGCATCTAGCTTTAGTTCTTCAAGTTCTAGTTCATCAAGTTATGCTTATCGTAGCGAGGACTTCAACTCCGAAGACTTAACAACAGATACTTACGACTCACCTTAGTGAGTCAATTAAGGTTCGGTAGCTCAGCTGGATAGAGCACTCGCCTTCTAAGCGAGTTGTCGCGGGTTCGAATCCCGCCCGAATCATTTTATAAACATCTCTTTCAAAATAAGAGATGTTTTTTTATTTAAAATACGGTGAGATAGAAAAGTTAATTGGGGTCTTTAAGTTTGTCTCTTATGATCTAGAAAATGGTGAGATTACTAAAGGAATGGGCTACTTTGGTAAATCTGAGAAAAATGAAAGTAAGGAACAAATAAAATTTAATAAAAGAGAAAAAGAAAATGGAACAGATATTTATATCATGACTTTTGACTCATCCTCTTTTAGAGATTGTAAATCAGAGATTATTTATTTAGTCTTGAACAGTTTTTCGTTACCCATTTATCAAAAAAGGCTTACTGTTGAAGTAGAAGAGAAGAGTATGACGAAATCCTATATTTCAGAATATTTAAAAGAATCAAAGAAGATAAAAACTATCAGGATCTGATAAGCTATGTTGAAATTTTAAAAAATCTAGATAAGATAGAAATCTCAATGTCGAAATATTCTACATACGATACTAAAGAAATAGAGGATTATCTGTATCTCTCAGATAAAACAAAAAATAATTGTAAAGTTTTAATGTCTCAAAAGTTGGGTATGAAAATTTATAATCAAAATAGGATAAGTTTAATGTTACAGTTTTCAGGTATTTTTTAAGCTAAAGCTGGAAATATTAATAGAATT